>NZ_JAQVZX010000004.1 GCF_028707975.1 Syntrophomonas sp.
CCCTTCTTATAGGCTCCAATATCAATGAGATCCCGAGCTTCTTCATAGGTAGCCAGTATGCTCCTGAAGCGCTTCGCATTTTCGCTATGTTCAGGAGATGCAATGTCAATCATAACGCGACTGATACTCTGCCCAACATCAATAGCCGGGTAAAGATTCATGGCCGCCAGGCTTCGGCTTAAGGCAATATGTCCATCCAATATTCCGCGAACCGCATCAGTAATGGGTTCATTCAGGTCGTCGCCCTCCACCAACACTGAATACAAGCCCGTAATAGTTCCCTTTTCCGAGGTTCCCGCCCTCTCCAAGAGTTTAGGGAGCAGGGCAAACACCGAAGGAGTATAACCCCTGGTAGCCGGTGGCTCGCCAATGGCCAGACCGATTTCACGCTGGGCCAGGGCAAAACGAGTTACAGAATCCATCAACAACAGCACATCTTTGCCTTGGTCGCGAAAGTATTCGGCAATACTGGTAGCCACAAAGGCACCTTTCAATCTAACCAGGGCAGGCTGATCCGATGTTGCTACCACTACCACGGATTTTGCCAGGCCTTCTTCCCCCAGGTCGCGCTCCAGAAATTCCCGGACTTCACGCCCCCGTTCCCCAATTAGAGCAATAACATTGATATCAGCTTCCGTATTGCGGGCAATCATCCCAATCAAGGTACTCTTACCCACTCCACTGCCCGCCAGTATTCCCATTCTCTGGCCTTTACCTATGCTAACCAGACCATCAATAGCCTTCACTCCCACCTGCAGGACTTCAGTGATACGTTTTCTTTTCAGGGGGTTGGGCGGTTGGTTAGTTACCGGGTAGCTTGTCTCTGACTTTATCCTACCCTTGTCGTCGATTGGTTCGCCCATTCCATTCAGAACCCGGCCCACCAATTCCATGCCTACTTGAACCCGAAGAGTAGTCCCACTGGCCAAGAGTCCGCTGCCCGGACCGATACCTTCAAGATTGCCCAGAGGCATAAGTAGTATCTTATTATCCTTGAAGCCAACCACTTCTGCCGGGATCAACTGACGATCACTATAATTGGTTTGTAAAAAACACAGTTCCCCCATTCTTACCCGGGGGCCGGTGGCTTCAATGGTCAGGCCGATAGCCTGTGATATCCGGCCTTTAAGCTGGCAGGTGGTGGTTTTGTCCAGTGCATCCAAATATTTTTCCAAAGGAAGCGCCGAAGCCTTATTCATCAGAAGCCACTTCCTGAATTGCTTTTTCTACGCTGGCAATCCTGGTTTCCAGGCGGGCATCGACTGATCCGGCATCGCTCTCCAGGGTACATCCTCCCGCTTCTACGCGCTTATCGGGCGAAACCTTAAATGGGATCTCATTACTACCAATATCGTTAAAAGATTCGCTTTGCATTACTTCAAATATCTTCTCAACTTCACGGGGGTTTACATAAACCGTTATGTTCTTGGGGTTATCCAGGTAATTCAGGCCTTCCCGCAGAATATTAATAATCACCTGGGGGTTGGTTTCCAGCTCGCCTCCAATAATCTTCTTGGCTACCGCCATAACCAGACGTACCATGTCAGCTTCGCTGGACTTCATTATCTGCACCTTGTTTTGACGGGCTTCCTCCAGTATCCTCTGGCTTTCCTGCAAAGCCAGCAGGCGGTCAGCTTCGATTTCCTCCTGGGCTTTTTTGAGGCCAACTTCATATCCTTCCTTCTGCTTGTGAACCCGCAGTTCATGCGCCTCTTCCACTGCCTGTTGGCGGATCACCTCAGCTTCTTCCCGGGCCTCGGCTATAATGCTTCGGGACTCCTCCCGGACTTTGTCCAGCAGTTGTATTACTGTCTTTTCGGTCTCGTTAACTATTCTTTTACTTTCCTGCTTGAGCTCTTCCAATTCTACCTGCTTCAATATTATTTCATTGTCCAGCAATTCTTCCTGGCTCATTTCTTCCTGAACCACCAGGTTTTCCGACTCCACCTGTTTTTTTAATTCATAGATAGAAGTAAGATCAATTACCTTGGGCTGAAATAAGAACAGATCGGAACCCTTAATAACTTTAGACAATTACCTCATCCCCTCCGCCACGGGCTACTACTATCTCACCAGATTCCTCCAAACGGCGAATAATATTAACAATGCGCTGCTGGGCTTCTTCCACATCACGCAATCTTACCGGTCCCATGAACTCTATATCTTCGCGCAACATATCCGAGGCCCGGGTGGACATATTGTGGTATATCTTCTGGGATACTTCGTTGCTGGCACCCTTCAGGGCCAGGGCCAAATCCTGTGATTCCACCTCGCGCAAGACTCTTTGCACCGAACGATCGTCTATCATGACAATATCCTCGAATACAAACATTAATTTTTTGATCTCTTCTGCCAGCTCGGGATCCTGCACCTCCAGGGTTTCCATAATGGTCTTTTCGGTACTTCGATCAACTCGATTAATAATCTCCACCACTGCCTTGACTCCGCCGGCAGCAGTCAATTCCTGTGGTGCTATGGAGGACAACTTGCGCTCCAGGATCCTTTCCACTTCCTTAATTATTTCGGGCGAAGTGGTATCCATTATGGCTATCCTTTTGGCTACCTCTGCCTGTCTATCTGGAGGAAGAGCCCCGAGAATAATGGAAGCCTTTTCCGGTTCCAGATATGCTAATATCAATGCTATGGTCTGGGGGTGTTCAGATTGAATAAAGTTCAATAAATGAGAGGGTTCGGTCTTACGAATAAAATCGAAAGGACGAACCTGCAACGAAGAGGATATCCTCCCGATAATCTCCATAGTTTTTTCCATGCCGTAAGCCTTTTCCAGCACTTCTTTGGCATAGTCAATTCCTCCCTGGCCAATAAACTGGCTGGCCAGGCACATTTCGTAAAACTCGCGGAATATTTCATCCATTTTTTCCGTGGGCACCTTGCGAACATTGGCAATTTCCAGGGTCAACTGTTCAATATCTTCTTCATTCATATGCCGAAATAACTGGGCTGACTTCTCTGGACCCAAAAATATTAAAAAGTTTGCCGCTTTTTGCTTTCCGCTGAGACTAGTCTTAACTGCCAGTTGTGACCACCTCTAATCTTCTGCCAGCCAGGTTCTGAGTACCTGGGCTGCGGTTTCGGGATTTTCATTTATAATTCGGTCAATCTCTTCTTTAATCTTACGCCTTTCTTTTTCTTCTGGACTCAAGCCGACATCTATCAGGTCTTCCAACCTTATTTCCTCCTGGATCAATGTATCAATATCGGCCTCTTCTTCGGCTTCTTCCTCAGCCCGCCTTCTCGCGCGGCGCTGCATCAACCACCAGGCCAGGAGAATTATGAGGACGACTAAGAACGCTAATAACCACGGGGTAAGAGGGGAACGCATTATTTGATCCATTGTTCCCCCGGGAGCTTCCGCCTGGGGTTCGGTATAGAAATCAACAAAGGCCACCGATATATTATCTTCCAGTCGCACATTCTCGTCTTTCCGATTTTCCCTGAGACCACAAGCAGTGGCTACTATATTTCGAATAGTAGCTATTTTTTCTTCTTCTGTTTCACCTAATTTCAAGGGTTCGGTTGCTTTACTATTGACCAGTACTGCTACCGTCAAATAATCATACTTGACATCCCCTTTGGCGACTTTGGTTACTTTCTCGGTCTTGTTTATTTCATAATTCCTAATCTTGCTGCTCTTGTCATAAGTAGATACCCCTCCTTCAGCATTTACCTCCTGGTATTGAGGTATATCGGTGTCGGTTCCGGGTACACCTACAACGGGCTGGGTGGTATCGGTTCCGGATTCCTTTTTTATCTCTTCACTGCGTACGAAAGGCCCGGCATCATCATGAGTATAGAGCTCATCTTTCTGCTCTTTATTATCAAAATCCAATTCCGCATTAACCCGAACTACCGAGTTGTTTTGGCCCAGGCTCTTATCCAACATGCTCTGTATGGCATCCTGTTTTTCCTTTTCATACTGTCTCTTCACGGCCATTTGCCATTTTACCGTCTCGCTGGTATCTCCATCCGCTACAGGCAGGTTTTCTGATACCAGGTTGCCGTTCTGGTCAATAATTACCACATTTTCGGGGGTGAGCTTGTCTACACTATTGGCTACCAGGTTGATTATCCCCTGAATCTCCTTGGGACTAAGTTTTCCTTCTTCCCTGGTATTAACTACTACCGAAGCCTTGGGCAACTCTTCGTTGTCAGAAAAAAGTGTAGGCTCGGGTAAAGCCAGGTTGACTTTGGCCGCTTTTACTTTGTCCAGACTCTGGATGCTACGCGCCAATTCTCCCTGCAATGCCACCTGGTATTTAACTTTTTTGTCGATTTGAGTTTCCCCGAATTTGCTTTCTTGAAACAATTCAAAACCGGTCTCCCCCCGGGGAAGGTTTTCGCTGGCCAAAGTGAGGCGGGTTTTATCCTTTAGGGTAGGAGGAACCAGTATGGTGGTGCCGCTGTCCTCCAACTTGTAAGGCACCTTGTCTTCATCCAGCTTGGCCATTATCTGGGAAGCATCTTTTTTATCTAATTCGGCATATAGTACATCATAAGGTGTACCCTGGGAACTGCTTATTACCAGGATTATAGCGGCCGCCAAAATGAGCAATACCCCTCCACCAGCCAGTACCTTCTGGTTCAGGTTCATGTTCTGCCAGAACTCTGAGGCCCGCCCAGCCATCTGCTTGAGATTCTCCTTAAAGCTCTCCATTATCAAATATCAAACTCCCCAAAGCAATCTTACATCTGCATGCGCATTAATTCCTGATATGCCTCCATTACCTTGTTCCTAATTTCCACCGTCAACTGCAAGGCCAGGTTGGCTTTCTCATAAGCCAGAATGGTATTATGGAGGTAGGTTTCGTCACCCAGAGCCAGTTTCTCTGCACTGCTAGCCGCTTCTTTCTGCAGCTCATCCACCTCCTGCAAGGCATCTTTCAAATAGTTAAAAAAACCACTTTCCTTACTACTCGGTGAATTTTTCGCTGCTGGGGGTTGACTCGGGTTAACGCCCGCCAGCGTAATGCTATCCAGAGCACCTAAATTCATTTAGCAGTCCCCCCTTACCTTCCAATATCCAGAGCTCTCATAGCCATGCTTTTGGTAGCTTCTATCACCTGCGCATTAGCGTCATAGGCCCGAGTTGCGGATATCATGTTTATCATCTCTTCAACTATATTCACATTGGGGTAGTTTACATAGCCTTCATTATCTGCTTCTGGGTGGGACGGATCATAGACCCGGCGATAAGGTGCTTCGTTTTCATTTATCTCCCGGATCTGCTTAACCCTTACACCTGAATTGACGGCATTAAAAACCTCAGTCT
Source organism: Syntrophomonas sp. (assembly GCF_028707975.1). Classification (GTDB taxonomy): domain Bacteria; phylum Bacillota; class Syntrophomonadia; order Syntrophomonadales; family Syntrophomonadaceae; genus Syntrophomonas. The sequence continues at coordinate 5,291 of NZ_JAQVZX010000004.1, forward strand.
GTTCTTCCAGAAACTTCTGGAAGCGCTTTTTTGGAGCCGCAGCATTCCGTGCTTCAAAGACCACCACCTGTCTACGATAAGGACCGGTTCGCCTGTCCACCCGGGTGGTTTCCACATTGGCCATATTACTGGCTATGGTATCCAGGCGCAAGCGTTGAGCAGTAAGGCCTGACGCACTGATATCTATACTATTCAAGAATCCCAATATCAACTACCCCCTTCCGGTAATAGCCATCCGCAATAAACGAATCTCGTTACTCATACTGCGACTGACTGCGTCATAATTGATGCTGTTCTTTTTCATTTTAGCCATCTCGGTATCGATATCCACATTGTTCTCATCATTGCGAAAAGTGAGATCCTCCAAAACCCGAATCTCGGGTTTTACATCCGGGGTATTCCCTTCGATTTGGATATGCCGAGAATTGGTTAGATTTAGCTCGCGCTGAACTGCGGTTCCTTCCAAGGCCTTTTTCATTTTTTCCTCAAAAATGACTTCTCTTCTTTTGAATTTGGGAGTATCAACATTGGCAATATTGTCAGCGATAACATCGTTGCGCAAAGTGCCTACATCCATGGCTTTGTTAAGCAAGGAATGCGTCTTGGATTCTAGAATCTTTTCCAGCATAGCATCACCCCTAACATAATTTACCCATCTTCTATACTTCTACCTAAATACGCTATTTCCTTCCCTGCCCTTTCTATAATTTGCCTAATAACAAAAAAAATGACTAACCTCGCGGTTAGTCCCAGGACTGTTGTGCTATTTTTAGATATCCTTCGACATGCCTTAAGCATGATTCCTTAATTCCTCAAACAGGTAGTCATTCAAAACCTTGATATAAGTCCCTTTCATTCCTAATGAACGAGACTCAATTACCCCGGCACTTTCGAATTTGCGTAGAGCGCTTACAATCACGGAACGAGTAATCCCTACTTTATCCGCAATCCGGCTGGCTACCAGCAGTCCCTCTTTTCCCTTGAGCTCGGCGATGATGTGGTCTATGGCCTCTTTTTCGGAATAGGAGAGGGTGGCCAGGGCAATTTGCACTGAGGCTTTTTTCCGTGCTTCTTCCTCAATCCTTTCGGTTCTGATACGCATTATCTCATTGGCCATCACCATGGCACCATATTCGATTAAAACAATATCTTCTTCCGTAAATTTAACTTTATCTCTCATAAAAATTAGGGTGCCAATCCTCCTGGCACCACCAAAAACCGGGGTAATGGACCAAATTCGCGCTGAACAACTGCAGTTGACATTATCCGGATTAAAAAGGCATTTACGCCCATCCTTTAGTATTATGTTGGTTTGGGTTTCGTAAATGTTTAGCAATTCCTGGTTAAAACTCTCCGGAAAACGCTCCGCATGCTTAATCAACTGCTGTATATCCTGACATATAGCCCCTTCGGCAAAAGCATAACCTCCTATTTGCCCCCTCCTGCCCACAATAAAAACCGTACATTCCAGGTTCCTGCATAGTACATCGGCTATCTCGAAAAAGTTTACCGGGTGACCCGCAATTTTTTGGAGAATTTTATTGATGGCTCTAGATTTTTCCAATAGACTTTTTGACATGCAACAACCTCCTTTAAAATAGATAATTAACTAACCCCCATGGCCGGGGGCAGATAACAATCGATAGGAATAAAAGTTAACCCTTCCGTCTTTCGCTTTCCAACGACCGACGACTTTTCTTTCTAAACACCCATAGCCCAGGGTTATTGATACATACTTCTATAAGATATAGCGGCTAAGGTCCTCGTCTTCAACTATACGGTCCAGTCTCTCGGCAACATAATCTATATTAATAACTAGCTTCTCCCCCGCCATGTCAGGGGAATTAAAGAGCAGGTCTTCCAAGAGCTTCTCCATTACCGTATGCAAACGACGGGCTCCTATATCCTCAGTTCGGGAATTGACCTCATAAGCCCTTTCGGCAATATAATCAATAGCTTCAGGGGTGAAATCTATGCTTAGCTTTTCCGTTGACAATAAAGCTATATATTGCTTTATGAGAGAATTGTGGGGCTCAGTTAGTATTCTCTTTAAGTCCTCCCTTTTCAAGCTTTCCAACTCTACCCGGATAGGAAACCTACCTTGTAATTCAGGAATCAGATCCGAGGGCTTGGATACATGGAAAGCTCCAGCAGCAATGAATAAAACATGATCGGTCCGGGCAGGTCCATATTTGGTTACTACCGTGGATCCCTCAACTATAGGCAGTATATCCCTCTGTACTCCGCCGCGCGATACATCGGGACCGTAACTGTTCTCTTTGCTGGCTATTTTGTCTATCTCGTCTAAAAATATAATGCCGTCTTCTTCCGCTCGTTTAATGCCCTCGCGATGAATTTCGTCCATGTCCAGCAAACGCTGGCTCTCTTCATAAGTTAAAATCCTTCGGGCTTCGGCAATACTTACTTTTCTTTTTTTCTTATTGCGGGGCATAAGGTTTCCAAACATATCTTGCAGGTTAATACCCATCTCCTCTACCCCTGAACCAGAAAAAATCTCCATAAAAGAAGGGTTCTTCTCTTCAACCTCAATTTCAATAATTTCATCTTCCAACTCCAAGCGATTAATTTTTTGCCGGAGAATCTCTCTTTGTTGCCCAATTTCTCTATGGCGCCGTTCGCTTTCATGGTCCACTTCTTCCCTCTCCTGTATTGACCCCAGCAGAAATTCAAACGGATTTTTGGGACTCTTGGTCTTCATTCCATCGAAGGGCAGCAATAAATCAATGATTCTTTCCTCTGCCATCTGACGGCCTTTCTGCTCCACCGCTTCCAACCTTTCCTGCTTGACCAGGCGAATCGAAGTCTCCACCAGATCTCGAACCATGGAATCAACATCCCGGCCAACATAACCCACCTCGGTGAACTTGCTGGCTTCCACTTTGATAAAAGGAGCCTTTACCAGCCGGGCCAGGCGTCGGGCAATTTCGGTCTTGCCTACTCCAGTAGAGCCAATCATAATAATATTCTTAGGGTAGATTTCCTCCCGGAGTTCATTCGAAAGCAGTTTCCTGCGATAGCGGTTTCTCAAGGCTATAGCCACCGCTTTCTTGGCCTCTCTCTGGCCAATTATATACTTATCCAATTCTTCGACTATTTCCCGTGGAGTAAGCTTGAACAATACGAACCCCCCTTTATGGCTATTTTTCGATTACTTCTACTGAAATCTGGTCATTGGTATAGACACAAATACCAGAAGCTATTTTCAAGGATTCAACCGCAATTTCCCGAGCATCCAGCTCACTAAAACTATTCAAGGCGCGGGCTGCAGCCAGAGCATAGGCCCCTCCCGAACCAATGGCCGCAATTCCATCATCAGGCTCTATTAACTCACCGCTGCCGGAAATGAGAAAAATCCTCTCCGCATCTGCTACAATCAAGAGAGCTTCAAGACGCCGGAGAATCCGATCAGAGCGCCATTCCTTGGCGATTTCCACCGCTGCCTTGCTAAGGTTGCCCCCGGCCTGCTTGAGTTTTTCTTCGAATTTGGCAAAAAGGGTGAAGGCATCCGCGACCGCCCCGGCAAAACCGGCTACTACCTTGCCTTCATAGAGCCTCCTTATCTTTTTGGCATTCTGTTTCATGACGGTATTCTGACCCAGGGTTACCTGGCCATCACCAGCTATGGCCGTTTGCTGATTCTTTCTCACCGCAATTATGGTAGTTGCTTGAAACATATATATAACCATTCCTTTCGCTAAGGCTCATGAAGAAGACGGAATGAAATAATTCCTATAAAATTTTACTTCCGTGGATGAGTCTCCTGGTAAATATCTTTTATCTTCTCTCTGGTCAGGTGGGTATAAATCTGGGTAGTGGACAATTTAACATGGCCCAACAATTCCTGAACTGACCGTAAATCAGCACCATTGTTAAGCAAATGGGTAGCAAAGGAATGCCGCAGGGTGTGGGGGCTGATTTTCTGATTTATGGCAATACTTGAGACATATTTGTTTATGATATTGCGGACGCTCCTCTGACTTAAGCGCTGACCATTTTTATTAAGGAACAGGGCTGGGCAGGGATGACCCTTGACTTCCATATAGCCTCTTCCCTTCTCCAAGTAAAGTAATAAAGCCTCTCTAGCCTTACTGCCCAGAGGGACAACTCTTTCTTTGCCACCCTTGCCTAAAACCTTAACATAATTTTCCTGAAAATCAATGTCCCGCTTATCCAACTGGGTAAGCTCGCTAACCCGTAGGCCGGAAGCATAGAGGGTTTCCAATATGGCCCAATCTCTTTTACCTGCTACCGTTGTCTTATCCGCTGCGTTCATCAGCAGGTCTATTTCCCGGGTATAAAGAAATTTGGGCAACTTCCGCTCCTGTTTAGGTGTGGAAACAGCGGCTATGGGATTGTCGGTCAGTATATTTTCCCGGCATAAAAACTTGACAAAGGATCTGAGGGCTGCCAGTTTTCGGGCCATGGTGGCACGTGATAAACCCTTCTCCTGCATTTGTGCCAGATACTGTCTAAGCGTATTGTGGTTTAGCAACTCGGCTCCAACTTGCTCAGGAGCTATCCCATTCTTTTGGGATAGAAAAGCAAAAAACTGAGATAAATCGGTTTTATAACTCAGCAAGGTAAGATTGGAAGCAGTTTTTTCCACTCGCATATGATTCATGAATGCCTCAATATATTGAAAAAGCAGGATACTACCCCTCTTTTCTGTAAGCTATAAAAAAATGCTAGCATAATAACTATTACTTTACAACTAGTTTAACAAAGATTCTGAAAATTCTCTCATTTTGTTCAACGCCCGTTCTACATAGGCCAGATACCTTTGGGACTTGTCTCTTATCGGCGGATCCAGTGGCGGCATGAGGCCAAAATTGGCATTTATCGGTTGGAAGTCCTTACTGCTAGAGTTGCTGATGAAATCCAGCAAAGCTCCAATAATAGTAGCTTTATCAGGGATCAATAGCTCTTTTCCCTGTAGCCACCTGGACACATTAATTCCGGCAATAATTCCAGTAGCAGCTGACTCCATATAACCTTCAACCCCGGTAATCTGTCCGGCAAAGAAAATCTCCGGCCTCTTTTTGCATTGCAGGCTGGGCTCCAATAGCTTGGGACTATTGATATAAGTATTGCGATGCATTACTCCATAGCGAACAAAATCAGCCTGTTCCAAACCAGGAATTAAGCGAAAAACCCGAATCTGTTCCCCCCAGCGCATACGGGTTTGAAAGCCAACCATTCCATATATAGTTCCGGCCTGGTCTTCCTGACGCAGTTGTAGTACAGCATAAGCCCTTTTTGAGCTTCCTGGTATCTCCAGGCCCACTGGCCTCATAGGACCGTATCTCAATGCATCCTTACCCAGACGGGCCAATACTTCTACGGGCATGCAGGCATTAAAAAAAAGCCCTTTATCAATACTGTGTCCCGCCTTAATATCAGCATTAATTAAATTCTCATAAAACAGTTCATATTCTTCGCGATCCAGGGGACAGTTCAGATAGTCAGCACTTCCCTTACCATAGCGAGAAGCCCTAAAAACCTTGTTCATATCCAGACTTCCCGCTGTAATACTAGGGGCCACTGCATCATAGAAAAAAAGGTTTTCCTCTCCGCCAAGTTGCTTTAAATCAGAAGCCAGTGCCTCGGAGGTTAGAGGACCGGTAGCAACAATAGATAATTCCCCCGCTGGCACTGAGCTTAACTCCTGCCGGCATAATTCAATGCTGGGACAAGAAAGAATAGTTTGGCTTACCAGCCGCGCAAAAAGCTCCCGATCCACTGCTAGAGCAGATCCCGCTGGCACCCTGGCCCTTTCCGCACATGACAGCAAGAGAGATCCCAATATCCTCATTTCTCTTTTTAATAAGCCCTGAGCAGTATTGGGCTGTTCGGATTTAAGGGAATTGCTGCAAACCAGTTCCGCTAAATCTGCTGTTTTATGTACGGGCGTAGTTTTTTGCGGCCTCATTTCCCAGAGACGGACTTTTATGCCCTTTTGCGCTAGATAATAGGCCGCTTCGCAACCCGCTAATCCCCCACCGATTACATTGACCTGCAGCAAATCAGTCCTCCATTTCCGCTTTCTTCCTACACTCAGGATTCTGACAAATCTGTGTGCTTTCTTTCTTTTTATTGACCTTCTCAACTATCGCATCTCCACAGTGGGGACAGGTTTTCCCCGTTGGTTTATCCCAGGAGCGAAAACTACACTGGGGATAATTGCTGCAACCATAAAATGTCCGGCCTTTTTTACTTTTTAAAGCTACAATAGAACCCTGGCAAAGATGGCATTCCAGCCCCAGTTCCTGGTTTATTGATTGAGTATGGCGGCATTCAGGAAAACCCGAACATGCCATGAATTTACCAAAACGTCCGTGTTTTATAAGCATTGGTCGCCCACACTGCGGACATTCCTTTCCGGCCTCTTCATCCTTAATCTCAATCTTTTGGGCCAATTCCCGGGCCTTCTCCAGGTCGGCGTGAAAGGGTTCGTAAAAATCTCTTACCACCTTTTTCCATTCCAGTTTTCCTTCCTCTACCAGATCCAGTTCACCCTCCATCCGGGCGGTGAATTCCAAATCCAGAATGTTGGCAAAATGCTCCTTTAGTAAATCCACTACAATAAAGCCCAGTTCAGTGGGGATAAACTGCTTGTTCTGCCTTTCCACATAGTTGCGCTTTAAAAGGGTATCGATAGTGGGAGCATAAGTACTGGGACGGCCAACGTTTTTTTCTTCCAGTAATTTAATCAGACTAGCCTCACTATAACGGGGTGGAGGCTGAGTGAAATGCTGCTCTGGCTTTAGCTCGTGCAACAATACCTGATCTCCCTTTTTGAGCTGCGGGATGCTGTTCTTCTGCTCTTCTTCCTCATTTTCGCTGTAGACCTTCTTGTAGCCAATGAATTTCAGCTGAGATGAACTGGCTCTAAAACCATAATCTCCTGCCTGGATGTCTACCGTCAAGGTGTCATAGACAGCAGGGGTCATCTGGCTGGAAACAAAGCGATTCCATATCAATTGATACAGGCGATACTGATCCCGGCTTAAAAAAGCTTTTACACTTTCCGGAGTCCGCTGAACAGACGTAGGACGAATAGCTTCATGGGCATCCTGGGCTGATTTCCTGCTCTTATATTCGTTGGGGCTGGCCGGAGCATATTCCGCGCCAAACTTGGAGCGAATAAAGTCCAGGGCTTCCATTTGCGCCGAGCTGGCCACCCGGGTAGAATCAGTTCTTAGATAGGTAATTAACCCTACCGTTCCCTCTTTCCCGATTTCCAAACCTTCATACAATTCCTGGGCTACCCGCATGGTTCGATTGGAGAAGAAATTTAGTCTCCGGGAAGCTTCCTGCTGTAAAGTGCTGGTAATGAAAGGAGGATTAGGATTCTTGCGTTTTTCCTTTCTCACCACCTTGAGCACTGAAAAACTTGCCTCTTCAAGGTATTCTCTTATCAGCTTAGCCTCTTTTTCGCTGCTAATTTCGATTTTCTTCCCCTGGTAGCTAGCCAGACGAGCAGTAAAGCAACTCTTGGCCTTGGCAGCAAAAATAGCTTCTATGGTCCAATATTCCTGAGGGATAAAGTTCCTAATTTCCTCTTCCCGGTCACAAATTAGTTTTAAAGCCACTGATTGTACTCGACCTGCGCTCAGGCCCTTGCGAATTTTACTCCAGAGCAAAGGGCTCAGGTTGTAGCCTACCAGGCGGTCAAGAACCCGGCGGGCCTGCTGAGCATTCACCCGGCTCAAATCCACCGGCCGCGAATTCTTAATGGCCTTTTTTACAGCTTCGCGGGTAATCTCATTGAATTCTATCCGGCAATTTTCCTCCGGCGGGATTTTCATGGCATTCTGCAGGTGCCAGGCTATAGCTTCACCTTCACGGTCAGGGTCCGTTGCCAGTAAAACCCGGCTGGCTTTCTGGGATTCGTCCTTAATATCCTTTAGGATATCCCCTTTGCCACGGATAGTAATATACTGGGGTTCAAAATTGTTCTCCACATCGACTCCCAATTTACTCTTGGGTAGGTCACGCACATGTCCAACCGATGCTTTTATTTTATAGCCCTTGCCCAAAAATTTTCCCAGGGTTCTGGCTTTGGCCGCCGATTCCACAATGAGCAATGTAGTTCCTGCCAAAAATAATCACCTCTCCGTTTGACTTCTATTGTTTTATCCTAAGAGTTTCACACTTTACCATAGTAATTGCCCGGCAAAGACTTTACTATGCCTGCCAATTCCAACTTCAACAAAAGACTGCTGAGTTGCCCTATGGTGAAACCGGTACTGGCTATTATATCATCAAAAAGCAAGGAATTTTCAGCCAGGCAATTAATAAGCACTCTTTCCTGTTCGTCCAGAAATAGTAATTGCTCCTGCACCGGGCACTCACTTTCTGGTATTGTGATATCATAATACTCCTCGATAATATCTTCAACCCCCGTTATTAATTTAGCTCCTTGTTTGATTAGATTATTAGCCCCCAAACTGCTTTCCCGATTGATCGGCCCGGGAACAGCAAAGACATCCCTTCCCTGCTCCAGGGCAAAATCTGCTGTAATCAAAGCCCCGCTTCTGGCCCGTGCTTCGACCACAACCACCCCCCGGCTAATACCGGATATTATGCGGTTACGCATGGGAAAATTCCTCGCATCAGGGTTGGTGTCCAGAGGAAACTCACTGATTACTACTCCATGCTCAATTATTTCATGGTATAGTCGCGTATTACTCCGTGGATAAATAACATTAAGACCGCTCCCCAATACTGCAACAGTTCTGCCGCCTGCATCAAGGGCCCCACGATGTGCTTCCGCATCAATACCCCGGGCCATGCCACTTACCACGCTTATTCCCCGGGAAGCCAGGTTATTGCCCAGTTTTCTAGCCGTAGTCCTGCCATAATCGCTGGCTGCCCGGGAGCCAACAACAGCCAGACAGAGTTCTTCCAGACTTTCCATATAACCCCGAAAATAGAGCATAAACGGAGGACTGTAGATATTTCTTAGCATTGGTGGATAATCCGGCTCCTCAAAGCTCACCAGATTGATTCCCTTATCTTCAAGCTGCTCTAAATAAAAGAATATACTACTTTGCTGGCGTCGGGAAATAATAGCCTGCGCAATTTCCGGTTTCAGTGCAGCATAGAGAGCAGAGGAATCAGATTTTAAACAATTCTCAAAGCTACCAAAACTATCTTTAATTTTCCAAAGGCTTTTGCTACCTATCCCTTTAATGACATGGAGAAAGCATAATGCTGCTTTTTCTGTTCTTATCATAATTTACCCTCTAATTTTTGCATATCTGTCAGACAACAGCTATGGGAAAAATCCTAAAGCCATTGATAACATAAAAATCTAATCTTGGCAAGAGTATATCCTGGCTGAGTCTCTTAATGAATGCGCAAAGTATATTAATATTGACTCCACTGCAAAAAACCCTTTTTGTTGCATAAGGGTTGCATGAATATACAAAACGAGCGTTGGCGAAAGTGAAAGCGGGCGGTCGAAGACCGCCCTTACAATGCCTTGCAGTCGCTATTAAGGTTGTTGCGCTTGATTCGGAACGACACGGGGGTCGTCCCCTAAATACCCTGCGATCGCTATTATGGTTGTTGAGCGGTATATTTATGCACACTAATGCATATTTATTACTTTTTGCAGTGACATTATTTTTTTTATAGTGAGTTCAAAAATAATAGTTTTTTAAGCTGGCGACTGTGGGATTATTTACTTTCTTAGAAGCTTTCTTTAGCGGGAAAAATAGCAATGGAGGTTAATAATTTTAGGGAGGTTTTATTCATGTTGGCTGATCTAATGGATAGAAGAAATTCATTTGCCAAGAAGCTTATGCACCAGGACAAAGTCGATCCAGGAACCTTTAGTTTTATGGAGCCCGGTTGGTGGGCATTGCATGCTGTCTCTATCGCTGGAGTCTATATGCTGGGCCATAATCTGGCCAAAAGCATTCAGGGCCGTCAGAATTATGATGATTAAAATTGGGAGCTATAAGAATCCAGAAAACAGATCTGGAAAAACCTTAATGCGGAAGGAAGAACTAAATGATGAGGAAGTCTTTGCAGAAACCTGGCTTCCGGTAGGGGATTACAAGGAAAGCGATATTTGGCATTTATTAAAGCAGAATCGCATAAGAATCTAGCAAATACGGGGATGGTTAACGAAAGCCGTCCCCTTATTTGCATCCTGGGGATGTAAAGCTTTTTATTATCGAATTACCAAAGATATCATAGCTTTTTATGGCCATACGGTACTCCTCTTGTTCAGGTAATAGAATACTTAACTGCAGCGGCAAAGGGAGATTATAGTCAGGCTTTTTTCTTATAACTTGTAATTGCGAAGAAAAACAGCCATCATAATCCCAATCCAGTTCCCAAAAATCAAGGTATGAAACAAAATTCCGATTCTCAAGAGGAAAACAAGGAGAATCATAGCGAGAAATCCCTAATTTCACCATAGCCTGCTTCTCATCATAAGAACAAACTTCTGGTACTATTAACTCCAATTCTCCTTGTTCTTGCCCTTCATTGCCTTCATCACTACCTTCAACGATTAATTCTGTTATCTGGAAGGGACGAGCTTTTTTTCTATGCAAACGATAGCGGCTGCTTTGTATGGCTAATTTACTGCTATCACAGCAAATCCAAGATCTGTTCATTTCTTCACAGGCTTCAGCCGTAGTTCCGGAGCCAGCATAAAAATCGGCAACTAAATCCCCCGGATTAGAAGCGGAAGCTATTATTCTCTTTAATAAAGCTAACGGTTTTTGGGTAGGAAACTTCAAATTCTCTCGAGCAGTAGGACTCAGTATCTTATTTATATCTACCCACCAATCCTGCAAAAGCGCCCCTTCCTTATGCAATTTATATTTCTTGCCCTTAACCCTGGTAAGTCCTCTTTGTAAGGTTCCTTCAGTATAAGGCCGGTACTGGGGATTAAAAGTATAATCTTTTCCCTTGCTATACCAGAGAATCAGGTCATGCTTACGATGAAAATGCCTCCTCGTTCCACTTCCTCCCCCATAACACCAGACAATCTCATTAACAAAATTATCGCTTAAGAATATTTCGTCCAGCAATATTTTGACATAATGACTGCTGTGCCAATCCAGGTGGACAAAAATGCTCCCCTGCTCCGAGAGCAACATTTTCATAAGCTTCAATCGCTGGTAAATCTGCTGCAGGTAGGAAACTAAATCCTCATCCCGATCTTTAAAGGCCAATCTTTCTATCACCTGTTTCTGGCCCTGAAGCTCTATGCTTATCCGGGAATTATAGTTGCTATTGCTCAGATAAGGCGGGTCTATGTATATGAGGTCTATTTTCCCCGCAAAGCCTTGCTGCAGCAAGAGATCAAGTATTGCCAGATTATCCCCCCGGTACATGTGATTCAATGAAGCTGGATCCAACTGTGGCGGAATATCCAGCCTTTCACCAAACAAATTATTGCTCTGAAACAAAGGATGAGGATAAACCACTTCTACCCTGCTGCAATATTCAAGCGGCCTTTTTATAATCTCATTCTCTTTACCTTCCCATACCAACCTTACCCCGGTAAGAGATTCCATCTCAACTGTCCCCTTCTAGCTATTGTAAGCATATATCATAGCAACTTCATTCTATCATAGAAAAAGCCCTGCTGTGCAGGACTCTTCAAATAATCTGCTTTATCTGCTGATACTGTCAAAAGGCCGGCTTTATGTTCAGGGTGAGCAAGCTTTAAACAAATACTAGCGTGACACCACATTTATGCGAATAAGATTGTTCGGAGTGAAGGCTTGTTCGACATCATAATACCAGCCTGCGATGGGCACCAAGAGTGACAAAATCATAGCTACCAGGAAAATCACCAGTATCTTGCTTCTCATAGCCTTTATCCTCCTTATACATATTTTCGCAACTGTTTTAATGCTGCTTTTTCCAGGCGGGAAACCTGAGCCTGTGAGATACCGATTTCTTCCGCTACCTCCATTTGGGTCTTACCAGCAAAGAATCGCAATGACACTATATGTTTTTCCCTATCATTCAACTTCTTCATAGCTTCTTTGATAGATATTTCTTCCAGCCATTGCTCGTCCCCATTCCGTTCATCACTGAGTTGATCCATTACCAAAATGGGGTCACCACCATCATTGTATATTGGTTCGAATAGGGATACCGGTTCTTGGATTGCATCCAAAGCAAACACTACTTCTTCCCGGCTAACATCAAGATGTTGTGCTATCTGGCTTACCGTAGGCTCGGCTGAGTTGTCATTTATCAGTTTTTCTCTTACCTGCAAAGCCTTATAGGCAATATCCCGCAATGACCTAGACACCCTGACTGCGTTATTGTCCCGCAGATAGCGTCTTATTTCTCCGATAATCATCGGTACCGCGTAGGTAGAGAAGCGTACATTCTGGCTTAAGTCGAAATTATCTATTGATTTAATTAAACCTATGCAGCCAACTTGAAAAAGATCATCGACATACTCGCCTCTATTAGTGAACCTTTGAATTACACTTAAAACCAATCTAAGGTTACCCTGAATTAATTTTTCTCTGGCCTGGACCTCACCCTGATGCATTTCCGTAAAGAGTATCTTCATCTCTTCATTTTTCAGAACCGGGAGCTTGGATGTATTTACACCACAGATTTCAACCTTGTTGATCAAAATGCACCCCTTCCCCTTTTTCTTATATCTTTATGCTCGCAAAAACTATCTACTTATCTGGATATTAAGAAGAAAAGCTTTGGCTTGCATCATATCTTTAATAGAATTATTTACCCGGCTGGGCAATATTATTCTAGTTAACAGAATTTAAAGCTGATCTATTTAAGAAAATAAGCTGGGGAAAGGATTATTATGTTTTATTGACTCCACTGCAAAACCCCTTTTATTGCATACGGGTTGCATAAATATACAAAGCGGGCGTGGGCGAAGCATGGATGCAGCACCCTTCACCCTTCGGGTACGTCTAGTGCTCCCTGTGGTCGCTATTAAGGTTGCGGGCACTCCTGATGTTATCTCTTCGGATGTCACTATTTAGGTTGCACCGGCGAAGGCGAGCAGGCGAAAGGGGGCGAGTTTTTGCGCACCACTAATGGCGGTGGTATACCCGTTATCGGTTACAGTATAAGTTTCAAACGCAAGTAAGCCGGTCGCTCGCTCTCCGGGCGTCCGGCTCTACCAAAAATATGGAGGATAGATCTACAAAATGTTGGAAGAGGCAGTAATCCAGGTATTTTCCCCGTTACCCCTTCCTAGCTTTAAGCATCGGAAGAAACTGCGGAGCAGTTTCAACACACCGCTGCAACGAGGCGGGGGATTAGAACCTGCCGCCTGTTTTGTTAATAGGAACCCGATCGCTTAGCGGGGGACATATTTCACCTCGTTATAGTTTGGCTTTCAGCTTCTGTATAGTATCCAGTGGCAGGCCTGTGATTTTGGCAACAATGGGCGGCTCCAGTCCTTCCAACAAAGCAGCGCGGGCTGTCTCATTCTTGCCTTCTCTCTTGCCTTCTCTCTTGCCTTCTCTCTTGCCTTCTCTCTTGCCTTCTCTCTTGCCTTCTCTCTTACCTTTCAGTTCAGCTTCATAGAGATCGGAATTTCTGTCCATGATGGCTTTTAATCTTTGTTCATAGATTTCTTTGGCTCGGGGATCAGATGCCATTTTTTCCAGAGCTATCCTGGCCTGTGCTATGGCCGGGTCTTCTTCCGACAATCTCTCCAGCAGTTCCATGTCATCCCACCCTTTCAAAAACATTACCCACCGATCCAGCGGGTTATCATAACTTGCCATTTCTTCATTCAATTTGGGCAATTCGATGAAGTGTATCTCTATAGCATCGGTCAAATCTATATTTTCATCGCGCTCCCGCAGCCTGAAACTACTATGGTAGCGTTGACTATCTTTGATACGGATAAAGTCCAGTATGTTTATACCTATGGCTCTTTTGAGATCCTGATATCTCCCTCGGGTGATTTTCTGGTCTCCGAATATTCGGCATATATAAAAGGTGCTGCGCCTTTCCATATTAGCCCGGTCACCAATCTGCATTTCTATGTCCACCAGTTCCCCGCTACCCAATTGAACCTTTATGTCAAGTATACCGTAGCTATCGTCAATGTACTCCTGTTCCAGGTAAGGATTTAATATTTTCACTGCTGCAATCTGTTGTTTTTCGGTCCAACCCAATACAGCATTTAGTAAGCTTATCAGTATGCTTTTGTTTTCTTCGGAACCAAAGACCCGTTTAAAGACCACGTCTACTTTGGGATCCAGTCTCTCGGGCAAGCCAGTCACCACCTCTTTTATGTTTATTTTATCATAAAACATCCGATTTCTGGAACTGTTCTTTTAAAATGCATCCGGTTTATCGGGATAAATCCCTTCTCACCGTGCTGGGCACTGCCTATCAGTACAACAGTTCAGGCTACTACAAACTTGACTGGCAAGTAGACGGAGTCCTGGCCTTAGGCTCAACATCCTATGCCGGAATCTATCTTGACTAAGATTATATTTTATTCGATTTTGCGAATTTCCCTTTGCAGCCTTTTCAATATCCGTTTTTCCAGGCGAGAAATATAGGACTGAGAAATCCCCAGGATATCGGCTACTTCCTTCTGCGTCTTTTCGTCTCCGTCTGCTAATCCGAAACGAAGCTGAATAATAGTCTTTTCCCGGTTATTTAATTTGTGCATAGCTTTCCACAAAAGACTTTTTTCCACTTCGCCCTCAATTTGTTTATAAATCATATCGTTTTCAGTACCCAGCACATCAGAAAGTAAAAGTTCATTACCATCCCAGTCCACATTTAAAGGTTCATCCAGGGATATTTCCACTCGATTCTTTATGTTCCGACGAAGATACATCAGTATTTCATTTTCAATACAACGCGAGGCATAGGTTGCCAGTTTAAAATTTTTTTTGGGTTGGAAAGTATTAACCGCCTTAATAAGTCCAATAGTACCAATGGAAACCAGATCCTCAATGTTTATACCTGTATTCTCAAATTTCTTGGCAATATACACCACCAGCCTCAGATTATGCTCAATCAGTGTTGCCTTTACGGACATAATTCCCTGATCAAGCTGGGAAATCAAGGCCATTTCTTCTTGTTCACGCAGCGGTGCTGGAAGAACTTCTGTTGAACCAATATAATGAATAAATTGGGGTAATTTTTTCTTAAGGTATACCTTGATAAGAAACAAGCGCCAACTCCTTAGTCTTTCCAAAATATCCATCTTTCCATCCTCCTAAGCATTCTTAATTATTTGGTTGGGTAAACTATTTTCCTTGGGCAGCGTAGGTACCCTTGATGTTGCTGCAAAAGGTTTTAAATATGCATTAGCGTGCATAAATATACCGCTCAGCGCCCATAATAGCGATCGCAGGCTATGTAGGGAACGACCCCCGTGTCGTTCCGAATCAGGCGCAACAACCTTAATAGCGACTGCAAGGCATTGTAAGGGCGGTCTTCGACCGCCCGCTTTCACCTTCGCCAACGCTCGCTTTATATATTTATGCAACCCTTATGCAACAAAAAGGGGTTTTTGCAGTAGAGTCACCCTTGCATTCTTCTAAACATTCTCAATTATTTCGGCAGGGATCAAAAACTGGTACTCCCCCTGGGAGCTAAGTTTTTCCCGGTAGATTCCCACCACCATATTCTGGTGGAAAACGTCTTTGCTGCCATTATTAACAACTATCTCATCCGCGCGTACTCCCAGCAGGATGCCATTTCTTTTGCCTATGGAGGAAAAGGGGATCAAGCGCAAGCGGTTTGCCCAGCTACAATCGCCAAGAGCATCCAAGATAGTATTTTCATCCTGCTTAATCTCCAGCACTTCTCGTAGATCCTCAGGTAAGCAGTTCTTTAGCAACTGGTATTCTGCCACTATCACCGGACGATTGGTGATAGGATCGCGAAGATTGTTGCCAGTGTCCAAAAAACCTTTACCCTGGCAATGAAAATCATTAAATCTTAATTCAACATCAAAATGAAGTAGGGCGGGAAGAACTTGTTTTAGTAGATACTTTTGTCCAAATAATCCGATAGTAAGGGCTGATAATACTCCCCCCAGCAGCCATAAGCAGGAAAAATTTGTGCCCGATTGCTTACTCGCAAATAAATATGAAATAGCAATGGTAGCTCCAGCCACGATAAAGTTTATGCCGTAAAAATATAGGAAGGCCTTGCTAAATTCAGCCCAGTTTTGCGGGTATAAGGCGATAATGATCATGAGGCAGGAGAATAGAATCTTGAAAGGTAAAGAGAACCAGCATTCCATCCCGGGAATTATATAGGCCAGAGCATATATTCCCCCAAGAAAAGAAGCAAAAACGATACGCTTATATACCACCTGGCTGCCAATCAATCTAACTGTAGCCCATAGTATACAAAAATCCATTATAAAGTTTATTGCAAAACTAAGATCTGCATAAACCTCGGGAATAGCCATTAATTACCCCTCCATATCTTTTGGATAAGGGGCAGGGGATATAATACGCGCCGAGATAAGACGAAACTTGGTCGCAATGTCCCATGAGTTCTTAATATTTACGCCATTCAATTTATATTCCTGCCATAATAATAAATGCCTACCATATTATAACAAGAGCGACCTGGGGCATTATGTTGCAATTCAATACAATGAGATAGTTTTAATACTTTATAAATAGTAAAAAACCGGGATATTATTCCCGGTTTCATAAAAATCGTCTATTTAATTTAGAGGAGAGACTTTACTTACGCCTTAAGAAAGGTGGGATTTCCAGGTCATTCTTATCTAGAAAACTAGGAGGTGAATCCAACCCCCTCAATTTAGTAGAATCGCTGCCACCCTGGGACCGGGGAACATTGAAACCCGTTGCTATCACGGTAACTCGCACTTCATCTTCAAGCTTTTCGTCAATATTGGCACCAAAGATTATATTAGCTTCTACATCTGCTGCCTGGTGAATTATCTCCGCCGCCTCATTTATTTCAAAAAGGGTTAGATCAGTACCACCACTGATATTAAACAATACGCCCTTGGCCCCTTCAATCGAAGTTTCCAGCAAGGGGCTGGAAATAGCTTCACGCGCTGCTTCTGACGCCCTATTTTCCCCCTTGGCCTTCCCAATCCCCATCAGAGCAGAACCGGTATTCTGCATCACCGTCTGTACATCGGCGAAATCACAATTAATCACTCCCGGCACAGCAATAAGGTCTGATATTCCCTGAACTCCCTGCCGCAGTATATCATCCGCTATTCTAAAAGCATCATTAAATCCGGTATGTTTATCCACCACTTGCAGCAGCCGGTCATTAGGAATAGTTATGAGACTATCCACTGCTTCCCGCAAAGCCTCAATTCCCCGCTCAGCTTGAGAGTTTCTTTTGCGCCCTTCAAAAGTAAATGGTTTGGTAACCACTCCAACCGTTAGAGCCCCAAGGTCTTTGGCAATTTTAGCAATTATCGGAGCCCCACCAGTTCCAGTTCCTCCACCCATACCGGCAGTTACAAAAACCATATCCGAACCCTGCAAAGCTTTTTTTATCTCATCAGCAGTTTCCTCGGTGGCTTTCATTCCCACTTCCGGATCGGCACCAGCCCCCAGTCCCTTGGTGAGCTTCTCCCCCACCTGAATTTTCTTTTCCGCCCGGGAAAGAAACAAGGCCTGAGCATCGGTGTTTACAGCAATGAACTCCACTCCTTTGAGCCCCGCCTCTATCATCCGGTTGATTGCATTATTTCCCCCACCACCAGCACCTATTACCTTGATCTTGGCGAACTGCTGCATCTCTACATCAAAATCCAATGGCATTTAAAAACCTCCTCCACCTTTACCTGAATAATTCTTTAAACCACCTGCTAAGCTGGTCGAAAAGAGCTGCTAAACCGTGCTTGTTATCACAATTAATATTTAAATACCGGGATGAATAAATCAATCCCCCAAGAATTACCGCATTCTGGGGGCGATTGAAATCAACCGGAATTCCTCTTAAGTTCTCGGGGATTCCCAAGCGCGTGGGAATATTGCCATAATCCTCTATGGTAGTTACCAGGCCGCTTAGTTCAGCCTCTCCCCCCGTTACTACGATCCCTCCCGGGATCCGATCCAAACAGCCGAATTGTTTTAGCTCCGCATAGATCATTTCCACAATTTCCATAACCCGGGCTGATATAATCTCAGCTACCACCTCTTGCGACACCTGCCGGGTTTCTTTGCCTTGAACATTTTTCACATTTATCATAACATCGTTCCTGGCTATCTGAGGCATTGCCACCGCATTTCTTTCTTTAATTTTGGTGGCCTCTTCCAACGAGGTTCTTAACACAATGGCCAAATCCCGGGTAATATACTCGCCCCCAACCGGCAACACCGAAGTATAGAGGAGACTACCCGCCTCAAAAAAGCTAATCTCGGTAGTACCCCCTCCGAAATCCACCAGTACCACACCCATTTCTTTTTCTGTAGGCAAGAGAACAGCCTCCGCCACCAGCAAAGGGTTATATACTATTTTTTCCAGCTGTAAATTAATACGCTGCATACTCCGGTGCATATTCTGAATAGCTGCCGTAGCAGCAACAATTATGGTTGTCTCCAGTTCTAGTCTGCTGCCAACCATTCCTATCGGGTCTTTCACTCCATCATAGCCATCTACTATATACTGTCTCTCCACTGCCTGTACAATGGTCTTATCAGGTGGCAAAGCGATATTACAGGCAGATTGCAGTACTCTTTGTCTATCATCCTGAGTAATCTCATAACTGGGGTTACCCACCGCCACTACCGCATGATTATTAATAGCATAGACACTGCTCCCGGAAAACCCCAGAAGAGTACTGGCTATATCAACCCCGGTCAACCTTTCCAAATCATTAAGGCAACTATCAATAGACCGGGCTGTACTTTCGATATCAACAATATTGCCCTTGCGCAAACCCAAAGACGGCACCTGGGAAACCCCCAGGATATTTATTTCCTGATCCAGGCTAAATTCGGCCATCGCTGCTTTAATAAAGCTGGTTCCGACATCCAGAGCCACCACTATGTTTCTATTAATGCCAAGCACCCCTTAGAAAGATTCCTTCTTTCTTAGTACGCCAAAGATACGGTTTTTTCCTTTTTTGCACCCCGGTTTTTATTCAATATTTTTTCAAAAGATATCGACGAATTATTCCTAAATTCTGGAATATGCGAACGCCAAAAACCACCACTGCCGCCAGATAAAGCTGAACCCCCAACCTATCTCCCAAATAAGCCATCCCTGCTGCCAGGAGAGTATTGACAACAAAACCACTAACAAAAATGGTGGTATCGAAATTATCTTCCATATAAGCCCGAATCCCACCAAAAACAGCGTCCAGGGCTGCAATCACTGCAATTGACATATACTTGGCATAGACCACGCTCAGAAAAACCGGCACCTGCATACCAATTAGCAAGCCTATCAATAGACAAAAGAGTACCAGCAGCCACATAATTATTCCGCCTTTTCCTCGTATTTAACCGGTTTAGCAAAGGCAAATTTTACACTTCCGCTATAAGCAGGAATTGTAACCTTCTCCACCTTTTCAATAGTAGCTTGTATTCCCAGCACCTTCAGGGATTCCATATAACCGTTTTTAATCAACATTCCACTTTCCAACATGTCCGGATTACCTATAGCCTTAATTACAAAAGGTGGACCGATCCTATTCCAGTTGACCAGAATCAAAGTGCCTGCACACCTAATTTCTGATTTTGCCGTAATCCGTTCACCATTGATGGAAATGGCTTCCGCCCCCGAGGTCTTTAATTCATTAACCAACATCAAGAGATCTGAATCATGAACCAATGAGAAATTAGGATTGTCACCAGGTGGAATCTCGCGGGGATTATCGTTGACCGTTATTATGACACCAGGTCCTTCTACTTCTATAAAACCCGCACTCATATTAGCATCCTGCAAATCAGCCTGCAGGTCGGCCATAGCCTGGTCAGTTTCCCGTACATTTTTGAGCTTTTCACGCAAAGATAGTACTTCCTCTACCAGAGCATCTCTTTCTTCGCTCACACTCTGCACCTGTTGCGCCAAATCCTCAACCCTGGCCGGAACCAGGTTGGCCTGATAACTCTCCGTAGTCTTGAATTGAATAGCCAACATTACACCCAATACCAGACAGACAATAGCTATAGAAATTTGAGCGCCTTTACTACGCAAAAGAACCACCCTCTATTCCTATTCATTCCTGGTTTTTAAAACCGGTTGGCCTTTAAATCGCAGGTCAATATATTCCAAAACATCAGTACCTTTCTCATCCAGCTCAGCTTCAATCTCAAAAACCTGTTCTACAAATTTGGTCTTTTCCTCTAATCTTTCCAGATCCCCAAAATTAACTTCGGTTCCTTCTTTGGTGTAAAAAACTATTTCCTTGCTTTTGTTTATATAATGAAAATCAGAAATGCCTTTTCTGCTCTTAACCGATAATGCATCATAAAGGGCTTTTATCATTTCAACCCCCTCCGGCTCGATAGCCTGTCCCAGATTCACCCGCGGAGGAAGGTTGTCCATAGTAATTAACGGGTAGTCGATAAGGGAATAATTCTGCAACTTATCTATACAGATACTATCTTCATCAATGCACAACAAGAGATCATGGTAGGGAACCAGAGCCCAGATTTTTCGTTCCTGCACCTGTATTTCAATTTGCCGCGGGAGGTGCCTTACCAAAGTAGCCTTTTTTATTACCGGGTGGATTTCTATGGCTTTGCTGACAAATTTATCATTTATTTCAAATATGTTTTGTCCCTTGCTGAGACCGGACAGGCGAACGACTTCATCCTCGGACACTACCTTCAACCCGGCTATGGTAATTTTTTCTATGTTAAAAAATGAGCTATGGAGAAAAAGGTATAGTGAAACCAATACCAGCAAAATTAATATGGAGATACCAAAAAATTTGCGCGAGACAGCCTTGTTCATAATCTTCTCCTATCCCCACAATTACTGTGAAGATTATAGCAGAAATCCATAATAAAATCATTTATTACCCGGTAAAAAAAGTAACTATTCTATTTAAAGGAATGAATCGAAGAAATATATCATGGGGACGGTCCTTCTGATATATATCATAATATATCTGCATGAATCAGCGTCTATAATAACCTACTGTAATACCCCTATTTTCATTGGTGTTTATGGCCCCCGGCCATGGGGGGTTAATAAGAAAATATTTATTTAAATGCACAAAGACGTAGACCTTCGGTCGCTATTAAGGACGCTGGAGCGGTATATTTATACAAGCAAAATAATATTTACGACCAAAAGTTCTACTCCCTGCCTCTTGCACCTCACTCTAATCTCCAGGCATTTCCTGCACCCGGCGTATATCTGCCCCTAATTTCCCCAGCTTCTCGTGGATTTTCTCGTAACCCCGATCTATATGTTCCACCTTGCTTATTACGGTCTCTTCATTAGCAAATAAAGCAGCCAGGATCAACGCAGCTCCAGCCCTAAGGTCAGTAACCTCTACTGTAGCTCCTTCAAGTAGCGTTTTCCCCTTCACAATTGCAATGCGACCCTCAAGTTTAATGTCGGCTCCCATACGCCTGAGTTCCTGAACATGCATATAGCGATTTTCGAAAATGGTTTCAACTATGATACTAGTTCCAGGAATGGAGGCAAACAGGGCCATCATCTGGGGCTGCATATCAGTAGGAAAACCTGGATAGGGCATGGTTTTAATGTCTGTCGGACGGTATTTATGGTTTCCTATTACTCTGACCCCAGCGCGCTTGGGGATAACTTCTACCCCAATCTCCCTTAGCTTGGCAATTAATGGTTGTAAATGTTCGAGTACCACATTTTCCAAATATACCTCACCACGGCTGATGGCTGCAGCTACCATAAAAGTCCCGGCCTCAATGCGATCAGGTATTACTCGATACTCTACCCCACCAAGCCTTTCTACCCCTTCTATTTGAACCGTATCCAGTCCCGCTCCTCTGATTCTGGCCCCCATAGCATTGAGAAAATTCTGCAAATCAATGATTTCAGGCTCCCGGGCTGCATTTCTTATAGTAGTAATACCAGGAGTAAGAGCCGCTGCCATTATAATATTTTCCGTAGCCCCCACGCTGGGGAAATCAAGTAGTATTTCTTTACCCAGGATGCCTTGGGCTCTCCCCTCCATAAAACCATATTCTTCGGTCAATTCATAACCAAGATTCCTTAAGCCCTTTAAATGCAGATCCATCGGCCTGACCCCTATGGCGCAACCTCCAGGATAAGCCACCCGGGCTCGTTTAAAGCGCCCCAACAATGCTCCCATCACCAGATTGGACGCTCTCATCTTCCGGGAAATACTCTCCGGGAGTTCATAGCCGTCAATAGTTCTGGCATCTATTACCAATATATCAGCTTCTCTTTTTACTTTTGCTCCAAGTATTTCTAGCGCCTGGGACATCACATTTATATCTTCTAAATCGGGCACCCCGGATAATACCACTTCACCCATTGACATTAAACTGGCGGCCATAATAGGTAAGCTTGCATTTTTAGAACCACCTATTTCGACTTGCCCTTTTAGCCGCCTGCCACCTCTGAGCCTCAAGCTATTCAAGCTAACACCTCCACCAGAACTAAACCTTCAGGACAGACTCTGGAAGAACCTCAAGCAATTGCAGGCCCAGTTCCCATATATCACCAGCCCCCATGGTAATAATCAAATCATTCTCCTTACTGCTTCGAAGCAAGTACGGAATAATCTCTTCTCCCTGTGGGATATACACTGATTTGCAGCCCACATTTCGGGCTGCATGGTAAACCAGTTCCCCGCTAACCCCAGGAACACTTTCTTCCCCAGCCGAATAAACATCGGTGATTATCGCCAGATCGGCATCAACCAGGGCCTCACCTAATTGGCGACCCAACAAACGGGTGCGTGAATAACGATGAGGTTGATATACCACTACCACCCGTCCTGAATGAAAGTTTCTGGCCGCATCAATTGTCGCCCGGATTTCTGTGGGGTGGTGGGCATAGTCGTCTACTACCGTAACCAAAGCTTTCTGACCCTGGATTTGAAACCTGCGCCTGGCCCCGTGGAAGTTTTTCAAAGCTGATTTTATTGGCTCCATTTCGAGTCCCAACTCCAATGAACTGGCTATAGCAGCTAAAGCATTCAGAGCATTATGTTTTCCCGGCACCGCCAATTCAAAGCGATCCAGATATCCCCGTTCCTGGTTATAAACATCAAAGCATGACCCTAAACCACGAGCCTCCCAGTTCAGAAAATAATAATCGTCAGACAGCTCTTCTCCATACAACAATAGGCGTTTTTTTAGTTTCAATTCTTCAATTAAACTACGGTTGAAAGCATCTCCTCCGTAGAGCATGGCAAAGCCTTCCGGGCTAAGCTGCTCAACAAACTGCTGAAAAGCTTTTCTTATATTATCCACCGACTTGTAATAATCCAGATGATCATCTTCAACATTAGTTACTACCGCGATATAAGGTCTGAGATCAAGAAAAGAGGCATCACTTTCATCAGCTTCAACCACAAAATAATCTCCTGTTCCCACTTTGGCGTTCAGCTCACTTCCCTGCAACTCCCCCCCTACAATAAAAGAAGGGTCAGTTCCGCAATTAGCCAAAACCATATACAACATGGATGTTGTTGTGGTCTTTCCATGAGCTCCAGCAACTGCCACTGCCTTTTTGGCATTGGCCAAATGGGCCAGCATCTTTCCCCGTTTTATTACCGGAATCTTTTTTTCCCGGGCCAGCCTTAGCTCAATATTATCTTGAGGTACGGCTGAGGATATAACCAGCAAATCCACCCCTTCCTTAAGATTGGATGGAGAATGACCCTTAAATATTTCGATACCTAATTCTTTAAGCCTTCTGGTAGTATCGTTGGCTTGCAGATCCGAACCACTGACCTTAAACCCCTGCTGCACAAGAACCCTGGCTATGCCACTCATCCCTGCTCCAGCAATTCCTACCATGTGAATCCATTGTCCTGGAGTGAAAGCCATTCCCTCATCTCCTTCTCCAACATCTGTCTGCTACATTTTATAGTATGCATAATTAATAGAAGTGGTTACATTTCAGCTGCTTGTCCCAGGCCTAAAGCCTCTTTTACCACTATCCCAGGTAAATGTAATATTGATTCCCCGGCAAAAACCTTTTTGTTGCATAATGCTTGCATAAATATGCACTGCGCCCTCTTATTCAAATATTATGTCCAAGATTTCATTAAGGGCATTGGGGCGGCCCTCGCTAGCCATATTCTGCCCCATTTCCTTTAAAAGAGCAGGATTTTCCCTTAATTCATTAATCTTTTTATAGAGAGTATCCCCATCCAGGAACTCATCAATAACCATTTCCACGGCTTTTTTTGCTAGCAAAGCTCGAGCATTTTTCTCCTGGTGACTTTCCGCCGCATATGGATAGGGAACCAAAATTGCCGGCAAAGCAAGAATAGCCAACTCGGAAAGAGTACCTGCCCCCGCCCGGCATACGGCCAGATCAGCCGCTGCCAAAGCCTCCTCTATATTGAACATATAGGGGTAGAGCTGGAGAAAACGCCTTTTGCTAAACGGCAAACGTTCTTCTACCTGCTGTTTAATTTCATTATAGGCCGTATCTCCGGTAATCCATATGATTTGCATACTCCCTTCCGGCCAACGATCCACCGCTTTCAACATAGCCTGGTTTAAAGTCATGGCCCCACGACTACCACCAAAAACCACCAGGGTAAAAAGACCTGGTTCAAGCTGCAGCTTCTTTATGCTTTCATCCCGCCTAACCTGCAATATCTCGGACCTTACCGGTAAACCAGTTATTTTCATGGATTTGGCCTTCATATAGGGTGCAGCTTCGGCAAAGCTTAAAAGAGCATAATCCACTCTCCGGGCCAAATTTCGGTTGGCCAGCCCCGGAATGGCATTCTGTTCATGTATCACTGTCTTGCACGCAAAAAAAGTACCGGCCAGTACAAGCGGAAAAGAAACATAACCGCCAGTACCTATCACGGTATCAGGTTTAAATTCCTTTATTATATCCCAAGCCTGAAAAAAACTGCGGGGAAATTTGACCAGGGAGCGCGAGGCTTTAAGCATGGAGGAACGGTTGATACCTGATATATCGACAGTGGCAAATCTTAAGCCCGCCCGGGGAACGATCCTGGCCTCCAAACCATTTTTCGTACCTACATACAAAATTTCCGCTGTCGGCTGCCTTTCTTTTATACCACTGGCTATAGCCAGAGCTGGATAAATATGTCCTCCGGTACCTCCCCCGGTAATAATAAACTTCATTAACGGCTACCTCCTGCTCTTTTGAACTACCCCCCCCCAAGGGGCACAATCACCTATGAAAAATGAGTTATAATCGCTTGTTATATAGTAAGATGGGGTAGGAAATAATCCCCTCCGCCTTCCGTCTTCTGACTTCCGTCTTCCGCCCTCCGTCATCCGACGATTAGTTGCAATAGCGGGAGATGTTCAGCAGCAAGCCTACACCACAGAGGGTGAACAATAATGATGAACCCCCATAGCTGATAAAGGGTAAAGTTATCCCCGTGACCGGCAGGGCACCCGCAACCACCGCGATGTTGACCAGGGCTTGGAAAACCACCATCAGGGTAATGCCGGCGGCCAGGAGGCTGCCAAAGGTATCCGGAGCCTTAATGGCCGTTCTAAACCCCCGCCAGGCAAAAAGCAGAAAAAGGAGCAGAACCAGACATGCTCCCACAAAACCCAATTCTTCGCCCAAAATGGCGAAAATAAAATCCGTATGCTGCTCCGGAAGATAGAAAAATTTTTGCCGGCTCCGTCCCAAACCCATTCCAAACAAACCTCCCGAGCCCAGGGCATAAAGGGACTGAATGGTCTGATAGCCTTCATCACCCGCATATTTCCAGGGATTTAAAAAGGCAACCAGCCTTTCCAAACGGTAGGGAGCAACCGCTATAGCCGCCAATATCGTACCTAATCCGGCCATAAAAACCGCCCCCAGGTGAGACCATTTGGCCCCGGCGGCCAGCAACATAAAAAACACCGTGGCCGCAATAGCAAAAGCGGTTCCCAAATCAGGCTGCAGCATAATCAATCCCCCAACCAAGGCCACCAAAAGCAAGTAGGGCAGTACTCCTTTCGAGAAAGAACGAATAGAGGAAAGGTTCTGATCCATGGTCCGAGCCAAAAACATTATCATTCCCAATTTGGCCAGTTCCGAAGGGGAAAAACGCAAAAAACCCACTCCCAGCCAGCGGTTGGATTCATTTACCTCAATGCCCAAGGGAGTAATTACCAAAACCAGGCAAATAAGGGAAACAATCATCAAGGGGAAGGCCAGGCCTTTAAGCTTGGCATAATTTATTTTCATTATTACCATCATAGCCATTATGCCCAAAATCGCCCAATATAACTGGCGCTTAAAAAAGTGATAGGCATCATCATACCTGATATTCGAAGTAACCGCACTGGAACTAAACACCATTACCAGCCCTATCCCCAGCAGGGCCAGTGTGGTAATAAACAAGATAAAATCAGGCGGTCCTTTTTTTGCTCTCAAGCTTTCCCCCCCTAGCAAAAGCAATAATAAGAGAACTACTTGGAAATAGACTTGACCATCTCGCAGAAGAGATCCCCCCGCTGTTCATAGCTTGCGAACATATCCCAGCTGGCACAAGCCGGAGAGAGCAGTACTACTTCACCCTTTCGCGCCAACTCATGGGCCTTGATTACAGCCGCTTGCAGGTCTTCTACCTCATGTATATTCCGGAAACCGGCATCGATGACTGCAGCCTTTATTTCTTCCCGGGCCTCCCCCAGCAGGATTAATTCTCTTACTTTCTGCCTTATTAACTCGGCCAGCTGGGAGAAGCTGGAGCCCTTATTTCTGCCCCCGGCTATCAAAATAATAGGCTGGTTAAAAGAGTCCAGGGCTTTCATCACCGCCTCGGGATTGGTAGCCTTGGAGTCATTAACATAAAGGACAGCATCATAAAGACCTAGCTCCTCCATCCGATGCCTGACTCCGGGAAAACTGGCCAGGGCCTGGCGTATATCCTCCGGGCTCACCCCGGCAATACTGGCCATCATAGTGGCAGCTAAAATATTCTCCAGATTATGCTTTCCCCGTAGCGAGACTTCATCTATTCTGGCTATTTCCTGAATATTACCTGCCCTCTTTATACTTATGGCCCCATTGTTTATAAAAGCCCCTTCCTCCAACTCCCGTTCACAGGAAAAAAAGATGGTCCGGGCAGGGCAACTTCGGGCCATTTCCCTGAGTATGGAATCTTCGTAATTAAATACCGCATAATCACCTGGCTTTTGCTGGGCGAATATCTTGGCTTTTGCCTCGATATATCTTTCCATCGTCTTGTGCCGGTTAAGGTGATCAGGAGTGATATTTAGCAGGCCGCAGATATAAGGCCGGAAGCTTGAACTGCTCTCCAGCTGAAAACTGGACAACTCTACCACAATTGTCCCTGCAGAGATACTGTCCAGCAAAGTAGTCAAGGGAATGCCGATATTGCCGCCGGCCAGTGCATTCCTCCCGGCCTGGGCCAAAATGTAGTGAAGTAAGGAAGTAGTAGTAGTCTTGCCGTTGGTTCCGCTTATGGCCAGGAACTCAACTGTCTTTGGTTTCAGGATATAAGCCAGTTCCACCTCTCCAATTACCGGGATTCCTTGCTCCCGGGCTTGCCGGATTGCTGCTGTTTCCAGCGGAACTCCCGGGCTTACTACCAGCAGATCAAAATCCTGCCGCTTCACTTCCGGATATCCCCCTGCATAATACCTTATGCCCTGTTTTTCCAATTCATCCAGAATCGGAGCCAGGGTTCGGGCTTCTTTTTCATCACAAGCGCTAAGCTGGGCGCCGCGCTTATCCAGGGCCTTTATCGCCGCCATTCCACTGCGGGCCATACCTACTACCAGTATCCTCTTACCGCTAAAGTTCAATCCATCTCCTCCCTTAGCCTACTCCCCAAAAGCTCCAAATCCCCAGGAGCATAAAAACAAAGGAAAGGCCCCAGAAATATCTTACCACCCTGGTTTCCGGCCAGCCTTTCAACTCATAATGATGGTGCAAGGGAGCCATGCGGAATATCCTCTTTCTCGTAGTTTGGTAGGATATAACCTGTAAGATAACACTTAAGGTTTCAATCACATAGACCCCGCCAATAATAATCAAAGCTATTTCCGAGCGGGTTAAAGCCGCCACCGCAGCCACTGCTCCTCCCAGGGCCATGGAACCGGTATCTCCCATAAAAACCCGGGCAGGATGGCGGTTAAATATTAGAAAACCCAGGCAAGCTCCAGCCAGTGCGCCACAAAAAACGCCCAGGCTATAATGCCCTGTCATAACGCAAATAACCCCCAGGGCCAGGCTTACGAAAAAACTTACCCCGGAAGCCAGTCCATCCAAACCATCAGTAAGATTCACCGCATTGGCCGTACTGACCACAACAAAAACAATAAAGGGAAGATACCACCAACCCAGTTCCACAACATGACCAGTAAAAGGCATAAGTATAGCGGTTCCCCGTTTAAAATAAAGGATCAGCAAAAGCCCGAAGAGAAATGCTATCAGTAGCTGCAATCCCAGTTTTTCTCGGGCACGAAGCCCCAGGGAACGTTTCAATACCACCTTGATATAGTCATCCCAAAAGCCTACTGAACCGAAGGCCAACATAAGCAGCACCGCTCCCAGGGCTTCAGTACTGCTACCCGCCATAATGAAGCTGGCCAGCATTACGGCGGTAATAATAATTATACCCCCCATAGTGGGGGTGCCTGCTTTGGCATAATGAGCTTTGGGGCCTTCCTCTCTAACACTCTGCCCTACTTTGAGCCGTTTAAGAAATGGTATCATGATAGGTCCCATTATTATTGAAACCACAATGGCAATAGCTACTGCCAAAAATGCATTACTTAAATAATTCTGCAAAGGATACCCTCCCGCTTAAGTAAAACAGCCACAGGGACGGTTCTTCTGGTTGGTATATACGACACCTAACGATCATCTAATCTCCGTCCCCTGCCTCCTGTCTTCTACCTTCCGTCTTCCGTCTTCCGTCTTCCAAATAGATTTCTTCCGCCAGGCTTTCCAGCTGCATTCCCCGGGAAGCCTTAAACAATATGGTATCACTACTACTCAGGCTTTGTTTAAGAAATTCTATGCTTTCTTCTTTGGAAAGGTAATGCTTGACCTGCTCTCCTGCCATACCTGCAGCCCGGGCCGCTTCCGCCATCCATGCCGCCCGTTCCCCTATGCATATCAAAAGATCCACCTGGTTCTTAACCGCATGGCGACCAACTTCCCGGTGTCCCTCCTGCTCGTAATCACCCAATTCCAACATATCTCCCAAAACCGCTACCAATTTGCCTTTTTCCCGCAGCTCCCGGCTAGTTTCCAGGGCATTAATCATGGAAAGCGGATTAGCATTATAAGTATCATTGATTATCTTTCCCCCGGCAGGTAGAGGAATAATCTCCAGGCGCTGAGAACCCGGATTGAAATTAAGCAGGCTGGACTTTATTTCTTCCATGGGAACCCCCAGCAAAAACGCCATGGCTGCAGCAGCTACTGCATTCATAGCCCATCTCCTTGAAGGTAATGGTAAGAACAATTTTTCCGACTGACCCAGGCAGGTAAGTCTTATTTCTATCCCTTGGTTTTTTATAATAGTTTCCTCTATGCGAAAATCACAAGATTTACTATAGCCAAAGCGGTACTTTTTGGCCGCATAAGGCCGAACCGCTTCCTCCAGCAGCGGTGAATCTCCATTAATAAGAGCCAAGTCACCGGCCCCAAGAGTAGCCATTACTTCTGCTTTTGCCCGGGCTATATTCTCCAGGCAGCCCAGGGTTTCCAGGTGTACTTTTTCCACATTGCTAATAAGGGCCGAGCTTGGCTGAGCTATAGCAGCCAGCTGCAACAACTCCCCCTGCCCCCTCATGGCCATTTCCAGCACCGCCACCTGATGAGTTTCGTCCAGTTGCAATAAAGTCAAGGGGAGGCCAATTTCATTGTTGTAATTACCACTGGTTTTCAAGGTTTTAAAGCGGGATTGCAGGCAGAGGGCTAAAAGATCTTTGGTGCTGGTTTTGCCAACACTGCCCGTAACCGCCACCACCGGTATATTAAAGCTGCGCCGGTAAGCAGCAGCCAGATCCTGCAAAGCATCCAGAGTATCATTAACCAGTATTAAAGCTTTACCGGGGCCAGCTTTGGTCAAGCAGTCCCTTCTTGAGACAATAACCGCCGCGGCCCCATTTCTCCACGCATCCTCCAGGAAATCATGTCCATCAGAACTTTCTCCTTTGAAGGCAAAAAAAAGATAGCCGGGTTTAACGCGGCGTGAATCAATCTCCACCCCATTAACTATGGTCTTTTCATTCCCCGCCAGGAGTTTTCCTTTAATACCATCGACAACAAAACCCAGCTCCAAATGCATTATTTTACCTTTCCTCTCAAGAATTCCGCTGCCACTTTCCGGTCATCGAATTCCAGGACCTGATCCTTCACCAATTGATAGTTTTCATGCCCTTTCCCGGCTATAACCACCAAATCACCCGTTCGCGCCAGGTGAATAGCATGTCTTATAGCTTCTCTGCGGTCGGCAATTATAGCATAACGGGACTTTTCCACCTTATCCATCCCGGGAATTATCTCCGCAATAATGGCATAGGGCTCCTCACTACGCGGGTTATCAGAAGTTACCACACAGAAATCGCTGTATCTGGCGGCTATTTCACCCATAAGCGGTCTTTTACCCCGATCCCGGTCACCCCCACAGCCAAATACGCAAATCAAGCGCTTTTTTCCTAGCTCCCGGGCCGTTTGGAGAATATTTTCCAAACCATCGGGAGTATGCGCATAGTCCACAATCACCGCAAAATCCTGCCCGCAGTCGACCTTTTCAAAACGCCCCGGTACCCCCTCCACCCTGGCCAGAGCCGATTGAATTAAGCCTGGATCGATCCCCTCCTGCAGAGCAAAGCTGATGGCCGCCAGGGCATTGTAAATACTAAAAAGACCAATGAGTTTCATGTTTATAATAAGGCTTTTATCTCCGTACTGTAGCCGGAAACTACTGCCATTCAAGTCAATTTTGAGTTCGCCGACCTGAAAATCAGCTCTCTTTTTTATTCCATAACTACGGCAAAGAATGGCGGCAGCCTGAAAAATCTCTTCGGCCCAGGGGTCATCGTTATTGATAATGGCAAAATTTTGTCCTTCTGCTTTTATCATTTGAAAAAGCCGAAGCTTGGCCGCCCGGTAATTATCCATATTTTGGTGGAAATCCAGGTGGTCCTGAGTCAGGTTGGTAAATACCGCCACATTGAAATCTATCTCTGCCACCCGCTGCAGCTGCAAAGCGTGTGATGAGACTTCCATTACTATATAGTCGGCCTTTTCCTCCCGGCATAAGGCCATAAATTCCTCAATCTCCAGGGCTTCCGGGGTAGTATGTTGCATTTCTTTTCGAATTTCACCGACCTGGGCATAAAGAGTTCCCATTATGCCGGTTTTTTTACCAGCCTCTTCTAAAATAGCTCTAATCAAATGGGTTGTGGTAGTCTTGCCATTGGTTCCAGTAACTCCAACCACCCTCATGGAAGAGGAAGGTCTGCAGTAATAATTGGAAGCAAGCAAAGCCAAGGCACTACGCGTATTAGGGGTGATAAGTAAAGTCGCTTTTCCTCCCGTATCCAGCTGTCTTTCTGCCAGAATCGCCACAGCTCCATTCTCAATTGCCTGCCCGGCAAACAGATGTCCATCACTCTTTAAACCACTTATGCAGACGAAAATATCTCCCGGCTTAACTCGTCTGGAATCATAAGTAATTCCACTAATCTCCCTATCTAAAGGACCATCCTGCAGCTCTATGGTTAAATTTTCGATTATTTCCACCAGCTTCAAAACCAGTCCCCCTTTTTCTCATACTCCCAGCATACCGGGCACTCTGGAATCTTAAAACCCCTGACCCCTCACTTTCCTTATTCCCCCACTGGCTGGAACTTAACCCTTATGCTGGAACCACTGGTTACTACCTTCCCAGCCTCAGGCACTTGCTGATAAGCCAGGCCATATCCCTCCGGTACTAAATGAAGCCCCAGATCAGCCAGTATTCTGGCCACCTCTTTCATTGATTTCCCCTGTAAATCGGGAATAGTAACCTCGGCGCCTTCCTTTCCCCCTTCAAAGGGAGAAAGGTGGATTATAACCGCAGAATCCCGCTCCACTTTGCTATGGGCCCGGGGAGTCTGCTGCCACACCACAGTACCGTTACCATCGATCTCGACTCTCAAACCCCGCGACTTGATCAGGGAACTGGCCTCTGATACAGGCAGGTTAACTACATCAGGCACTATAAGCTGTTCCTTTTGCTCTATGCTTTGCTCATCCTTGCCGGAATTATACCTGGGTATTTCCAGATAATTGAATGAATCCTTCAGGATTTCCCGAAAAGCCGGGGCCGCCACCCAGCCCCCATAATAGGGGTAACCCTTGGGAGCATCAACCACTACGATACTCAGCAACTTTGGCTGGTCAGCCGGAGCAAAGCCTACAA
This sequence comes from Syntrophomonas sp., assembly GCF_028707975.1. Classification (GTDB taxonomy): domain Bacteria; phylum Bacillota; class Syntrophomonadia; order Syntrophomonadales; family Syntrophomonadaceae; genus Syntrophomonas. Next base: position 37,839 of record NZ_JAQVZX010000004.1, read on the forward strand.
AAGAAGCTACATGCTCATTGCTCATGTATCTCCTATCAGGGCCTACTTTTTGGGCCGTACCTGTTTTCCCGGCAACCTTATAGCCCTCCAAATAAGCATTCCGTCCCGTCCCATTTACCACTTCACCTTCCAGCATTCCACAAAGTTCCCGGGCGGTTTCGGGGGAAATAACCTGCCTTACTACCTGGGGCTCAACCTTTTTAATAACATTTCCTTTATCATCTATAACCTGCTTCAATATATGCGGCTTCATCAGTTTACCCTCATTGGCCACCGCCCCCACCGCTGTCAGCAGCTGTATGGGAGTTACCGCATTGGCCTGCCCCATGGCCATGGTGGCCAGTTCAATCTGCTGCGCTGAAGCCCGGGGAATAAGAATGCCTTCCGCTTCACCGGGCAGGTCAATACCGGTTTTTTGTCCAAAACCAAAAGTCTTGAGATATTTATAGTAGTTTTCCAGGCCTAACTCCAAACCTATCTGTATAAAAGCTACATTACAAGATTTCTCAATAGTCTGGGCAAAGCTCTGGCTGCCGTGGGGTTTTCTGTCCGGGCAGCCAATAACCTCTTTACCCACCTTAATATAACCAGGACAATAAAACCGGCTTTCCGCGTTCACCACACCTTCCTGCAAAGCCATGGCCGCAGTAGTTATCTTCATAGTTGACCCCGGTTCATAGCTGTCATTGATGCCATAATTACGGCGATTGCTGGCCGGATAGGCCGAAAAATCATTGGGGTCAAAAGTAGGCCGGGAAGCCAGCGCCAGTATTTCTCCGGTCGAAACATCCATTATTATGGCCGCAGCTGATTTAGCTTTTCTTTCGTTAAAGACTTTGTCGAGTTCCCTTTCCGTAATATACTGAATGCTTTCATCAATGGTTAATATCAAATTAGCCCCATCAACCGGAGGGATAAACTTATGCGTAGCTTCCGGAATAGGCCGGTTGACGGCATCATGCTCTATGATTATGCGGCCTTTGGTGCCTCCCACCAGTTTGTCGTAGTAAAAATCGACCCCTTCCAGTCCGTTGTTATCTATCCCGGCAATGCCCAGCACATGACTAGCTAAAGTACCTTTGGGATAGTAGCGGCGGCTTTCTTCCGTAAGCCCGATTCCCGGTAAATCCATTTTTCTTATTATTTTCGATTTTTCCGGATCAATTTGTCGTTTTACCCATTCGAAAGAACTATTCCGGCTGATTCGCCGCAGCAAGCTTTCCTCGTCCATTTCCAAGACCTGCGCCAGCTTAGCGGCAATCTCCTTTTGCTGCCCCTTACTGCAAACTTCAGCCGGAATGGCATAGACCGAATCAGCGCTTACGGAAATAGCTAATTCATTGCCATTGCGGTCATAGATTATACCTCTTTTGGATTCTACCGGCACATCCCGCATCCGGTTTTGCAGCGCTTTTTCCGAGAGCTCAGCCCCTTTGACGAATTGTACCCAAAAGACCCTGCTCCCCAGTAATAAAAATATAATGACAAAGAAGAAAAAAAGCGTAGCAATACGCTTTCTTACTATAAAACCGGTGGTTTGCATCAATATCCACCTCGTTCTTTAGTTGCTTCGTGCGGCCAAACGAATCAAATTATCATAGATCTTTTTTAAAGCCTTTTCCTGATCACGATTGGCAACATTTACAGAATCTTGTTTCACAGCTGTCTCCCCTCTCCGCTCGGAAGGAATCACCACCGCAAAGTTTAAATCTTCTTCCGCTTTTACCATGCCCAAATCCTTTGTAGCCAATAGTTCTATCCTATCCAGAGAACTTTTCTGGGCTATTTCATACTCAATACGCTGGTTGGAGGCTTGCAGTTTTTCAATATCTTTTTCCAATCCCACAATCTGGTAACCCATAGTGGAAATCGTTATGCCAAGAAAAACCACCAATATTGCCCATACAAAAAAGAACAGTCCGCCTTTTAACAACCAGGTTTTCCGGCAATCGATTTTCTTAAAAGTCCTGCGTATCTTTCTTGCCTGCCTGCTCTGAACCTCCTGCCTAACAGCCCCCCCGGTATCTAAAACCCTTGCTAAACTATGGCCTGCCTGTAACATATCTTTATTCTTCCTCCCCTAAATATAGAACTTTCAATACCAAGTATGAAAAGTGAGGGGTGATTTCTTTAAACCTCATCTCATCGCTTAAGTACCCCACAGCTCTTCTTTACCGATTGTTGTCCCCCCCGATAATTTTTCTGCCACCCGCAGTTTGGCGCTTCGAGCCCGGGGATTAGCCTCACATTCCTCTTTTGAGGCCACTATCGGTTTACGGCTTATTATTTTTAATTCCGCCTGGTGCCCACAGGTGCAAATCGGGCTCTGACTGGGACAAATACAATCCTTGGCCCTATTTTTCATGAATTCCTTGACCAGTCGGTCTTCCAGAGAATGAAAAGTGATAACACATAACCTGCCCCCTACATTCAATGCTTCCAAAGCCTGCGGTAAAACTTCCCTTAAAGCTTCCAATTCGCTATTGACCGCTATTCTCAAAGCCTGGAAGCTCTTACGCGCCGGGTGTTTTTCCCGGCGGTAGGCAGCTGGTACCGCCGCCTTGATTATTTCCACCAGTTGCAGAGTGCTGTCTATGGACTCTGTCTTTCTATATTTCGTTATGGCTACGGCTATGCGCCGGGAATAACGCTCCTCTCCAAAATCAAATAGTATTTGCGCAATCTCTTTTTCCGGATAGCGGTTTATTATCTCCCAGGCCTTTAAATCCTGTTCCTGATTCATCCTCATATCCAGGTCAGCATCTTCATGAAAACTGAAACCTCTCTCCGGCATATCCAGTTGAAACGAAGATACCCCCAGGTCTAACAATATCCCATCTACCTCCAGGATCCCTTCCTGCTTCAATATTTCCTTCAAATCCCGGAAGTCTCCATGCACAAAGGTGATATTTGGTGACTGCAAACGCTGCCTGCTCTGCTCCAGAATAGCCACATCCTTGTCAATAGCCAGTACTCTGGCACCAGCCTTCAGGTGCTCGAGAAGCCTTTCCAGATGCCCCCCTCCTCCCAGCGTACAGTCAACATAGCTGCCCTGTTGGTCAATCAGTAAACTGGCTATAACCTCATCGAGTAAAACGGGTATATGCAAAAGCTAAACACTCCTATATTCCCAGATCAACCAGACTTTCCGCAATTTCTTCGTAGGATGACTGCGCATTCTCGTTATAGTCTGTCCATTTTTCTGTAGACCAAATCTCCACCCTGGTACCTACACCAATTATTATTACATCCCGGTCAATCTCCGCATATTCCCTGAGGTTGAGCGGCAGTACCGACCGACCTTGCTTATCCAAATCCAACTCCGAAGCTCCTGAGAAAAAAAAGCGCACAAAAGAACGGACATCCGCCCGCGTGAACGGAAGTGAACGCAATTTCTTCTCAATATCCTGCCATTCATCCTGGGGATAGAGAAAAATGCAATTGTCCAATCCCTTGGTAGCCACGAATTTGTAGCCAAGCTCTTCGCGGAATTTTGACGGGATCGTAATTCTGCACTTTTCATCCAGTGAATGTTGATATTCGCCCAAGAACATCTGTTCTGCCCTTTCTGAGCTACTTATTGGGATTCTGCTCCACTTTACTCCACTTTACTCCACCTTATTCTATTCACCCCAAGCATTATCCTTCTTTGTGAAATTATTTACTAATATCCATATCGGCTCCTCATCAAGTCCAAAGCCTTGTGCTTACTTTATTTGAGCGCATTCGGCATTTTTTTTTGCAAAGAAAAAATTGCACTCTTGCCCCATAAAAAACCAGCCCCTGGTCCTAAGCCTAATGTCCAAAAAATAGACAAAAAAAGAGCCGAGTCTCCTTACTCGGCCCAGAATATTTGACAATAATAATGATTTATAGGCGGTAGAGCTGGGTTTCTTCCAGGAACTTAATCCCTTTTTGCCGGAATATTTCCGTAGTTTTTTTGCTGTCCTCTACCTTTAGAATTACCAGAGCATCATCGCCTGATGTCCCAATAAAAGCATACAAATACTCAATATTAAGATTATCCTCATGCATCTGCTCCAGTACCGCTGCCAGTCCACCGGGGGAATCAGACACCTGAACTGCCAATACATCCGTTTCGCTAACGGTAAAACCGTTTTCCTTCAAAACCTGATAGGCTCTATCCGGATCATTGACTATCAAACGCAATATGCCAAAATCAGAAGTATCCGCAATTGACAGGGCTCTGATGTTTATTCCCGCAGTCCCCAGAACCCGGGTAACATGAGAGAGCCTTCCCGCCTTATTCTCCAAAAATACCGAAATCTGTTTAGCCATGCTTTCCCTCCTTACAAATTTCTCTTGTCTATCACTCTTTGAGCTTTACCTTCACTCCTGGGTATGGACTTGGGTTCGACCAACCTTACTTTCACCCCTATGCCCAAATTGCTCTCCAAATCTTTACGAATTAACCCCCCCAGTTCTTCTAATTTGCGCACTTCATCACTGAATAAACGCTCGGAAACCTCTACCTGCACTTCCAGTTGATCCAGATTGCCCTTCCGGTCCACTATCAACAGGTAATGAGGTTCCACTCCGGGAATGTTGAGCAGAACGCTTTCCACCATGGAGGGAAAAACATTTACCCCCCGAATAATTACCATGTCATCAGAACGACCGAGAACCTTTTGCATCCGTGCATGGGTTCTCCCGCAATCACAACATGTTCTCACGATGGTAGTGAGGTCACGGGTCCGGTATCTGATCAAAGGCAGCGCTTCTTTGGTAATGCTGGTAATAACCAGTTCACCCGGACAACCATCCGGCAAAACTTCTTCGCTTACAGGGTCAATTATCTCGGCTAAAAAATGATCCTCAGCAATATGTAGACCATTTTTACAGGAGCATTCAATGGCTACTCCAGGACCAATAATTTCACTTAAACCATAAATATCAAAAGCATCTATCCCCAGTTTATTCTCTATTTCCCGGCGCATGCTCTCTGACCACGGTTCGGCTCCGAATACCCCCGCTTTTAATTTTAAATTCCGCAGATTAATACCAGCCTCCTGCATAGCTTCGTACATGAATAAAACATAGGAGGGTGTACAGGTAAGCAGCGTGGTTCCAAAATCCTGCATCAGCATCACCTGCCGGCGGGTATTGCCGCCGGAAGTAGGGATAACCGAAGCCCCAATTCTCTCAGCTCCATAGTGTACTCCCAAACCGCCAGTGAACAGTCCATAGCCGTATGAATTCTGAATTACCGCGTTTTTCGTAGCTCCAGCACTGGTCAAAGCCCGCGCCATCAGCTCAGCCCATATTTCAATATCTCGTTTGGTATAACCAACAACCGTAGGTTTTCCAGTGGTTCCGGAAGAGGAATGAATCCTGACCACTTCGCTCATAGGTACGGCAAAAAGACTAAAGGGGTAATTATCACGCAAATCCTGCTTGGTGGTAAATGGTAGTCGCTTTAAATCATCCAGGCTCTGAATATCTCCTGCTGTGATACCAGCCTGGCTTAGCTTCTCCTTATAAGTAGGAACGAAGGCATAGGTTCTGAATACAGTTTCTTTTAACCTTCTTAGTTGTAGTTTTTCCAGCTCTTCCCGGGGCATACATTCTTTTTCCTGGTCCCAGTACAGCATTATTTCTACCTCCTTCATTAATTTTCCTCCCTTGACATGGGGACGGGGTTGTTGACAACTTATTTACCCTTTACCCCTCAACTTTGCTCACTAACCCCCCATGGTCGCAACCTTAATAGTGACATCCGAAGGATGGAGCACCAGGCGTACCCGAAGGGTGATGGGTGCAGGGCCACAACACCAATGAAAATAGGAGGAATTCTATTTTCGTATTAACCCCCATGTCCCGAGGTCACAAGCACTTATGCAGAGTGAGTTATCTGCGCAAATCAGCGTCCAATAACCCCCTGTAATACCCCCATTTTCATTGGTGGTTATGTCCTCCACCCTGCGGGTACTCTGGTGTTGCACCCTGCGGGCACCACTGATGCTCCCTACGGTCGCTATTAAGGATGCGGGCATGGGGGGTTAGTATTTTTTATCAACTGCTTGACCGCATAGCTGGCCAGCAATAAACCGGCAGCAGCAGGAACAAAAGATATGCTGCCCAGCCTGGTTTCACCGGAATAAGTGGTTTTAACCGGGGTCTCCCGCGAGTAAACCACCGGAACTCCCTGCAGGATATTTTCCCGGCGCAGCTCTCTTCGCAGTTTTCGAGCCACGGGACATATTGAACTGTCTTTAATATCGGCAATAGTAAGCAGGAGGGGATCAAGCCGGTTGGCTGTACCCATAGAACTGATTACAGGAATCTTCCTGTACAGGCAGGTTTTAATCAGATGAATCTTATCAGGAAGGGTGTCAATAGCATCCAGGACAAAATGAATTTCTTGACCCAGGATCTCAGTACTACTTTCTTCACAATACCTGTTTGGATACTTGCTTAGCTGGAGTAGAGGATTGATATCCCGTAACCTCGCGCCTATTACTTCGGTTTTTAACTCCCCCAGAGTGGAATTAAGGGCAGCAAGCTGCCGGTTGATATTACTGGCCTCAACCCGGTCAGGATCACATAAAATAATCCTGCCAACTCCGGAGCGCGCAATAGCTTCAGCCGCATATGAACCAACACCGCCAAGCCCAATTACCACCATGCAGGAATCGCGAAGCATCCTCATGGCCTCCTGGCCTATTAATAATTCTGTCCGGTGAAAAATTCTTTCACTCATCGCACAAAAACCCCACCGAGCCGTGATGCCGTAGTTTTAACCTGCTCAGCAGGTAGGTGCCCTCCCGCTTATTTATTGTGTCCCGCTGAAGCGGGCTTACAAGCCATAGACGGAGACAGGCTCCCTTAATTTTTGTGTTGGCAAAAACTTAACAGCTATTCACGCACACAGCAGGGATTTCCTTGTTCATGTCTTTTCTCAGGTAAATAATATCACAGAACATCGGCTTCTTCAAGACATTGGCTCTGTTATTATTCGCCACCATTTCCATTTCTGCTATTTTTCTCTAATCCTAAGGGCCAATTCCCGCAGCTGCCTGGGGCTTACTTCAGAAGGAGCTTCAGTCATGGGACAAGAGGCGCTCTGCGTTTTGGGGAAGGCCATTACATCCCTTACACTGTCTCTAGCAGCCATAAGCATCAGAAGACGATCCACTCCAAAGGCAATGCCGCCGTGAGGTGGAGTACCGTATTCGAAAGCCTCTAACATGTAACCGAATTTATCCCGGGCTTCCTCCTGGCTCAAACCCAGTATAGAAAACATCTTCTCCTGCCATTCCCGCCGGTGTATACGGATACTTCCTCCACCTAATTCAGTCCCATTAAGAACCAGGTCGTAAGCCCGGGCCTTCACCTGTCCCGGTTCATTATCCAGCAGGTCAATATCTTCCAGGCGTGGTGAGGTAAAAGGGTGGTGCTTGGCCTGGTAGCGTTTTTCCTCCTCATCGTATTCCAGGAGGGGGAAATCGGTAACCCAGACAAAATTCAACTTGTTTTCATCAATAAGGCCCATCTTTCTACCCAACTCCAGGCGCAGGCTGCCCAGGACCCGGGCTACGATATCAGCCCGATCCGCTCCAAAAAGAATAAGATCGCCGGCTTCAGCTCCCGTTGCCGCCAAAATTTGCTTGATTTCCTCTTCACTTAAAAACTTGGTAATGGGTGAGCGCAGTTCATTTTCCTGCACCAGTATCCAGGCCATGCCTTTGGCTCCGTTTTCCACCGCCATAGCTCCCAGACTGTCAATTTCCCGGCGGGTGAATGAAGCGCATCCTTTAGCATTCAGCGCCCGGACCACACCTCCGGATTGCAGAGCCGAAGCAAAGACCTTAAACTGGGTATTCCGCAGCATTTCACTGAGCTCCACTATCTCCAGGCCAAAGCGTAAATCGGGTTTGTCCGAACCGTACTTTATCATAGCATCATCATAGGCCAGACGCGGAAATGGGGTTTCTATCACCTTACCCATAGTTTTAAGAAAGATTTCGGCCATCATTTCTTCTACCAGTATGATAATGTCCTCTTCATCAACGAAAGACAGCTCCATATCCAGTTGAGTGAACTCCGGCTGACGATCAGCTCTAAGATCCTCATCCCGGAAACAACGGGCAATCTGGAAATATTTCTCCATTCCGGCCACCATAAGTATCTGTTTGAATATCTGCGGAGATTGGGGCAAAGCATAGAATTCGCCGGGGTGAACGCGGCTGGGTACCAGGTAATCCCTGGCCCCTTCAGGAGTGCTTTTCATCAAAATAGGAGTTTCTATTTCGATAAATCCCCGGGCATCCAGGAAGTCGCGCATGCATTTGACCACCCGGTGTCTTAACAGCAGGTTGTCCCGCATCTCAGGCCGCCGTAAATCAAGATAGCGATATTTTAGGCGCAGGTTTTCATCAACATCTATATCATTCTCAATATAAAAAGGAGGAGTCTTGGCCGGGCTTAAAACTTCCATCTCATCTACATAAACTTCGACCTTGCCGGTTTTTAGCTGGGGATTTTCCGTGGCCTCAGGCCGAAGAGAAAGCTTACCCTGCACGGCTATCACATACTCGCTTCTGACCTGTTCCGCGAGATGAAAAGCCTTCTGCTGAACTTCCGGACTGAATACCAGCTGAATAATGCCGGATCTATCCCGCAAATCAACGAAAATCAAACCGCCATGATCCCTTCTGGTGTCTACCCAGCCATTAAGCACTACTTCCCGTCCTACCAAGTGAGTATCCAGCTCGGTGGCATTATGAGTTCTTTTCATCAATGTTTCTCCTCCTACTTCGCTTCTATAACACATCTAATGCTGCTAATCAATTCTTCCTGACCCAGCTGAAACTGTTCTTTATTTTGCATATCCCGCAGGGTCCAGAAGCCCTTTTCCACTTCCTCTTCACCCACCAGAACCACGAACCTGGCAGCAGTTTTGCCAGCATACTTCATTTGAGCCTTGCCACTTCGGCCCCCATAGTCCTTATCCGCCCTGATACCTTTACGGCGGAGTTCATTAAGCAGTTGCAATCCCTGCATCTCATAGGAATCATTCATCACTACCACAAAAGCATCCAGTGAGGGTTGGGAAAACTCGCGTTTACCCAGCCTATCAAGGGCCAGCAACAAGCGTTCCATCCCCAGGGCAAAACCGATTCCCGGAATGTCTGGTCCGCCCAGCGCTTTTACCAGACCATCATATCTCCCCCCACCACCGACCGCGCTCTGCGCCCCGATGCCGGGAAGGTGAATCTCAAAAGCAGTATTGCTGTAGTAGTCTAGTCCGCGAACCAGATTGTTGTCATGAATATAGCTTATCCCGTTATCCTCCAGGGCAACTTTGACCCGGCTGTAATGCTCCTGGCAATAAGGGCAAAGACTATCATAAATGGTGGGATATCCGACTATAGCCTGGTGACAAGCCTCGATTTTGCAGTCCAGAACCCGCAAAGGATTCTGGAAGTATCTTTGCCGGCAGTCCTGGCACAGCCGCTCTTTAAGCGGGGCAATGTAGTGCAGCAGCTTTTGCCGGTAGGCATCCCTACATACTGAACAACCAACCGAGTTTAAGTGTAATTCATAATCTGATAAACCCAGACGAGAAAATATTTCTACCAACAAGATGATGACTTCGGCATCAAGATAGGGATTATTGCTGCCAAAAGCCTCTACCCCGAATTGGTGGAATTGCCGGTATCTTCCGGTCTGCGGGCGGTCATAACGAAACATGGGTCCCTGGTAGTACCACTTGACCGGCATTACTCCACTGAAAACTCCATGCTCAATTAGGACCCGGGCGCAGGGGGCGGTACCCTCGGGTCGCAGGGTCAGGCTGCGCTGGGAACGGTCATTAAAAGTGTACATTTCCTTGCTGACAATGTCAGTTCCCTGGCCTACACCCCGCTGAAACAACTCGGTATGCTCGAATAGCGGAGTTCTAATTTCTCTGAAGCCAAAAGATTCAGCGCTATCCTTCATAATTTTTTCTATATACTGCCACTTAACAGAATCATTGGGTAAGATATCATAGGTTCCCCTGGGGGCTTTGACTTGCATATATACCCCTCCGGTCAGTAATTTGCCAGGTTCCGCTGCAAGTTTTTTACTACCAGCAGATCGCTGTAGCTTAGTTCAATGTTTCTCCAAGCTCAGCGATTATCCTTGACTCCAGGGTTCTTTGCAGCGAAACCATTCCTTGGATAATTCTAATTTAAGGCCTGAAGCTTGTCAACTTTGCCCGTTATGAGCCTTTCCACCGCTTCGATACTACTTTCCACCTCGCCTACCCGCTGTTCGCGATACTCTGCTTGCCTCCCAGCAGCGCCATAGGCGATCCCCTTTTCCAGGCCAGACTATGGAGCGTAATGTTCTCCGGTTCCAATTTTAATTTCTTCTGCTGTATGCATAATTTCCCGGATGACTTCTCCGGGAAGTCCTACGATAAGATCCATATTTATTTTTTTAATTCCTGCTTTTCTTGCCCATTCTACCGATTGCACCACTCCTTCCGCATCATGCTTCCTCCCTATCCTTCTGAGGGTAGCATCATTCATGGTTTGAGGATTAATGCAAACCCGGTTCACTCCGGCCTCCTGCATCAGCTGGAGTTTTTCCAGAGAAAGAGTATCGGGTCTGCCTGCCTCTACAGTAATCTCTTCGCAGGCAGTAGATATAAATTGTTGCTGCACAATAGCTAATAAACTCTCCAAATCTTGAGAAGAGAGCACTGTAGGGGTACCTCCACCAATATTAAATACATCGAACTGAAATTCCCCTATCATGCCAAATAATCCCCAATGACATCCATTTCTCTAAACAAAGTGTTCAGGAAAGGAGATATGTCTCCCTGGTAGCTCTTAAGTTCAGCAGTGGTAAAGGAACTTCTTTCTTCAAACAGCTTAAGCTTGACTCTACTCCAAAAACTCCTCTTCTTGCATAAGGGTTGTATAAATATACAAGCGAGCGTTAGCGAAGCATGGCTCCCAGCTTAGTCCTGCAAAGTTTTTTCCGGACGACAGGAGGAGTACGAACCCAGATATTTTACCGAAGTGCATTGTTTGTGCAATTCCTTCAGCAGTTCCTCAATCCTGGCTTTGCTAGACCGGTTCTCAACCTCGATGTAAAAAGAATAGCTGCCCTTTAGCAGTTTTCCCGGACGCGATTCTATTTTAATCAAGTTCAGGTTGCGGCGGGCAAATATCTCCAGTGTATGATAAAGGGCTCCCGGTCGATCAGGCAGAGTAAAAACTATGCTGCTTTTCTCCCCCTCTTGTCCTGGTGCTTCACCAGATTGAACATGAACAAATCTGGTGAAATTGTCCCCGTCCTGGATATTGTGCTGAATCACTTCCAGGCCATAGAGGCTGCAGGCCAGGCTGTTGCCAATACATGCCGCTCTCCTTTCCTCACTCCTAACAATTTTCGCCGCCCGTGTGGTACTATCGGTTATTTCCTGCCTTATTTCCGGCAAATAGCTCTTAATGAAATTTTGGCATTGCATCAATGCCGTGGGCTGCGAAACCAGGAGTTCAATATCAGCAAGGTCCAGTTTTTTTCCTGCCATCAGCTGCTGTCTTACCGGAATACTAATTTCACCCATTATATATACATTGCTCGATTCCAGCGCCTCCATACACAGGTTTATGGAGCCTGCCAGGGAATTTTCTATCGGTATTAAAGCCCCTTCAACCTGTTTCGTAATTAGTAAAGTAAATATTTCAGGAATGCTCCGCGCCAGGACATAATCCTCCTGCTCGCTCCAGTACAAATGAGCAGCTTCTTCACTGAATGTTCCTGCCGGGCCTAAAATAGCATAGGCCATTACCTTAACCTCCTTCCTATAGCTCGGGCCACTGGTTCAATCTCGCGCATCATAGTACTGAAGCCCCGGGGGGTCAATGATTGTTCCCCATCGGAAAGGGCTTTTTCCGGCTGTGGATGTACCTCCACCATCAAACCGTCCGCACCTGCTGCAATGGCTGCCCTGGCCATGGGGCTTACCAGGCTCCTTACCCCGGTAGCATGGCTGGGATCTACCATAACCGGCAAGTGCGACAGCTGCTTGACCAGAGCCACTGCGGAAAGATCGAGGGTATTGCGTGTCCAGGGCTCGACAGTACGAATACCCCGTTCACATAGTATCACCTGGGAATTTCCTCCGGCCAGAATGTATTCTGCCGCCAACAACCATTCCTCAATACTGGCGGACATGCCCCGCTTTAAAACCACCGGCTTCTTGAGCTGCCCCAATTTACGCAACAAAGCGAAGTTCTGCATATTGCGCGCCCCTACTTGCAAGATATCCGCATAATCGGCCAATAGCCCGATATCCTCGCTATCCATTATCTCGCTTATCACCGGCATGTTCATATACTCACCCACTCGGGCGAGTAGTTTTAAGCCCTTCTCCCCCAACCCTTGGAAGCTATAGGGAGAAGTCCTGGGTTTGAAAGCTCCCCCCCTCAGCATAGCTGCTCCCGCTGCCCGCACCTTGAAGGCCGTTTCTTTTAAAACTTCTTCACTTTCCACCGCACAAGGTCCGGCTACGACCATCAACTGTTCTCCGCCAATCTTACAGCCCTTCACTTCAATCTGAGTTGATTCACTCTGATAAATGCGGGATACCAGTAATTCACCATCTTTTTGGGCTAGCAAATTTTTCATCTCCAACACTCCTTTACCTATTATTAACCAGCACCCATACCGGCAACATTAATAGCGACCGTAGGGAGCCTCAGACGCTCCCGCAAAGTGCAGAATACAAGCACGGATGCCCCCCCTCACACCTCACCTAAACAAAAAAACTCTCATCCCCAAAGGGACGAGAGGTCTGCTTGACTTCCCGCGGTACCACCCAGTTTGGCTAAAGCCCACTCCATAAAGGATACGGGACTACTGTAAGTGAAATTTTAAGCGATTTAAGATTCTGGTTGGAAGATGATGAAAGCTTAAAGAGCACTATCGCTGCAACATTAAAGCAAGCAACTGAGCGGAAATAAAAAAGCTTCACATCCTACTGGGACGAGAAGCTTCTGCTGCCCGCGGTACCACCCAAATTACCATTACAGGTCCGCTTAAAAGATACAGGTTAATCCGATATCCCCTCCCTTTTAACGGTGGAAGCTCCGCCACGACCTACTTGCCAAGCGTTTCAGCCGGGTGCTCCAAAGTGAACTTCACTCCGCTTCCTTATAGAGATGCTTACAGCCGGTGGCATCTCCTCTCTGCATAACTCCGCGAAGCTACTTTACTTCTTCATCGCATTTTGAAATATATATTTTGATATTATCACAAGAATTAAGTATTTGTAAAGGCATTTGCAAATACTTCACAAAAAAAGTGAGGTGTGAGGGGTTGAGTGCCGGACATGAGGGGTTGCCCTGCATTTTCACCGGTGCTTGTGTCAAATAAGTCCGGGGCCTATCCCCGGACTTATTTGACTTATTTGATTGCTCAAGTCAAAAACGGGTTGTGCATCCTCTCAAAGCCAATAGTCGTTGCCGGTCCATGTCCGGGATAACAAACAGTTTCATCATCATAACGAAAGAGCTTTTCTTTAATATTTTGAATCAATTGCTTGTAAGAGCCGCCCGGGAAATCTGTACGCCCAATCGAACCCTGGAACAAAGTATCTCCTACAAAAATAATATTTCCCGTTTTAAGACAAACCCCTCCCGGGCTATGTCCAGGAGTGTGAATCACTTCTAACTCCACAGTATTACCTATCTTTATAATATCGCCTTCCTTGATCAATTGATCGGCGGGAGGACTTATAACCTTACTTCCCATCATAAACGAAAAATTGGAAACGGGATTAACCAGCATTTTAGCATCACTTTCATGAATGAGGATTTTGGCCCCGGTAGCATCCTTTATGGCCTGGTTGGCTCCGATGTGATCGATATGGCCATGAGTATTGATTATATACAGCGTTTTGAGTCCTTCTTCCTCCAACAGATTCAGTATGGCCCGGGCATTCCCCCCTGGGTCTATGACCGCCACCTCTTTGGTTTCTTCACACCCGACAATATAGCAGTTGACCATCATACTGCTTAGTTCCAAACCCCTTAATATCATATCAATACTCCTTTCGAAAATGTTTAAATGGCCTATGATAAGCCTTTAACAAAGCAGAAGGCCCTGCTCCCGTCCAAGGTTTATCATAAGCCTCTTACTTGGTCGTCGGTCGTCAGACATCAGAAGGAAAGGGGGTTATTTCCTACCCCTTCTCACTATATAACAAGCGCTTATAACTCACTTTTCATCGGTGGTTGTGGAAAACTCATTTTATGGCACAAGGCCGTTAGAACAACTTTTCGCTATCCAGTAAAATGGTACAAGGTCCATCATTTTCAATGCTCAATGACATTTCCGCTCCGAAGGTTCCGGTTTCCACCTGCACACCCCAGTTCCGAAGACAATCAACACAGTAATCAAACAGCGGTTCGGCTAATTCCGGCAATTCAGCCTCAGAAAAACTGGGCCTGCGGCCTTTGCGGGCATCACCATAAAGGGTGAACTGGCTTACCAGGAGTAATTCCCCCTGGATGTCCAGCAGAGAACGATTCATCTTCCCCTCTTCATCGGGGAATATCCGTAAATTAACCATCTTATCCACCAGGTAATCACCATCGGCCTTGTTGTCCCCCTTCTTAATACCCAGCAAAACCATAAGACCCTGCTTTATTCTTCCTCGCAACTCACCCTCTACCCTTACCGTGCTAAAGCTAACCCTTTGCACTATGGCCCGCAAGCGATTCACCTCGCATTTCCCCCGGCAGAACCCTCCGCACTTCCAGTACATCTTTAACATTTTGGATGCGCTGAATCACGGCATGCAGCCGGCTCATATCCTTGATCTCCAGTTTAAGGTTTATTACTGCCTGGTTGTTTTTGGTACTCCGGGAAAAAACCGAATTAATCTGAATTCTGGCTTCGGCAATCTCATTCATCACATCTGTGGTCAGCCGCACCCGGTCAAAAGCCTTTACTTCCAGTTCCACATAATAGATACCGCTGCTATCCGCCCATTCAACTTCCAATATACGGTCTTTCTCATTCTGCAGATAGTTTTGCATATTAGGACAATCTTCACGGTGCACCGACACCCCCCGCCCCCGGGTAATATAACCCAGAACCCGGTCTCCCGGCAAGGGATTACAGCAGCGGGCCAGCCTCATGGCCACATCATCCACACCTTTTATGCGCAGTGCGGTAGTTACCCGATCCTTGGCCGCAGTCTTGCTTTCCTCCGCAGCAGGAACTATATCCTCCACCTGAAGGTCGGGAAAATAGATTTCCTTTTGCTTGTTCACCACCTGCAGGGCGGAAAGCACACCGTCCCCAACGGCTGCCAGCAAATCCTCCGCCGCATTAAAGCTTAGTCTTTTTACCACTTCCAACAGTTTATCTTCCTTAAGTAGCTCTTTGGGGTTCAAGTGTTGTTTCTTTAATTCCTTCTCCAGCAGATCTTGACCCCGGATAATGTTTTCCTGGCGCTTTTCCCGGTTAAACCATTGCCTTATTCTGCTCTTAGCTGAAGAAGTCTTGACAAAATTCAACCAATCGCGGGAGGGGCCAGTCGAGTTTTTGGAAGTTAAAATCTCCACGATATCCCCATTTTCCAGCGGTAAATCCAGTGGTACAATACGCCCGTTAACCCGAGCACCGGTACATTGGTGCCCTACCTCGGTATGAACCCGATAAGCAAAATCCACCGGGCAAGCACCTTTGGTAAGTTCAAAAACCGCCCCTTTGGGTGAGAAAACAAAGACCGTATCATCAAAAAGGTCAATCTTTAAAGATTCCATAAACTCACTGCTGTCTTTGATTTCCTGCTGCCATTCCAGTATCTGCCTCAACCAGGATAACTTTTCATCGAATTTTCGCTCCCGCGGATTGTAGCCCTCCTTGTAACGCCAGTGTGCAGCGATACCATATTCAGCAGTACGATGCATTTCCACAGTACGGATCTGCACTTCAAAAGGCTCACCCCCCCGACCAATCAAGGTGGTATGCAGTGATTGATACATATTAGCCTTGGGCGTGGCAATATAGTCTTTGAAACGACCGGGCAGCGGTTTCCACATGGTATGAATAATACCCAGCACCCCATAGCAATCCCGGACATCTTCAACTAAAACTCGAATGGCTATCTTATCATATATTTCTTCAACATCTTTTCCCTGTTTAATCATCTTTTTGTAAATACTGAATATATTTTTGGGGCGGCCTTTAATATCAGCATCGATATCAATCTGATGAAGACCAACTTTGATTTGCTCCACCAGGTCATTGACATAATTCTCCCTCTCCCGGCGTTTCTGTTTCAGTCGTTTGGCCACCTCATAGTACATTTCCGGTTCCACATAATAAAAAGCCAGGTCTTCCAGTTCCCATTTAAAACGAAATATGCCTAAACGATGAGCCAGCGGAGCAAATATCTCCATAGTCTCACGGGCGATTTCTTTTTGTTTAGCTTCACCATGGTAGCTTAGAGTCCGCATATTGTGGAGTCTATCCGCCAGCTTTATAATGATTACCCGAATATCTCGTGCCATGGCAATGAACATCCGCCGCAGGTTTTCAACCTGGGCATCCTCCCGAGATTTAAAATCTATTCGGGTAAGCTTGGTGACACCATCTACCAGCAAGGCGATTTCTTCACCAAACTCCTTGAGTATGTCCAAATAGCTCACCGGAGTGTCTTCAATAACATCGTGCAGCAGGGCAGCGCAAATCGAAGGAATGTCCATTTCAATATCCGCCAATATGAGAGCAACTTCACACGGGTGAATAATGTATGGCTCCCCGGAAATCCTTTTTTGCCCCTGGTGAGCTTGCTCCGCCACCCTGAAGGCTTTCGCGATCATAGCAAAATCATTATCGGGATCATATTCACTTACTCTCTTGATTAGAGCTTCACAACTCATGTTCATCACCATTTTAGAGATTTATCTATTTGCCTTTCTAGTTCTTGATAGTGTTTTTTTTCCGCCTGTCCTTCTAGATAATAGGGGGAATTGGCGAGATTAATTGTAGAACTATCAGGCTTATGCAACTTTATTTCAATAATACTACCTTCTTTTCGCCAACGGCACAAGTCCAGCTCCCTCAATATATGCAGAACCGACAGTAATTTTCCCCGGGTAAACTTTTCGGATAACGCCGGCCAGTTATTCAAATCGAATATAATTGGATTCTGTTGCAATTCGATCAACTGGCGGAACCAGGCTTTAACCTCCGCCAAATCAGGATAGACCCGGTTTAGATAATCCCAATTGCTTTTTATACCCTGGCTATCAAACAAAGCTAGTACCGGCTCCTCGCTGCTGGCAGTCATTTGCCCCCGGACGGAAAAAGCTTCATAAATACTAAAAGGTACATCGGCGAAAAACAGCCTTTCGTTAAGCCGGTTTTGGGGAAATATGCCGGCAAATACCCCGTCCGATAAGAATACGGAGGCTCCAGCCTTAAGACCTGATTGATACAAGCTTCGTATCCGTTCAAGCTCCCTTATTCCGCTTTGAACAATAGCCTGGGGCCATCGCCGCTTTAAGCTTTCCACCGTCTTTTTTCTATTGGTATATATCCAGGCGGGGGAAGGGGAGTCCGCTTCCCAATCTGCTTTCTGCCAGCAAATTTCTTCTATCTGGGGATATAAGTTTTCTCGTTGAAGACCTTGATCATATTCCAGCAACTTCCCTTGTCCTGGCCATAACTCCAGAACGAGGCGGAGATTTTGGGGAAAAGTGTTTTTTCTTAAATAATACCGACAATAAGCTCGGGTCATCAGATAGATGCGGGGCCGTCCCTGCCTGAACATATTTTCCGTCTCCAGTCTCTCGCCGCTATCCATCAAACCGTGCAACGCTTGCAAAACAGTTCTATTAAAATAATTCTCCAAAACAACCAGACTGCGCTTTAGTATGCGGGATGTAGGATAAATAAAAAGAACGGGCCTGCCCTTTTTCAATTCCTCCATACTAGCAACCAACAGCTCTGCAACCCTTTGCAATTTATCCTGGACTGTGCTAATCCTATCCGGCATAAAGCTGCATTTTATGTCTTTCACTTTGAGCTGTATCCTTTTATGCCCCCGGAATTCATTTTCCGTTAATTCAAAAAGCAGATCCTGACAGGAATTTCGCCACGGTAATTCCATATATTGCGGACGGTTGAAAGCTATGCCCTCCAGTTCACCCCGTTCCGTTTCCGTTTTAAGTTTGAAATGCTCCCGCCCTTTGCCTATAAGAGCAGCCGATTTAATCGCCACCCGGCGCAACAAAAAAAGCGGTAGCGGATTACCTTCCCCACAAGGCTGCAAAAGCTCCAGTTCTTGAAGCAAAGCTTCATTAATGTCAGCCGGCTTGATTTCAGCATCTATCTTTCGCTCGGAAGGTTTAAGCGATGAAAGCCCTTGAGCCGCCGCCCATTCCAGAATTTTTCCTTTAAAAGCAGAGAAGTTCCTGCGCTCCAGCCTTAAACCGGCCGCCATTTTATGTCCCCCGAATTGCTGCAGAAAGCCGCCAGCGTAATCAAGGGCCGCAAATATATCCATTCCCGCTATGCTGCGGGCTGATCCCTTGCCGTAGTCACCCTCCCAGGAAACTAAAATACAAGGCCGCCGGTAGCGTTCGCTGAGCCGTGAAGCCACTATGCCAATAACCCCATCATGCCAGTTTTCTCCACCCAATAGCAGTATTGGTTCCTTCTCCAGATCAATATGCTGTTCGATTTCGGCCACTGCTTCCTGAAATATCGTCTCCTCAATTCCTTTTCTCTCTTCATTAACCCGGCATAAAAAAGCCGCCAGCGCAGCGGCCCTTTCTTCGTCCTGGGCCAGGAGCAATTCAATGCTATTTCTGGCGCTATTAAGCCTCCCGGCTGAATTCAATCGTGGACCCAATACGAAAGCTATGTGCCAGGTCCTGAGCGTCTTGTCTTCCAGGACTGTTTCCCGCAGTAAGGCCCGCAAGCCTTGGCGGCTCGATTGCTCAATCTTTTGCAAGCCATACTTAACCATTATCCGGTTGTCACCCCGTAGCGGGACAATATCCGCTACCGTAGCCAGGGCTACCAGCTCCAGCCAGTTGTAGAGCTCTTCCTGCTCCATCTTTTGCCGGCACAGGGCTTCCGCCAACTTAAAGGCTACCCCTGCCCCCGCCAAATCCCTGCACCCTGCTTCTCCCCCCAGTTTGGGGTTAATTATGGCCACGGCTAAAGGAAGCTCATCCAGCGGTGTATGGTGGTCGGTTATAATGAGATCCATTCCCAAATCACCAGCCTGCTGGCCTTCCGCCAGCGATGATATGCCGCAATCCACGCTTATCAATAGCCGACAGCCTTCACCGGCCAGCTTTTCTATGGCATCGCTATTTAATCCATAACCCTCGGAGAAGCGGTCGGGGACATAATAGCTACAATTGGCTCCCAACAGCTGCAGGCATTCCAGCAGTATAACAATACTGCATACTCCATCAACATCATAGTCGCCATAGACCACTATCCTTTCGCCCGCCGCTATGGCCTGTTCTATCCTGGCCACCGCCAAATCCATATCTTTAAGCTGGAAGGGGTCACTGAGATCCTCCAGCTTCCCATACAAAAACCGGCTGGCCTCCTCAGTTCCGCAAATCCCCCGCTTCACCAGTATTTCGGCCAGCAGGCGGGAAACTTCCAGATCCCCGGCCAGCTTTTCCGCCATCGCTTCATCATATTTCCTATGTATCCAACTTGCCATCATTTCTCCTCGCTGTCTGCTCACTAACTCCCCATGCCCTTCTCCAATCAGATCCAGGTAAATCCAGGGTTTCATGTTTTTATTCTACCATATCTTTGCTGGAACAGGAGCACCTGGCTTATTCCCTGTAACAATAACCGCAGCTTATAGCACTTATCCAAAAGCAATCACTGCTCGAAAATAGGGAATGCAGATATGAATTGCCAGAATATTACGGGAGTCAGACCACCAAAAACACATATATTTATAGAAGAAGAGAAAAAAGCAATGGGGGTGCCATCATTGGGAAAACTGAGACATATGTATCCAGGTGCTAACAGCTGTCGCGGCTTCTACTCTTTCTACCAATATATGCTCTGGCCGGAAGGCGAAAGGAAAATAATCCTAAAGGGTGGTCCCGGGGTAGGGAAATCTACTTTCATGAAAAAAATTGGGGAGGAATTCTCCTCCCGGGGTTTGGATCTAGAATACCACTGGTGTTCATCAGATAACCAATCCCTTGATGGGGTGGTAATTGGGCAAAAGGTATGCATCCTCGATGGTACCGCACCACACGTGGTTGACCCTCTTTTTCCGGGAGCAGTAGATGAAATACTGAATCTGGGCGATTTCTGGGACAGCCGGATTATTAAAGAACATAAGAATGAAGTGATAAAACTTGGCCAGGAAATTTCCCGCTGTTTTGCCCGGGCTTACCTGCGCTTGCAGGAGGCTGCAGTTGCCTATGAAGAATGGCAATCTTACTATAAAGAAGCCCGGGACCTGGCAGCGGTTAAGCGCAATATTTTAGCCTTGAGCCAGGAGTTTTTACAGGGCTGTTCTATTTCCCCCTATGAAGCACGGCATCTATTTGCTGCAGCTATCACCCCGGCAGGACCGGTAACCCGAATAGAAAGCCTTGTTGATAATGATTATTCACTATACGCCATCAAGGGCAGTCCCGGCAGTGGCATTAAGGAACTACTAGACCATGTCGCTTATATGCTGAAATTGCAGCAGTTCTATGGAGAAGTCTACCATAGCCCCTTCGAACCTCAAGAAATCGATCTTATTATTTTACCGGAACGAAAAACCGCCTTGCTCGATCTCTCTTCCTGTATTGTTAACTACGGAGACAGAATATTGGCTAAGCAGAAACGACTGCTGGATTTTGATGAGCTTATTCAAAGATCACTGATAGACCCTCATGCCAGGAGAATACTTGGCGCCCGCAATCGCTTTGATAAATCTCTACAAGAAGCAGTAGAATTCATTCGTACGGCCAAGCAATATCATGATGAGTTGGAATCCCTCTACATCCCCGCCATGGATTTTGCTGCCCTGGAAAACTTGTGGGACACAAGGGGACAGTTCTATTGTGTCCCCTAATCCCTTGCATCCGATAGAATCCCCATTGTTTCCAGATTCAATTACCATGTTGTTTTCCTATAATTATAGGGCGACCGGCGCAATAGATACTGCAACAGCCTTCCTCTACGGCTAAAAAAGTATGGCCCCAAGGCGGTTGGTCATTCATAAATATGTGGTGCTTTGATCATTAACGAAAGCCACCCGGGAACCCGAAGTACGGCCACAGGTTTCTTCAGAGTAGCCAAGCCTGGAAAGCAGGAAAATCATAAACCGGGCAGGCAGCTGTTTAATAACAATGGGCAGGATATAAAGCAGTTTTTGTAGAAGTGTTTAAATGTGCTAATTTCTATTAAAACAGGGGGTGGCAGGATGAAAATCAATATGCCCGAAAATTTACAAACGATTCTTAACAAGCTTCAAAGTAATGGTTGCCAGGCTTACATCTACGGTGCCTGCATCCGAGATTACCTGCTGGGTAAAGAACCTATAAGCTGGGATATCACTACCAATGCCCTGCCTAATGATACTATAGTTGTTTTCGATGAAAATGAAGGTTTTACTGCCATTCCTTCCGTAGAGGATTACGGGATAGTTACAATACATTTTAAAGGGGAGAGCTATCAGGTAAATGCCTTCCGCACCGGGGAAGAAAGGCGATTCGCCGATGATATCAATGAGGATCTGCTGCACAAGGATTTTACTATGAATTCCATTGCCTATAATGAACAGGCGGGAGTAGTGGATCCCTATAATGGAGTAGGAGATATTGAAAAGCGCTTAATCCGCTGTGCTCAAAACCCCTACAAACAAATACAGGAAGATAGCGCAAGAATTCTGCGAGCGGTTAGATTTGAATCCCAGTTGGGATTTGAAATTGAAGCGGAATTACTACAGGCTATGAAGGATTTAAAAGACAGTGTTCCTGCCAGTGGGTCGGCAAGGGTTCGCAACGAGTTTATCCAGATCCTCTTAAGTGAGCTGCCTTCCCAGGGCATACGCAGGCTTCTGGAACTGGGCTTGCTGGAGAGGCTTATTCCCGAGCTTATGCCTGCCATAGGTTTTGATACCCGCAGCTCTTATCATGATAAAGATGTTTTTGAACATAGCCTGGCGGTTTTAGATAATACCGAACCTAACCTGACTTTAAGGCTGGTAGCACTCTTGCACGATATTGACAAGCCCAACTGCCTGACCATAGATGAAGACGGGGAGGGACATTGCTACGGTCACGCCAGCGGCGGCAGCGAGATGGCCCGGA
>NZ_JAQVZX010000140.1 GCF_028707975.1 Syntrophomonas sp.
TAGGCCATATACTTGACTTCACCATCGTATTCATATTCAGCTATTCCCGTCTCCAGAGCGGTCATCCGCTTGATTACATCCTCCATTCCCTCGGCATCATCGGAGAGCTTCTTTTGCAGTATATAGTCTTTCTTGGGATGAGCCACAAAAGTTGTATCCTGGTTTATCAAATAGGCATAGCCGGTTTCTCCCACCTTTACATCGGAAGTAATCTCTGTTATCTTCTCTGCCTTGATGGTTGCACCCAGAACCCCCACTACCTTGTCTCCCTGGTAAATGGGAACGGCAATGGGAGCCACCAGATTACCGGTAGCCTTGGATATTACCGGGGTATCGATATTGGCCTTTCCCGCCATGGCCAGTTTGAAATAGTTGCGCTCATCCAGCTTGAAGTCCTGGAGACCTGTATCACCTACTACCGTACCATCCGGCCAGACCACATAGAGATTATCATGGTCAGCCGACATCAAGCCGCTCAAGAGAGCGGGTAAACGCTCTGCGTCCAGGTTCCGCACCTCATCCAGCTTGGCCAGGGTACTCATTTCGCTGAATTTCCCCGCTATCCAGGCATCTATTTCATCACCCGTAGCATCAGCTATTTGGGTACAATTTTCCTGGATCTGCTGGATCAATATATCCTTTCCGCTCCAGTAGGAAACCAGGCTTTGTCCGATAGAGGCTAGAAAAAAAGCTCCCAGGATCCAAAGCAGAAAGTTGAATTTCAGACTTTGTGTAAATCTCAATTCCCCCACCCCTTTTTTATCTTTCTATAAAACTTTTTCTCTCACCCCTTTTAAATTATTAGTTCCCCCGCTTTTTGTCTTTCTTTATATAAACAATCATATTAAAAACATCGGCTTTGGACTTTTCTCTCTTTAAAAATTACTACTTTATTCGACAGAGTGCTCAATAATTCCTTTTTTATTAGGAAATATCCAAAAAAAACCGGAGGATAAAGGGGACGGGGTAGCGCTTGTATCAAAAACAGATAAAAGCAGATAAAAGGGGACGGGGTTATTGACCCATTCGCTAGCGAATGGGTCAATAACCCCGTCCCCTTGTCATCCCCTTGTCAAACCTGATTCGGAACGACACAGGGGTCGTTCCCTACCTGAGTATGAAAGTACCAGTAACCTTTTTTAACTCTGTAGCCAGGGTCTCCAGTTCCTGGCTAACCTGAACTATATTTTGGGCTGCCGCCAACTGGTTCTGGCTTATGGCAGTTACTTCTTCCGCCGATGCTGCTGACTCCTGGGTTACGGCGGAAATATTTTCTATAGCCCGTATAATCTCATCAGTTGAGGCTACAATTTCCTCAAAAGTAGCCGATATATCCTGAATAGAATTATCCATCTTCCCGGCTCCCGTTTCTATTTCCCTAAAGGCTCCCACACTTTCTCCCAGAGAACTTCCTTGCTCCCTGACTTGCTTCTCTACCTTTTGGACTTCTGCTACTACTCGTTCTACTCCTGCCTGTACTTCGCTTATGATGTTGCCAATATTCAGGGTAGCACTACCGGTCTCCTCGGCTAGTTTCCGGACTTCTTCCGCCACTACGGCAAAACCTCGGCCAGATTCTCCTGCTCGGGCAGCTTCTATAGCCGCATTAAGTGCGAGAAGGTTGGTTTGCCCGGCTATATTGGTAATAACACTTATAATCTCCCCAATTTCCTGGGTTTTGTTGTCCAAGTCCATTATCACCTCGGAGACATTAACCGTGCTCTCCACGGTCTGATCCATCTTCTCCTTTTGCTGCAACATCAAGCCAGTAGCCTGGGCTACTATATCTTTAAAATGTCTGGATTGTTGCGACATATCCTCCGTGGCCTGGCTTACATTTTGCATGGCCATTCCCACTTGCCGGCTTAACTCACTGGTTTTCTGGGCGTCTTCCGCCTGGGTAGCCGCGGCCCGCGCTACTTCCTCAGCACTGGCATGCACCTGCTCGGAAGCCTTGCCACTCTGCTCGGCACTGCTGAAAAGACCATCTGCCAGCCCTGCCAATCTTTCCGCACTGGCAGCCATCTGCCCCAGAACTTGATGGAGATTATCATTCATTTCCCCCAGGGAATTCATCAGCAGACCTATTTCCGAGGAATCATTGCTTTTTATCTCCTGGGTTAAATCCCTTTGCGATAGCCGTTCGGTAATACCCACCATGGCCAGAACCGGGTGGGTAAAGCTCCCGCTTAAAAACCAGATTATCAAGAAAGCCAGAGCTAGAGTTGCCACAGTAATCAGAATAATTTTTTGCATCATATCGTTCAAAGGCTGATTTACTTCTTTTACGGGTACAGTTACACCCAAAGCCCATCCATTGCTCTTAACCGGAGCATAGGCCATATATTTTTCCATTCCTTCATATTTGTAATTTACTATCCCGGACTCCCCGGCAATCATTTTCTGGCCTATGGCAGCCAGTTCTTCTCCTAGCTCGAACTGGTTGCTCTCCAGGATAAACTCGCTTTTGGGATGGGCTACAAAAATTCCCTCCCGATCAATCAAATAGGCATAACCGGTGTCACCTATCTTAACCTGGTTAACCACATCAATTAATTCTTGAATTTTTAAGGTTGCTCCCAAGACCCCCACTATTTGCTGCCCCTGGAAAATGGGCATTGCAATCGGTGCCACCATATTGCCGGTGGTTTTAGAAAAAACTGGTGTGCCAATATTGGCTTGGCCCTTTATAGCCAGTTTAAAATAATCCCGGTCAGCCAGTTGAGGCCTTTCTCCTTTGTCAGTTACGGTGGAACCATCTGGCCATATTACATAGATATTGTCATACTCAGCTGTCATGATTCCCTTAAGAGCGGGGATAATCTCTTCTTCCTGCATATTCTTTATCAAACTAATTTTGCTAAGGGTATCGAGCTTTTCCAGCTTGCCGGCAAAATAGGTATCGATTACCTGGCTGGTTGATTCCGCTATTTGCTGGCACTTACTGGTTATTTCAGTAGTTAGAACATTTTTCCCACTCCAAAAAGAAACCAGGCTTTGGCCAATCGAGGCCAGGAAACAAAGTAGTAGTATCCCTATTAATAATTTAAACCGCAAACTATGGTAAAATCTCATTTCTAACCCCTCCTTTGCTTATAATATCGTTATTCCATAAATATACTTGTATTCCTTTTTACTTAAAAGATTGTACTATTAATATCAAAACTATATGCTGTCAGGCACTTAAGTTCTTCTTGTAAGGTATGGGGATATTAAAAAGTAAGGATTAAGGTTTCGTTTGACCAATAATGCTTCTACTTGCTATCATTACTGGTAGAAATAACTAATCGCCCTGCGGAATAATAGCCTGAATCCTGCATAAAACCTTTATAGCATCGGAAGAAACTGCGGAGCAGTTGCAACACAGCGCTGCAACGAGGTGGGGGATTAGAACCCGCTACCTGTTTTGTTAATAGGCGACCGCTTAGCACCGTGCGGGCACCACTGATGTTCGCTTCGCTCACTATTAAAGATGCACCCTGCGGGCACCACTGATGTTCGCTTCGCTCACTATTATGGATGCGGGGGATATATTTCATCTCGTAAATAGAATGATTACTATTGGAGGGGAGAGTATGTCCAGGGCCAGGCTGCTGGTATTAACCGGGCTGTTTATGAGTCTGGCGGGTTTCTTGCTGGGTGTGGGCTTTCTTTTTCTGGTAAATGTCCCCGTAGAGGAACTACTGGCCCAGAAAGGAACTTCCCAAACCCTTATCAACATAGCTATGACCAGTATTATAATCTTGTGGGCCTTAAGCACCGCTTGGGTTACCCGCTGCTTTTTCAAAAAAGTATTGAGCCGGGAAAAACCGCCAACATCGTTTATATGAGACTTTTGCATAATAGCAAAAATCAAGTTCTTTGAAACTACAATATGGTATTAGAGCATAGTAACCGGTTAAATTTTGGTTAATATTGCCTTTATCATCAACAAGGTTAATGGATTTGTC
>NZ_JAQVZX010000141.1 GCF_028707975.1 Syntrophomonas sp.
AAAAGTATAAGGAAAGGGTGCTGATGGATGTGCCAGACATATTGGACCCCAAGGTAGACCTGGTCTTTAAAAAGGTATTCGGCTCCCAGGAAAACAAAACTATTTTGCTCAGTTTTCTTAATGCAGTATTAAACTGGACTGGAGAACAACAGATTGTAGATGTTAAAATCCTAAACCCTTACCTGGAACCGGAGTTCATTTCATCGAGTTGCCCAAATTAAAGTTAGAAATGGCGAGTTATACCAACCCGTTAGATAGGTGGGTGGTGTTTTTGAAGGGAGGATGGGACATGGAGCTTCTTGACAGGTTGGCCAAAGAAGATCCCGCCATTGGGAAAGCGAAACAGGTATTGGAACAAATGGCTTCCAACCCCAGGGAAAGAGAACTCTACGAACTCAGACGAAAAGCCATATTGGACAGAAATTCAGCTCTTTTTGAAGCAAAAACGGAAGGCAAATTGGAAGGCAAATTTGAGACCGCTCGTGCAGCATTGCTGAAAGGTGCTGATGTGGAATTTGTTGCGGAGATCACGGGCCTTTCATTGGATGAGGTACAGAAACTGAAAGCGGAATAATTCATGCCCCCCGATTATTTTGGCTTCACAAGGGGACAGGATTTTACTGGTGTAATAAGTCTTAAAACAGAATACCAGACCATGATGGCAGAACAAACATATATCAAACCAGGTTACTACTTTAGCGCTGGACAGTTGTGGTTCCATAGCATACAATTAGCTGTGACCACAATGGCCACAACTTACTACAGGAGGTGCTTTATTGGTGACCAAGATGATCGTGGGTATACGGGAAGCTAAAACGAATCTTAGCCGCCTGCTGAAAGAGGTGCAGAAAGGGGCGGAGATAACCATCAGTGATCGGGGAATTCTGGTGGCAAGATTGGTTCCCATCACAGAAGATTCGCTATCAATAGAACAAAGGATAGAAAACCTGGAGAGAAACGGACTGCTCGATCCTCCACCTAAAAACGTCCGCCTGCTCCCTCCGCCGCTGCCGGTGGAAGAAGGAATAGTGCAAAAATATCTACAGGAGGATCGGGATTAATGGAGGAAAAACTGGTAATTTATTGGGATACATCAGCTATTCTTTCTGCACTTTTTAAAGATGTTCACAGCCAGGAGGCCTGGAATTGGTCACGGCGCGAAGGCTTGCACTTGTTATCCTCACTGGCGGCAGCAGAAACTTATGCAGTGATCAACCGCATCCACAGGGAAAGAAACTTGTCGGAAATACTGGTTAAGGCTGCTCTGGAAGCCTTCGAACAAGGCCCCTGGCACTCTATCAACATGAATCCGGATAATGACCAAATTAAGAGACTGGGTAGTAAATGGCCTTTGCGGGGGGCTGATTTGTGGCATTTGGCCATGACTTGCACATTAACAGCTGCCCTTCCCGAAATACGCTTGCTTACATTTGATCAGCGCCTGGGAATTGCTGCCCGCGGAGAAAAAATAAAGGCATAAAAAGACGGCTGGTAGTTTTGCTCAGAAACGAGGGCAGCATCTATGAATGAAATGGATTGTCACGAAGGCTTTGACAAAAGAATGCAGGATACTGACAGCTATTGATTTCATCGTCAACCGCTATAACCGCAACATGGATATTGAGAAGCTGTTTGAACGCGCCCAGCTGGATATTATCATCTTCTCTATGGCAGCTTCAAAGTATTGATTAACTGTTCAGCCTTGCTTTATAATTGTCTGTAGAGTTTTGACTGAAGTACGGCTTTGTTATTTCATAAACACAATATCTTAGTTGTTTGGTAGAACGGGAGGAAAGATGAAATGCCCATAACGGAAATATTGGCGCGCAATGCTGAGAACTATGGACAGGAATTATGCCTGACCGAGATTAATTTGGATCTGCAGGAAAGTCATCATGTAACTTGGCTGGAGTATGAACTGATTGAAAATAACCCGGCGGGGGAATACCGGCGGGACATGACCTGGCGCGTTTTTGACGAGAAAGCCAATCGACTGGCCAACCTGCTGCTGAAAAGAGGGATAAAAAAAGGGGATAAGGTAGCCATTCTCTTAATGAATTGTCTGGAGTGGCTGCCGATTTATTTTGGAATTTTAAAAAGCGGAGCTATCGCCGTACCTTTAAACTTCCGCTACACGGCTGAGGAAATCAAGTATTGTTTGGAGTTATCGGAAACCAGGGCCTTGATTTTCGGGCCGGAATTTATCGGTCGGATTGAAACCATATATAATCAGATACCGAAAGTAAAACCACTTTTTTATGCGGGAGAAAATCGCCCTTCTTTTGCGGAAAACTATGACCGCCTTACTGCCAATTGTTCCTCTGAAGCCCCAGCGATTAAACTTACGGATGAAGATAACGCAGTGATATATTTTTCCTCAGGTACCACCGGATTTCCCAAAGCCATCTTACACACCCACCAAAGCCTGATGTCCGCCTGTTATACGGAACAAAATCACCACGGGCAATCGCGGGAAGATAATTTTTTATGCATTCCGCCCCTTTATCATACCGGCGCCAAGATGCACTGGTTCGGCAGTTTGCTGGCGGGGAGTAAAGCCGTATTATTGCGGGGAGTAAAACCTGAATGGATTATAAAAACGGTTTCGGAGGAAAAAATTACTATTGTCTGGCTTTTGGTTCCCTGGGCGCAGGATATTCTGGATGCCATTGAAAGAGGGGATGTGAAGCTTAATGATTATGATCTTTCCCAGTGGAGGCTGATGCATATTGGGGCACAGCCAGTTCCGCCCAGCTTAATCAAACGCTGGAAGCAGTATTTTCCCCACCATCTTTATGATACGAACTATGGCCTGAGCGAATCGATAGGTCCCGGATGCGTCCATTTAGGTACGGAGAATATTCATAAAGTTGGAGCTATCGGCATACCGGGCTACAACTGGGAATTCAAGATTGCTGACGAGAATGGATGTTCTGTAACTCAGGGAGAAGTCGGGGAACTGGCTGTCAAAGGACCGGGACTGATGAAATGCTACTACAACGATCCCGAAGCAACAGCGGCAGTACTCCGGGATGGCTGGTTATTTACCGGAGATATGGCCCAGATGGATGAAGACGGTTTTATATACCTGGTGGACCGGAAAAAAGATGTGATTATCAGTGGCGGCGAGAATCTATATCCGGTGCAAATCGAAGATTTTCTGCGTGCGCACCATGCCATCAAAGATGTAGCCGTAATTGGATTGCCGGATAAGCGTCTGGGGGAAATAGCGGCGGCTATTTTAGAACTGAAACCGGGCCACAGCTGCACCGAAGAAGAAATAAGGACATTCTGCGCTCCCTTGCCGCGTTACAAGCGTCCGAGGGAAATCATTTTTGATAAAGTACCGCGTAATCCCACCGGTAAGATTGAAAAACCGCGTTTAAGGGAAAAATACGGTGCCGCAAGATTGGTGGCGGTTCAAACCGGAAGTTGAAACTGCTCCGCAGTTTCTTCAATTGTTTAAAGGAAAACAATAAACATAATTGTATAAAAAATCTAGGAGGGATAATATGGCGGCTTCAACTGTTGAAAAACTTGTTGAACAGGTGCGTTGTCTCAACCGTTCCGAAATTAAAGAGTTTATCAAATTACTATTGGCCGAAGACCTTATTGATATTGAGGAAGGGTTTACCGAAGAAGAATTAGCTGAAATAGAATTAGCTTCCCAAGAAGTAGCAGAGGGTAAATGGGTAGATTTTGATGAGCACAGAAAAAAAGCCGGTTTATAAGCTTCGTTTATCTCATAGAGCAGATAAATATCTATTTAAGCTGGATAAGAAAACTCATAAGAAAATACTTGATCGGCTTGAGACTTTAAAAGCTGATCCTTACAATATTCCGGGAGTAAAACTCATGTCAGGTTATTCGAAACCAAGATATCGATTGCGCATTGGCAATTATCGTGCCGTTTATGAGATAGATTATAAGGGTTTTGTTGTTATA
>NZ_JAQVZX010000005.1:0-8443 GCF_028707975.1 Syntrophomonas sp.
GTAAGCATCAGCGGTCAGTTGTGACTCATCCAGTAATATCTCATGGTTCAAGCGGACGGATGCGAAGGCCTAAAAAACTAAAGTCCCTTAGCCGTGCTGTAATTCGCCTCCGTTTAACTGGGCAAATTTCAGTATTTGCCGGGAATCTCCCATCACTACCACCAAATCGCCCCTTTCCAGAGTCTCTTTGCTGGAGGGATTTAAGAGAAGCTCCCCTCCGGATTTTTTAATAGTTACGACATTGCAACCAGTTTTTTCCCGTATCTGTGAATCCATCAGTTTCTTACCCGCAAAAGGCGAGCTGGAAGCAACAGAAAACTCCCTTACCTTGAGGTTCTTCTCTCGTTTCGCCAGTATATCTTTCTTGTGTATAATCGCTTCATGATCTTTGAGATATAAGGTTTCCAGGTATTTATCCACTTCCTCCAGGGGAAGGTTAAGATGGAGGATCAGATACCTCATCAATTGCAACCCGGCCTCCATTTCCGGCTGAATCACTTCTGCTGCTCCCTGTTGGTAGAGTATTTCTTTCTCCCACTCGTTATGAGCCCGGGCTAATATAATTAGGCTGGGATTGAGTTTAAAAAGATTGTAAGTGGCTTGACGATTACTAAATATATCTGGAAGAGCAACAATAGCTAATCGAGCCAGGTCAGGACGGGCCTGAGCCAGCACGACC
The DNA here is from genome assembly GCF_028707975.1 of Syntrophomonas sp. Taxonomy (GTDB): domain Bacteria; phylum Bacillota; class Syntrophomonadia; order Syntrophomonadales; family Syntrophomonadaceae; genus Syntrophomonas. The sequence continues at coordinate 680 of NZ_JAQVZX010000005.1, forward strand.
TCGTTCGCAGCATCTCCATAGATATAGGGTATCCCTGCTTCGCTGAGGCTACGGATAGAGAAGTAGTCGTAATCAATAGCTATATAGTTGAGGCCGATTTGCTGAAGTCCCTGGCCGATATTTTTACCTACCCGGCCATAACCTACTAAAATTACATGTCCCTGTAATTCAGAGCTATCAATCTCGCCTTCCTCCAGATCTGCTTCGGGAAAAAGCTTCTGCCAGATTCGATTTGCCCTGAGCTTAAGATACCAGACAGGAGCTATTTTAATAAAGAGGGGAGTCAGGATGATGCTTATGATTGAACTGGCCAGAATCAGATTGTATATCTCGGAGGATATAAGCTGCTCGTCCATGCCCAGTTTAGCCATGACAAAAGAAAACTCTCCGGTCTGCATCATGCCCATTCCCACCAGGAAGGCTATACGACTATGGTAGCCCAGGAATTTAACAATCAGGAAAAGCAATAAGAGTTTCCCCGGTATTATCACTGCCAAAAGAATAAGCAGGAGATGTATATTATTAAGCAGGGCCAGAGGGTCAACCAGCATACCTACGGCTACGAAAAACAGGATTACAAAGGCATCCCGCAGGGAATTGATTTTCCCCAGTATTTCATGGGTGTACTCCGACTCACTGATTACCAATCCGGCCAGGAAAGCACCCAGGGCCACTGATAGGCCCAGGGCATGGGATAATAAGGCTATTCCCAATCCCATCGTAAGGGCAAGAATCAGAAATACATCGTTATTGCTGCCTTTGGCGGCCTGCCGAAAAACTACCGGTGATACTTTTTGCGCCAGGTAAATTATAAAAAGAATGAATAGGAATGATTTGAATAAGGAAAAAGTGAGCTGGGGAATGCTGGCCAGGGAGGCCTGGTGAAGTTCCGGCAGCAGAGAAACCATCAGTATTACGGCCAAATCCTGAACAATTAGAATTCCCAGCATTATTTGGCCATGAAGAGAGTTGCTCTCTCCCTGTTCCCCCAGTATCCGCAATACGATCATGGTGCTGCTTATGGCGGCAACGCAACCCAAGAAAAATGATTGGTAAAGATTTATTCCTGCCAGATAGCAAGCCCCAGTGCTCAACAGTACCACGCCGCTGATCTGCAATCCTCCCCCCAGCAGGGCAATTTTTTTTACCTTTTCCATGCGGGATAGGGAAAAATCGATACCCACGGTGAACATAAGTAAGATGACTCCGATTTCAGAAAAGTCCTGCAGCAATTTAAGGTCATGAACCAAGCCCAGGACATACGGGCCTACCAGTATTCCTCCCAGGATATAGCCCAGCACTGGGGACTGTTTTAAGCGCTCCGCCACCCATCCTCCCCCTAAAGCAGCTAGGAAAACCATCAGCGTATCAAAAATAATAGAAGTTGTCATAATTATCGCCCCACCCAATCCTGGATTTTGCTTGGTAAATCATTCGCTTTTTTTATATCAGTATTTTAGCACAGCTTATAAGCTGCCTGGACAGTCTTGAGGCAAAAAGTTAGAATTGTATTTGACATTCTTTTAAGGGATAAATAATCTCCCGAGCTCTACAGCGATTCAAGATAGTGTCTATCTGCTTAAGAATAGCCAAGCATTCATTTTTATCATTATCAATTGTCTCCTAATCACAGCCACTATTTGTTCAAAAGGCTAAAAATAAAGGATGATTACCAGATTATAATAATTATAATACTTGGAAAGGAAGGTACACATAATGTATCTTGTTTATGGTTATGCCCAACTATTCTTTCCCCATTCCTCTTCTCTTAAAGAAAAGCGCAAGGTGATTCACAGTATAATTGCCCGGATTCGTAAACGCTTCAATGTGTCAATTAGCGAGGTGGAACACCAGGATTTATGGCAGCGTTCCACCATTGGTTTTTCGGCGATTGGTTCTGACTACCCTGAGCTGCAATTAATTACCAACGCCGTTAAAGAAACCTTTTATAATTATGCTGGAGATGTGGAAATTATCGCACTTAAACATGAAATCCAAAAAATTGATATGACTTCTTAAAAGATATTACCTTAATTTACCACGACTATCTAGCAGGATATTTGTTATTAATTGTGGAATTTTGGTGATACTTACTTTTTTTCAAAAAAGAAATCTATTAGGAAAGGAATGATAAAAATTGAAGAAAGTAAGACATCACCTACTTTTTTGCTCCGTCACTCTGATTCTGGCAGTATTGGCTCTGTTTCAAATCTGGGGAAACAGCAACAGCGGAAAGATCATCTCTGCCAACCCTCCCCCCGGCAAGCAACTAGCAGCCCTGTCCCCTTCCCTGTCCCTTCCGAGCATGAATACATATTGGTCTCGAATTACTAATACATATTCTGCTAACAAAAATAACCCACCCATTATTGCGAAAAAGCCTTTAGCTACAGATACAGCTCCAGCAGGAGCTTCAGTGGTAAAAAAGCAACTGGCTACCGGAACCCGCGATGCCACTGACCTCTACATAATTCGCAGCGGTAAGTCTGGTCCAGTAGTCATGATAGTTGGCGGGGTTCATGGCAATGAGACTGCTGGTTACCGGGCCGGTAGAATACTAAGGGACTACCAAATTTCCCGCGGTACTTTGCTGGTTTTGCCGGAAGCTAATACCAGGGCGGTAAACCAGGGGGTTCGCTATGTTAGCGGGCAAAAGGATTTAAATCGTTGTTTTCCTACCAGCAGAAATGGTTCTGCTGACACCAGGCTTTCAAGAGAAATATACTATGCTTTAAAAAAATATAATGTTGACTGGTTGATGGACATGCATGAGGGATATAATTACTCTCGCTTGAAATCCAGCAGTTCAGTAGGCCAGAGCCTGATTTACTATCCTTCCAGCTCTACCCGCGAGGTAGCTTCAAAAGTTGTAAATAATATGAATTCGGGAATTAACACTTCTTACAGGAAGTTCAGTCTCTTGCGCTACCCGACCAAGGGCAGCTTGAGCCGGGCTGCGGGGCAATACCTGGGAGTAAAGAGTTTCATATTCGAAACCTGCAGCCGTGATAGCCTATCAACCAGGATAAACTACCAGCTCAGAGCCGCTAATATGCTTCTGGGCAGCCTGGGTATGAAATAATATCATCTGATAACCCGGGATATCCTAATCTGCTGGGGAGAAATAATCCTTCCCGTGCTCTGGTTACTGCTCCCCGTTCTGAGATTGCTTCCACTGCGCTCCGGTGTTACCTGGCTTCTGCTGCGGGTTACACCGGAGCTCGATATTCTAACATTATGCTGGCTACGAGCCCGGCGGCTAACATTACTGCTTAAGGGCGTTGAACTGCTCGCCATTATACTGCCGCCCTGATTTGTACGGGTTGTTTTCCCCTCCCTTTTAGCCGTGGAAGCCGGTTTAGCTCCGGTGTATATTTTCCATGCTTTACGAAAATCAGCTTTTTCATCCCATTGAACTTCATTCTCTATCAACTCGCGAAATATCTCCAACTCCTGGGCATATAAGGGAAAAATATCCGTCCTTTTTAGTTCACTCCATATTTCTTGAAAATTTTCGCGAAAAAAGGCCTGGTTGCCTTCGTAGAAAGCTGCCTGGGATTCCAGCGTATTAAGATAATGTTTACTTAGAAGATGATAACGGCTGCTGACTACCTTGGCCAGGCACAATACTGCCGCGCATACTTCCCGTGATACCAACCAGCTTGCTGGTGTACGATACTCGAAACCGCCATAGTCTTTAAGTCGATAGTCGCCTAGATAACCGTATTTCTTTCTTCGCTTGACCGCCGGACCAGCATCTTCAATAAGAAATATCAGCAATCCTAAGTAATTATCCAGAGCCCGGAGCAATGCAGCGTTTACCTGAATATTGCTAAAATGAATGTGGCCACCAATGGAATAACCCCCAACCGGTTGGCTACCTGCCAACCATTTTACATTTCGGTAGGGAGCCATTCGGCTGGCTGTGTTTAATGCTTGCTTTATATTATCTACTAAATCAAGGGGAGAGATTTCCGGTTTAGGGCGCAGCTCGGCCACTGGCCTTTGCTGTCGGTTGGGGATGCGAATATTGTCACAACCTACTACCCCTTCCCGTGGAAAGAATTCTGAAGCAGAAAGCATTTTGCCGGTTCTGCTATTCAACATCATAAATTCAGGATCAGCGCCGAGCTTTACCTCGGAGTTAAGCATGATTTTTTCCATTTGATATATTTCTTTTATTCTTTTAAGCACTGCTGCCAGCTCTTTTTCGCGAAGAGACGGGGAAGGATCTACCCGCATTACCTTGAGTTTTCTTCGCGAATTTAAATTTATTTTTACCAAACCAAAATCCAGTCCCAGCAGATGCATAACCCGTCTAGCCCATTCTGCTACCTTTTTGTTTTCTATTTCCTTGATATACTTAACCTTTTCTTTTCCTCGGCCCGGCGTTTTAATCTGGATGGCTAATATTTTCAGATCCGAAACCAGCACATTATAGCTTCGAATCTTGTTCTCCTCATCTTCTGCACTTCCACAAGGAATGCGGTTTAAAAGCATTAGACCGCAGAAGATATCCGGATCCAGGCAATTTTCAATAGCCCTGGGGGGATTGAGTAGCCTTCTGGCTTTACTATCCCTATCTTTTATATCCACTACCCGGTGTTTTATACCTCTAATCTCCAGCAAATCATAGCTGCTCTCTTTCCATTCCTTTAAGAGGCGGCGACAGAATTCCTCTCCACTTTCATTTTCCTGGTAGATAATGCTAAGATTCATTAGTTACCATTCCCTACTTCTTATTCTGAGCGATGAAAATGCAGTAATCTACGAGGTATTTGAGGTGTCTCTGTCTAATATCATTTTCATCAAAACTGGCTGGTTTGGAATTTGCTTCAATTACCCACATTTTCCCGTTTGAATCCACTCCAATGTCTATTGATAAAATGTCCAGGTTTATAGAAAGGCCTTTCTCCAGAATTACCGGTACTTGTTTAGCAATTCTCTTCAATTGCCAATCAAGCTGTTGCCTGATTTCTTTGGAAGGACCAAAGTTCTCTAACATGACCTCATCATAAGCTGCCAGGAATCCTCCATTGGGAATATGAGTTACGATACGGTTCCTGCCGGCTACCCTAACCCCTACACCAGTCATAAGCCATTTTCCTTCACCATCTTTTTGCACCTGAGTACGAAGATCAAATATCCTATCCTGGAAGCGGGCCAATTCTATCCCTTTCTGTACCAGGTAGTCATTTTTACCTGCTATCAAGCTGTTTAAGGCTTCGCACAAAGCTTTGAATGAAAAACAGCGATTCCAATTGGTGCGGGGAAACTCGGCATGGGCATAAGCATAAGTGTTGGCACCAGTAGTTTTAATTTTAATTATACCTTTACCGCGACTGCTATTGATGGGCTTAAGATATACTTCAGAATAGCGGCTCATTAGTTCTTCCAGATTGGAATAAGTGAACAAGCGTGTCTCTGGAAGCAATTCATCACCAAGTGGGTGATTGCTCAAAGTCTGGTATACTTCCCATTTATCCAAGTAACGACTGTTAAATACATATAGGTTTTCATCTTCATTGAACTTCTGCAATAAGTATTGCGCCACTTTTCTATTCTCCAAAGTTCGTGATGGGATTCGGTTATAAACTATATCCGGGAAAGCATAAAATTCGCTTACCCATTTATTTCCTTTCCACCTAAGGCCTTTTATCAGCTGATGTCGCCAATCAACATCAAGACTATAAAAAAAATAAACCAGCACCTGCCTTTTTTCCGCGTAAATTATCATTTCTTTCATGATTCGGGCTTTCTTGCCCTGGGGACAATTCCGGTGTGGCTTCTGGTTACCGCTTAATACGCCTACCGTGCATATATAATTTTCATTTTTGCGCATTATGGGACTCCTTTATATGTTTTTTTATTTCATAATATGACTTATAAAAATGGTAGGTGTCTAAAGAAGCTGCGAAGAATTAATATTAGCGCAAAAAAATCTGGCCGTGGGCCAGATTCTGATTTCTTTTCTTATTTAAATATGACTCTACTGCAAAAACCCCTTTTGTTACATAAGGGTTGCATAAATATACAAAACGAGCGTTGGTGAAGGTGAAAGCGGGCGGTCGAAGACCGCCCCTACAATGCCCTGCGGTCGCTAGTTGTTGCGCCTGATTCGGAACGACACGGGGGTCGTTCCCTACACACCCTGCGGTCGCTATTAAGGACGCTGGTGCGGTATATTTATGCACGCTAATGCGTATTTATAACTTTTTGCAGTAACATCATTTATATATTGAAGCGGAAATGTACTATATCCCCATCCATTACCAGATATTCCTTGCCTTCCAAACGAAAGAGTCCTTTTTCCTTTACCATCTGCATATTCCCTAGTTCCTTCAAGTCCTGGTACTCTACTACCTCAGCCCTTATAAAGCCTCGTTCTATATCAGAGTGGATTTTACCAGCGGCTTTTTTAGCCTTGTCCCCCTGACTGATAGTCCAGGCCTTGACCTCATCTTCACCTACCGTAAAAAAGGATATCAATCCTAATAGGTAGTACATGCTTCGTGAAATTTTTATTATACCAGCTTCCTCGATACCAATTTCCTCCATGAATATATGTCTTTCTTCACCATCCAAGTCAGCTATTTCCCGCTCAATACTGGCGGAAATTTCAACCACAGGATATTTTTTAAGCTGGGCCAAATCCAAGACCTCACGGCGCAACGGGTAATCAGGATGGCTGAGGTTCCCTTCCCCTACATTGAGACAAATCATTATGGGTTTAGTAGTTAGGAATTGGTAATTTTGCATAATTTCTTTTTCTTCATCATTGAACTCCAGCGATGATATCGGGACTTCATTCTCTACTGCCTCTTTTAGCCGTTCCAGCAAGGAAAGCTCCTTTAACATCTGATTCTTCTTTTTATTGTTATTTATCCTTTCCATCCTTTTTTCTATCAAATCCAGATCGGCCAGCAATAATTCATAATTAATGGTTTCAATATCCTTTACCGGATTAATTTCGTTGTTAAACATGGGAATGCCACTGTCCTCAAAAACCCGAACCACATGTAGCAATGCATCAGCTTTACGTACACTATCCAAAAAGAGCACCGCAGCTTTTTCCGCTCCTGGGATTAATCCAGGTATATCTACTATCTCCAATTGCGCATAGCTGGTCTTTTTGGGTTTATATAGTTGGGACAAATAATCAATTCTCTCATCGGGTATCCGCGCCATAGCGACATTGGTCTTTCCCGTATTATGGACTTTATCCCGACTCTCCGTAAGTAATTCAAATATGGTAGTTTTACCGACTGAAGGCATTCCAATTATACCCAATTGCATGGCTAAAATCCTCTCTAAATACTTATTGGTTTACATAATTATTGTTATTGCATAGTTGACTCCGCTGCAAAAACCCCTTTTGTTGCATAAGGGTTGCATAAATATACAAAGCGAGCGTTGGCGAAGCATGGATGCAACACCCGGCGAAGGCTAGCAGGCGAAAGGGGGCGAGCGACAGGACGTCGCGAGAGCGCTACCTGACCATGGATGGGAGATTAGCGCGTACCCCATTGAGCCGCGAGATAAGCCGCAGGTGTTGCCCATGCGTAGACTGCGAGCGGAATCATAGTTGCTTTCCGTAATAGTTCCCTGGCACTCGACTTAGTATACTATCCGCCGGGTAATTAACGCTGAGTGCCGGGGAGCACCAGGAGTACCTACCTCACTCCGTACTTTTCAAATTACCTCAAAGTAATTTCTGATAAGGACAGAATAAAAAATATTCCAGTTACCGCCAGCGTTAGCAGA
>NZ_JAQVZX010000005.1:8543-59852 GCF_028707975.1 Syntrophomonas sp.
TAATTAACGCTGAGTGCCGGGGAGCACCAGGAGTACCTACCTCACTCCGTACTTTTCAAATTACCTCAAAGTAATTTCTGATAAGGACAGAATAAAAAATATTCCAGTTACCGCCAGCGTTAGCAGAAGCAAAATACAGCCTCCCTGTTCACTGAATTGATACAAGCGCCCGGCATTACCAATACCAAAGAAGAACAATGCTACTGCCAGGACCAGTAATAGAATTATAGACGGGGGTGCACCTGAGCCGGGGAAGAAGATGGCCAGGTAGGCCGCAAAGAGTAAAAGAAAAAATAGGTTAAGGTTAAACAATATCTTATAAAACCGATCATCTTGAATATTCTTCCCCTTAATTTCCTCCGATATCTCATCCATATCTACCACTTGCACTTCTTTGTTGGCCTTGTCGGCTATGGCCTTTATCATTTCCTTATCAGCCGGGGTTATGCCGTAAAATCCGCAAGCAGTCTTTAAGTAAATAAAACCTTTTTGGGGAGTAGTAGCAAACATTCTTGCCAGGCCCAAGCCCTTTACTGAATAAAGTCCCACCATATATCCAGGCCAACTGGCTCCGAGCATTGAGAATATGTTACCCCTGCCTTGCACCTGAAAAAGCTCATCGATTTCGGTCCAAGGTAGGGTAACAGAGTACAACCCCCACTTAATAGTAAGGCCCGATTCCTCAATTCGATAGCCCATATTAATAAGCCCAACTATTAAGAACAGATAAAATGCCAAAAAAAGGTAGGCAGGAATATACAGCATTATTTTCAGGGTACGATCATCAGCCCCAAGGGAGAAGTCGATTCCCCAGAAGGTAAATCCAAATATAAGCACTCCCATCAATAAGCCAAAGAATAGTCCTAAAGCGTTCTCGGTCTTGTAAGCCATAATAAAACTCCTCCTCTACTATACAATATCTTTATGTATTATTGTGCTATATTATTGACCTGCCAAGTTGAGAAATATTTAGTATAATGCCCTCACTTTTTGATAAAGCGGATTATTTAATCACGATAATTATAAAAGCCCCGTCCACTTTTTTTACCCCAATAGCCTGCCCGAACCAAGGTAGATAAAAGAATGTGCGGCCGGTATTTGGAGTCTCTGAATTCCTCATAAAAAACCTGAAGGCTGTCAAATAATAAATCCAAGCCAATTGAGTCTGCCAGTTCCAGGGGACCACGGGGCATACCCGCCCCTAACTTCATAGCCAGGTCTATTTCCTCTTTCTCTGCTATTCCCTCCCCGTATACCCATATAGCTTCATTTAAATAAGGAATCAGGATGCGGTTGACAACAAAGCCGGGGCTCTCCATATTTACAAGCACCGGATGCTTCCCCAGGTTCTGGACAAAATCCCGCGCTATTTCCAATGTTTCTGGAGAGGTGTCGATTCCTTTTATTACTTCCACTAATTTTACCATCGGAACCGGATTGAAAAAGTGCAGGCCCACTATTCTGTCCCGTCTGCGGGTAGAGGATGCTATTTCCGCTATGGAAAGAGACGAGGTATTGGTAGCCAATATGGTATGGTATGAACACAAGTTGTCCAGTTCGGCGAAGATTTGTTTCTTTATGGCCATGTTTTCTACTACAGCCTCAATCACCAGGTCAACATCGTGCAGATCGGCCAAATCAGTGGAACCATGAATCCGACTCATTATTATTTTCTTTTGCTCTTTAAGTAAAATTCCTTTCGCTATTCCTTTCTCAAGGTTCTTTTCTATGGTCTGAAGTCCATCCTTGACCAGGGTCATCTGTAAGTCCCGCATGATTACGGTGTGTCCTCCCTGAGCGAGGACCTGGGCAATACCAGCGCCCATTATCCCAGCACCCAATACGGCAATTTTTTTCATCCCAAACTAACTCCTCCCATCCTGACCCACTTCTACACAATTTTTTATATAAAAGCCTAATATAGATCCCCAAAGTTTATACCTACAGCCCGGGCTGCCCTTACCATCTCGCTTTCCGGTTGTACTTTTCGTATTTCCTTTATGGCCTCCTTAATCGGTACAGCAGCTATCATATCCCCCCGCAGGCTAACCATGGTACCAAATTGTCCCGCCATAAAAGCATCCATGGCGGCTACACCGTAACGAGTGGAAAGTATCCGGTCATAGGGAATAGGAGAACCTCCTCGCTGTAAATGGCCCAGAACCGTCACCCTTACTTCAATATTATTCAAGTGATTACCAATATCTTCAGCCACTTTCTGGCCTATTCCCCCTAATCTAATGGGATCATGGCTGGTAGCCACCAGATTTCTGATAACTATTTCTCCATGTTCGGGAAGCGCTCCTTCAGCCACCACAATAATGCTGAAATTCTTCCCCTGGCGGTAACGCTGCGTTATTTTGCTTATTACAGCATCCATATTATAGGGTATCTCTGGAATCAATATAACATCAGCCCCACCGGAGATACCTGCATGAAGTGCAATCCATCCGGCATAGCGTCCCATAACTTCCAGAACCATCACCCGGTGATGCGATTCGGCTGTGGTGTGGAGCCTATCCAAAGCTTCTGAAGCAGTATTTACCGCAGTATTAAAGCCAAAGGTAACATCGGTTGCCGATAAATCGTTATCAATTGTTTTGGGTACACCTACAATTGCTACTCCTTTTTCCGAAAAACGATCGGCTATATTCAGGCTTCCATCACCCCCTATTACCACTAATCCATCCAGTCCCAAATGCTCCATGTTGGCAATGGCCCGATCAGATTCATCGCTGTGCTGGGGGGCTCCATCACTTATAGTAAAAAATTGAAAGGGGTTATCCCGATTGCTGGTACCAAGAATAGTACCACCAGTGTGACTAATTCCCGAGACCGTGCGCAAGTCCAGTTGCATATAACGATTCTCCACCAGTCCCTTAAAACCGTCTATAAAGCCAATTACCTCTACCCCGTAGTTGATAGCTGTTTTGGAAATAGCGCGTATTACCGCGTTCAATCCCGGGCAATCGCCTCCACCAGTTAGTATTCCTATTTGACGAATTTCTTTCATTGTGATGCCTCCTTACCCTAGAAATCTGCGAACAGCTTTATTCCCCGAGTTGCGAAAAAGTATAAGTTGCTGAGAGTCGATCCTTTAAAGTTATTGAAAAAAATCTCCTGTGCCTTGTACGAAAACAAGAAGGTGGGATCTCAGCCCACCTGAACCTGGCTTATATAATCTTATTCTCCGCCGGTATGCTTTATCCTGTTAGTTTGCTGGCTTTTCAGCCAGGTTAACCGTTACCAGCAGGGGTTTTTGATTCCTGATAATCTCTAGCAGGGCTTTATCACCCACCCGTTTGCTTTTCAATATCTCCTGCAGTTCATCATAGTTGCTGATTTTTTTCTTATCTACCTTAAGAATTACATCATACTTCTGTAAACCAGCTTGAGCTGCGGGACCACCTGCCACTACATTGGCTACTACCATACCTTCAGCTTGCTTGACTCCAAGATAAGCAGCCAGCTTCTCATCTACCGGCTGCAGCCATACTCCAATGTATGGTCTAATCACCTTACCCTTACTAATTAGCTCGTCCAATACCTCCTTGGCGGTATTTATGGAAATGGCAAAACCAATACCCTGTGCCTGCGCATCAACCGCTGTATTAATACCGATTACTTCACCTTTAGTACTTAGAAGGGGTCCGCCGCTATTTCCCGGGTTTATGGCGGCATCGGTCTGAATCAAATTCTTGTATGGCCGGTTTTCAATTTGAATGGGGCGACCTTTGGCACTGACTACTCCAGCAGTTACAGTATGATCTAATCCGTAAGGATTGCCGATGGCCACTACCCATTCTCCCACCCGCATGGCATCAGAATTACCCATCTTCAAAGTGGCCAATTTCTCTTTGGCATCTATCTTTAGAACCGCCAAGTCCAATTCATAGTCCTGCCCTACTACCCGGGCCTGGTACTTTTTATTGCCGTTGAAGTTGACGGTTATTTCGCTGGCCCCGTCTATTACATGCTGGTTGGTTACCACATAACCCTCTTCATTTATAATAAAGCCGGTTCCGATACCATGCTGTTCATTCTGCCGGGGAATCACCATCTCATTACCGAAAAACTGTCTGAAGAAGGGATCGTTGAAAAATTCATTGCCTCCAAAACTTTTTCCTATTACGGTGGTTTCAATGTTCACTACTGCCGGACTGGCTTTTTCTACCATATCCGCAACGCTGGCAGGACCCAGCACCACAGTATTGGCTGTTTGGTTGGTGGTGGCCTGCGCCTGGATTTTACTTTCATCACCTGCGTAGTAATTGCAAAATACCAGGTAGGCGCCTCCAATAACTACTGCCAACACAATTACCAGCAACTTAAGTGTCTTTGATGATCCAGTTCTCGTTTCCATTCGCCTTTCCACTTCCTTTCACAACTAATTATCTTGATGTCACTGCAAAAAAACCTTTTTGTTGCATAAGGGTTGCATGAATATACAAAACGAGCGTTGGTGAAGGTGAAAGCGGGCGGTCGAAGACCGCCCCTACAATGCCTTGCGGTCGCTAGTTGTTGCGCTTGATTCGGAACGACACGGGGGTCGTTCCCTACACCCTGCGGTCGCTATTATGGGTGCTGAGCGGTATATTTATGCACACTAATGCATATTTATTACTTTTTGCAGTGGAGTCATTATCTATTATTATATAACAATTGCGGTTACAGTTCATATCCCTCAAGTTGTTTTATTGGCGTATATGGGGCAGCAAGATGGAAAATGCCCTCACCCCTCACTTTCCTTATCAAAAGCCCGCTAGATAAGTGCTGTATTCCAAGGGCCGGCGAAAGGTGTTTTTTACGATTACCTGTGAAACTTCACTTTCCGTAGTTTTACGGGGCTTGGAATTGACTTCTATAAGCCAGGGTGCGCCATTTTTATCCAAACCGATGTCCAGGCCCAATTCTCCATAATTGGCCTGGCTAATTTTCTCCAGGGCTTCAGCTACCTGCTGGCAGAGCAGTTTTATTTGCTGGTTCTTTTCTTCAACCAGTGAACTTTTCTTATACAGATACTTGAGTACATGTTTGGTTTTTTCCACTCTGCCACCGCTGGCCAGGTTGGAAACGCTGCTTCCACGGGCAGCCACTCGTACAAAACTCTTACTGATCTGCCAGACTCCCTGGGCGTTCTTTTGATAGACAATACGCAGATCAAAGGGTAAACCCTTATAGCTGGCCAGGAATATCCCCTGCTGAGCTATATAAGCCCTTTTGCCCCGATAAATTTTGGTCTTTTTCATTAAATCCGCAACACTGTCGGCCGAACTCCTAATTTTCCTTCTGCCGTTGGTAACAAAGTGCAAGGAGCCTTTTTCATCGCGCTTTACTTTTATTATTCCCTTCCCCAGGCTGCCATTCGCTGGTTTCAGGTAAAGCAATTCGTACTTGCTCAGCAAATCCTTAAGATTCTCTGCTGTCAGCACCCGGGTTTCGGGTATATAAGGATGCAAACGGGGATCATTAATCAGGATTTGATATACTCTCCACTTATTTAAAAAAGATGGATTGAAGTATTTTAAATGGGGTAGTTGGCATAGTTTGTTTTTGGTATTCCTAATCAATGATCGTGCTTCACTGCTACGGCTTGGAATGCGGTCATATACAACATCAGGCAAAGGATAAATATGGGGTATCCAGAACCCCCGTTCCGGAGATATTTGCTTGTAAACATAGCCCCTGACAGTGTTATTTGACCAGTTTATGGATCCTGGGGTAAAGACATATACCTGACCAGCCAGGGTCTTGCTGATATTGCTGAGAAATATTAGTTCAGCCTGCATACTCAATGGGTCATGTTCTCCCCGGTTGGGTAAAAAGGTGGAAAGTATGCCTATGGTCGGTCCCAGGTGAATAATATTTTCCCGCTGATCATAACGCAATTTCATGCGCTTTCGTTTTTTTATATAAAGGGCTCGAGCCAGAGATGGGGAAAGCATATATGATTTTTTCTTAAGATCCTGTATTATCAATTCACTGTTAACCAGCAGACTACCAACCCTGACTTTTATTTCACTTTGAGCCGGCAAAGCAATTTTCTTCATCAAAACCTTGGAAATATAGATTCTCCCAACAGTATTCATAAAAAAACTCCTCTAAAGTAATAAACTAAAACTAGAATCCGGCCAGGTAGCGGCAATATAACATAGGCCTCTTGACTGAAAGCAGGCGGGTATTCTTTTCCCCAATCAAAGTAAATACCTGCCGGGCGGGTCTTAAATTAGCTTCAATGAACCAGACCTTTCCTCCTTTATCAATACCTATATCCACCCCCATCTCTCCACAGGGTCCTATGGTCCCTTCCAGAGTACGGCAGGCTTCCACTGCTACGAAGCGCAATCTCTCAATTATTTCCTGTTGTTTTTCCTTATCGGGAAACTTTTCTTTCAAGGTAGTCTCCAACTTCCGCCCACTTCCCCCCGCTGATATATTACTGGTAATGGAACCGGGTCTGCCCACGCGACAAGCCATACCAGTAACATCCCAATTCCCGCTATGATCCTTTTGGACCAGAATCCTGACATCAATAATATTACCCGCCGACTGCAGGAGATTTATCTGTTTCTGCGCTATATAAGTACGATTTCCCATTACCGGTTTCAGACAACTCCGTAATTGGGCCAGGCTGGAGGCGCTTCCCTTGATTAAGCGCCCATTTAATTGGTACTGATACTGGTAGGAAGTATCATTTTTCTTTTTTACCACCCGAACGATATTTCTTCCCTGGGAGCCTGCTATCGGTTTGAGATAAACCGCATTGTATTTTTTTATCATTCTATCCACCTGGCTGAAACTATTTACCAGACGGGTATCTGGAATATAGGGAACCAGACTGGGATTCTGGGTAATTACCCGGTAGGTCTGCCATTTACCAACAAGTGCGGGATTTAAGAATCTTACGCCCATATTCTCCAATTTCTTTCTGATGTTCAGCTTCACCGGGGAATAAGCTTTTTCTCGCGGGTAGATAACATCAGGAAGGGGAAAGTGCCCTTGAATCCAACCATTTTCCCCCCAGCTATAGCCATGAATGCTCTTGCTTTTCCAGTCAATACTAAAAGGACTAAAGGCAAAACATATTTGTCCCAGGGCCTGGCCACTTTGGAGAAGCTGCTTAATAAAGAAACTCTGACCTCCAAACGGCTTTTTGGAAATTCGGGAGGTCTCAGCCATGATTCCCACCACCGGCCCAATCTGAATTATCGTACCCCGGCCACTAACCGCATATTTGCGGTTGGGATAAATATGCAGCTTCCGCGCCAGGTTTGCATTAATTATGATGGTGTTGCGGCTTTTTTCCGCCGCATTTACTTTTAAATCCATATTCATATGGGTCTGGCCCACCTGTAATTTTATGTTCTGCTCCTCTCCCATACCCAGGTGGGCAACCAGATCACTGCTCATTATTAATTGCTTTTCATCCTGCTTAGATCTGTATTTAACAACTGGCATTATAAAATCTTTCATATTTACTTAACCCCACAGTGTTTGTTTTGTATCATATAATATGAAAGCAATATCTCCTTTGCTAATAATGAGTAAACATCTTTCATAAAAAAGGACTGTTTTGCTGAAATTAAAGAGTGAGGAACAGAGCTTAAGGGGAAAGCTTACTTTATCGGAGATTGTGGCCTCAGGGCATGAGAGGTTGTGCCCCCTGGCCATGGGGAGTTAACTAGATTAGACTTTTAGGAGAGAATTATTTATATGAAGCTTATCAGTGCATGTCTCTGCGGAATTAACTGCAAATACAACGGGGGTAATAATTTTGATCCCTATTTTTTTGATTTGTGGAAAAACAAGCAGCTTATTCCCGTTTGCCCGGAGGAATTGGGAGGCTTGTCAACTCCCCGCTGCCCGGCGGAAATAATAGGCGGAAGCGGAGAAGATGTACTCCGGAATCAGGCCCGGGTAATAGATGCAACCGGTAATGACCTGAGCCCATATTTTGTACAGGGAGCCTATAGAGCTCTGGAGCTCGCTCGTTTGGGCGGAGTCCGTTCGGCCATCCTTAAAAGCCGCAGTCCTTCCTGCGGAGCAGGAAGCATCTATGATGGCAGCTTTAATTCACGACTACGCTCCGGTGATGGAGTAAGCACCGCTCTATTGAAACAAAATGGTATAAAGGTTATAAGCGATGAAGATTTTGATAAAGTTTAGGAAAGGAAGAGTATATTGAAAGCAGTATGTCTTTTTTCCGGTGGCTTGGATTCTCAATTGGCCGCCGCTTTGGTTAAAAATCAGGGTGTGACTGTCATCGGGGTTAATTTCTCCAGCCCCTTTTTCGGAGCGAACCGCGCCACTCACCTGGCTGCCAAAGCACTGGGAATTCAATTATTTGTCCTGGATACCGGACAGGAATACATAGAAGAGGTACTAAAAACCCCGGTTTATGGTTATGGTAAAAATTTAAATCCCTGTATTGACTGCCATGGTTTTATGCTTAGAAAAGCCGGAGAATTTATGCAAAAGCTTGAAGCCAGTTTCCTGATTAGCGGTGAGGTTTTGGGACAAAGGCCTATGAGTCAGAATCGCTCCGCTCTTAATGCGGTAGACAAACTATCAGGCTTTCGGAGTCTGATACTCAGGCCTCTTTCGGCTCGGCTGCTGCCAGCGACTATCCCGGAAATAGAAGGCTGGGTTGACCGTGAGCAACTGATGGACATAAGCGGTCGTGGTAGAACCCGGCAGATTGAATTAGCTGAAAAACTAGGGATTTTTGACTACCCCACGCCTGCCGGGGGCTGTTTGTTGACAGAAGCCAATTTTAGCCGCCGTCTGAAGAAAATGTTGGAAGTGAAACCGGAGCTGGAACCAGGGGAAATGGAAATCCTAAAACTGGGACGCCATTTTTATCTGGGGGAAAGAACCTTGCTGGCTGTAGGTAGGAATCACTCGGAAAATGAAAGCATTCAAAAAATCTCCCGGGGAGACGATTATCTTTTCAAAGTTCTGGATCGTCCCGGACCTCTGGGCCTCTTACGGGGATTTGCTGGTCTAAAAGCAGATGAAATCAACCAGGCCGCCGCCATAGTAGCCAGGTACAGTGATGCCAGGAAAGAAAATACGGCCCAGGTTAAATTTTTTAAGCCAGGGAGCGAGGCTTTTGAGACCATAAGTGTAACGCCGTTACCCCCAGCTGATGTTCCCGCCAGCATCTGAGAGGTGGGAAGTTGGAAGTGGGGATGTCAATCGCTAAATATTTTGGGATCGATTTGGGCAAACATGGCCTGGTAACCAGCCCGGCTGGGATGTCCCCCATCGGCCAGCAGCAAATCGCTCCTGACCCGCCCTTTGTCATCATAAAAAGGGCGGGAAAAATCAATAATCTGCAGACCCTTTTGCGTAGCCAAATCCCTCATCCAGGCGCGCAACCGAACCAAAAGTTTTTCCCCGTACGGTTCATCCACTGCAGTGGGTATCCCTAGCACCACTTTAATCTTTTCCTTCTCGGCCCGCTCCACCATCTCACGCATGTTCCAGGTGATGCGATCGAATGACTCTCCACAAATAATATCGTTAGTCCCGCCCATAAGAATGAGATGGCTGGGATTATACTTCAAGACAGCCCTTTCGAAGCGCGCCAGCATGTTCGAAGTGGTATTACCGTTTATTCCCTGGTTAATCACTTCTCCCTCCAGGACCTCATCCAGCATAGTCACCCATGAGGCCTGCGGTCCCCAGGGGAAACCATAGGTAATACTATCCCCCAGGCAGACTATCCGCAAACTATGATTCATCCAAACCTCCATTTCGCTACTACCGCTGTCCACACAAATAATTTATGAAAAATGTCATTTTTCACATTATACTTTTCCCTGGTCTTTATGGTTTTACTGTTTCCTCCAGGCGGCTGATGGTTTCATTTAGCTTCTTGATATTCTCCCCATAGCCGGCCCAATCTCCATCCCGCAAGAGCTGGTTGGCCCGGTCGTAGTATTCCCGGGCTGACTTGGCCAGTTCAGCTACAGTGGCCACGGGAAGATCTCCCTGGCTAACCACCACTCCTGGTTGCTGGCTTTCTACGCGCTGGTCTTCACCAAATAATTTAAGCAAAGCCAGCTCAAGCGATGGCTCCATTACCACCTTGTTTTCGAAAGCGGCAATCACCCGTTTTAATTCCGGCAAGCGGTTATTTTCCGCCTGGAGGTAAAGGGGTTCCACATATAATACGGAATTGCCCATAGGAATAATCAGCAGATTACCACGGTATACCCGGGAACCTCTCTGATCCCAGAGACTTAGCTGCTGAGCTATATCTGTATTTTGATTGATTCGGGATTCGATTTGCTCCGGCCCATATATGGTTTCCTGTTTGGGGAAATTATAGACCAGCATCTTGCCATAATTCTCCCCATCCATGCGCGCGCACATCCAACCCACCATATTAGCCCGGCTCTTGGGAGTAAAAGGCATCATCAAAATATATTCTGGCTTTTCCGCTTCAGGCAAGCGCATAACCAGGTAATATGGCTCCATCTTCACCTGCTTATCCTCAACCGTCTCATTGGGTATCAACCAGGGGTCTTCCTTGTTGTAAAACACGGACGGATCAGTCATATGGAAGGTTCGGTACATCTGCGCCTGAACAGAAAACATATCCACCGGGTAGCGCAAATGGCTGCGCAAGCTCTCGGGCATAGTGCTCAGAGGCTGGTAAACCTTAGGAAATATCCGGCTATAGGTTTTTATAATGGGATCCGATTCATCAGCAATATAAAAGTTCATCTTTCCGGTATAAGCATCACATACTACCTTTACTGAATTGCGCAGGTAATTGTGATGCTGCTTGTCAAAAGGTTCCGAGTACGGATATTTGTCAGAAATGGTATAAGCATCTAAAATCCAGTAAAGCTTGCCATCCTTGTTTATCACAATATAGGGGTCGCCATCATAGCTCAGGTAAGGTGCTATTTTTTGCACTCTATCCAGAATATTGCGGTTTATTAAGACCTGGCTCTCATTGGTAATATCCGAGGATAACAGCATTTTATAATCTTTTAAGACCCAGCCGAAAAGAAGACGGCGGGCAAAAGACTTGATCTTTATCCCATCCTCTCCCTCATATCGGCTATAAACATTCTTTTCCCCTGCCGGGTAATCAAATTCTTTTTGCTTGGTGTTTACTATTACATAATTGTCGGTTTTCTCTCCAAAATATATTTCCGGCCGTTCTATTCTCAAATCGGTGCTAAAGCGCGGTGGTATATCTTTTACATAAAATTCGGGAAAACCCTCCTCGGCCACTTCGGTGACCGGGCTAACCACCAGGCCATAACCGTGAGTGTACATTAAGCGCTGGTTTATCCAGGTCTTGGCCTGCTGGGGCAGTTCCTCCTGGTCTATCTCCCGCACCGAAAGCATGAGTTGCCGGTACTTACCATCTACCGTATAGCGATCGACATCAACATCATCAAAAACATAATAACTCCTGAGCTGCTGCAAGTTCTTGTAAGTGGTTCGCAGAGGCTGCCAATCCCAGAGGCGAATATTATCTATGGTGCTCTGATGGCTGGAGTCGGAAATATCCAGATTATAGTTAATCTTGAACTTCCGGTTTTCTGCCCGATCCAGGCCGTAGGCCTGGCGGGTATATTTAATAGCGTTTTCAATATAGGGTTTTTCTTTGTTAAACTCATTAGGCTGTACCACTAATTTTTGCATCATTGAAGGATATACACTTCCCATCAGAAAGGCCACCAGTACCCAGGCACCCAGACTTATCAAAATCCAATTAAATTTCTTGACAAAAATGTTGGCCAGAATAATCACCGCAATGATTAGCGATAACACCAGGAGAATGCGGTAGCTGAGCAGACGGGCAAAAATGTCACTATAGGTAGCTCCATAGACAACGCCGGTCGAGGAAAAAAGTATATCATAGGCAGCCAGCTTGTAACCCCAGGCTTTCAGTAAAAATATCACTGCCAGCAGAGTAGCCAGGTGACCTTTGGCAAAGCTAAACTGTCTCCAGTTGCCAAACAGAAGATCCGTGGAAGCATTTATAAGATAGATTGCTCCCAAGGTTATTAACAATAATATCAGGGCCATAATCAAGGTACCGTAGGCAAACTTGTAGAAAGTCAGGTTGAAGAAATAGAAGCCTAAATCCTTATTAAAAATAGGATCAGTGGTTCCAAAAGGCACTCGGTTAATATACTGTTGAACTACTATCCAGTTATCAGCAACTACCGAGCTGACCAAATAAGCAGCAAAAAGGCTAATACCCAGGTAGAGCCAGCGGGAGGATTTTCCCCGCAAAAACTCCTTCCAGGGAGACTTTGCCTCATCGTCAAGATAGATAACCCGCCCCTCTTCGTCTTCGAAGGCAGGTTCTTCGATAGGTCCCAGGTGACTTCTGGTCAAACGCAGGTTGAAAGCAAAAAGCAAAGCTGTGGCCAGGAAAATAAATAGATACAAACCTATCTTGTTAAGCAATATGATAGAAAAGACACTCGAGAAGTTAACCGATTGAAACCATAACCAGTCCACATATAGGCTGGCCAGAAAAGATAGTAGCCCCACAACCACAAGAAAAATTACCAGTTTGGTAGTGCTCGATGTTTTTTGCATATCCAACCTCCTCCAAAATTCCTATCTAGCAGGGTGTGTCACAGGTGCATTCCAAGCTGTCAGGGGGACAGCCTTTTGATAGGTATACAGCAACGAAGCTGCTGTATACCCCTTATTTATATACTTCTTTCAAGAGAGTCTCCTTACGCAGGTCAGCACAATTGCATCTTTGATTATGGGGCAAGGTTCTAAAGAAATCAAAGACCGTTCTAGCCAGGACATAGCTTTCGTTAAAAAATATATCGGTAAGTTCTTCATGCTCCCACGGGCTAACAATTCCTTCGGCATAGTTTACCACCAGGTACAACCCCGCGTAACAAGCCCCAATCTCCCGCGCCAGGTATACTTCAGGGCAAATACTCTGCCCCACTATGTCACCCCCGGCCATTTTGAAAAACGCCACTTCTGATGGACTCTCAAAATGTCGACCATCGGTATTAACATATATTCCCCGGTCGAAGACCCGATGCTTCCAACTTTTCTCCAGCAAGGCCACCAGGTGTTCCCTCATATCTCCACAAAGAGCCTTACGCATTATTAAAAGGTAGCGTTCATCTAATCCTACATCTTTCCGCATGGAAAAGTCCATATAATCATGGGGTATAACTAGATCCCGAGGTTTGAGCAGGTGATTTACTGCACCTACCCCGCCTTCAGCCAGTACTCTTTTAACCCCTGCTTGCCGCAATACCCAAAAAACCTGACGCGAAGCATCGGCCCTGCTGATCCCGCTTCGCCAGCCATGCATCCGGCAGCTTAAGACTCTCCGGTCTTCTTCCGCTCCTTTAATATTAATCAGCTTGAACTCGGGGCTCAGACCATATGGAGTAGAAAAAATCAGCCCTTTTTCCAGAACCTGAACATAATCCAAGCTCAGACTTTCTGGAACCTCAATACTTAAACTGCTGGATCCGCCGATAAAGGCCAGCTCACTGCAAGGAACTTCCACCTGCCTATCTAACTCCTCTCTGACATTACATATTGATAATATTATATTAATCCCCATACCCAGCACTAGTGCTGATGATAAACGTTAAAGCAGGAAGGATAGTTAAAACACCTCTAAAATCCGATATTCAGTATCCCGTAGAGCAGGAATTCTACCTGCTCCGCTTATAAGATCAATCATTTCTTCTTTCTTCATTTTGTATTCCAGACCTGCCGAACGAACCACATTTTCTTCTATCATAATACTGCCCAGGTCATCAGCGCCAAAAAACAATGAAACCTGCCCGACTCGATCCCCCTGGGTAACCCAGGAGCCCTGGATGTGAACAAAATTATCCAGGTAGAGCCGGGACAAAGCCAGAAATTTCAGGTACTGCACCGGATACATTTTGCGCCCCATCAGTTCATTATTACCCGGTTGATAAGTCCAGGGGATAAATGCTCTGAACCCTCCAGTTTCGTCCTGCAAATCTCTTATCATCCGCAGGTGAGCAACCCGGTGTTCAAGCTGGTCGACACTCCCCATCATCATGGTAGCGGTCGTCTCCATACCGATTTCATGGGCGATTTTCATTACTTCCAGCCATTGCCGGCTGCTAATCTTATTGGGACTAATCTCTTTACGCACCTCATCATGCAAAACCTCGGCCCCGCCGCCAGGAAGTGAATCCAGACCGGCCGCTTTTAGGCGCAAGAGTGTTTCTCTTATATTTAGCCCGGAAATTCGAGCAATAAAAGCAATCTCTGGAGCGGTCAAAGAATGAATACAAATATCATAACGGGCTTTGATACTGCTAAACATTTCTTCAAAATACCTTATATCCAGATCTTCGTTAAGCCCACCCTGAATCATAAGCTGGGTAGCTCCCAGCTTTATGGCTTCATCAATCTTGGCAAAAAGGCTTTCCTGGCTTATCACATAAGCATCTGCATCCTCCTTGTCCCGGTAAAAGGCACAAAAGCGGCATTTACATGAACAAATATTGCTGTAGTTGATATTCCGGTCAATAATAAAAGTGGCCTGGTTATTGCCAAACCTTTCTTCCCTTTTCAGGTTAGCGGCCTGTCCTATCTCCAGAAGCTCTCCTTGCTCATACAATAGCAGGAAATCTTTATCGCTCATGCGCCGCCCATCCATAATCCCCTTTATTCGCTGCTTAATAGTCACTGACACCTCTCTCCGCCTTCCGTCCTCCGCTCAAATATCCAGTATTTCCAGTGGCGGCACCTCATCTAAAAGACCCTGATTTTTCGCCTGGCGATAGTATTCCAGTAAACCTTCCTGTTTGCTGAAATCAAAGTCAAAGCGTAAACAGCGAAAATAGTCTACCAAATAATCGGCGCCAAAATCTTCCCATTGTGAGGCTTTTTCTGCCACATCCCGAACATTTTCCAGGCTAAATTTTATCGATTCGGTAAAGGTCTGCTTAATAATTTTTAACTGCTCTCGGTTCTTGCCGGCAAAGTCCTTTCGAATCGCCCAGAGCGCAAATACCATAGGCAAGCCAGTAAACTTCTTCCATTCCTCACCCAGGTCATAAATGTACAGGCGATCCTGGTTCTTGTAACGAGCTCTCAGAGCATCATCCCCAATCAGTAGTGCTGCATCAGCTTCCAAAAGCATGGCTCCCAGTTCTGGAGCAGAGGAAAAGTACTCCGGTTGAATATTGTAGTAGCGGGCTAGAATCACACGCAGCAGGGCCTGCGAAGTAGCAGAAGTATTGGTAAGGGCCACTTTCTTATGATGCAGTTCATTTATGGGTACTTTGGAAAAAAAGTAAATGCTCTTCACTTCTCCGTCACAACTTATCGATATGTCGGGCATAAGCACATAATCCTGGTAATTCCGGGCATACGCTATGGAAGGTATAGGGGCCAAATCCAGGAGATTTTCCTGGAGCATCCGGTTAAGATCAGAAGGATTACCTTTAATTAAATCAATCTCCAATAGAAATTTTTTCTCTATCAAACCATAAAACAAAGGAAAACAATTAATAAATTGTATATGGCCAACTCTCGGTCGCATAAGCTTAGACTCCCTTCTGAAAAACTGTAATAACGGCGGGGGTCTGTTCCTGCCGTTCCAGGTATAAGGCATTTGCGTTCGCAATTGCTTCATAAAACCCTTTTTGTTAAAAAGTGCTGCAATAAAACCCTAAAACTCACGGATAATGTTATATAAGGTATCTCTCTCCGTTGGGATACATCCAGCCTCTCTGATTATGTGTACCAGATCTTCTTTGCTGATCCCCTTCTCTGTACTGGCTCCAGCAGCATGCATTATCCTTTCCTCCACGACAGTCCCGTCAATATCATCGGCTCCAAATTCCAAAGCAATCTGAGCCACGGGTAGCCCTAGCATAATCCAAAAGGCTTTTATATGCTCTATATTGTCCAACAGGAGACGTGAAATGGCAATGGTCTTCAAATCATCAACCGCTCCGGTTCTCTTTAGGTGGCTGATTTTGGTATTTTCCGGAAGGAAGGGTAAAGGGATAAATGCCTGAAAACCAGGGGCCTCATCCTGCAAATCACGCAGGCGAATCAGGTGGTCAACCCTATCTTCAATCTTTTCAATGTGACCATAGAGCATGGTACAATTGGTCTTTATTTCCATCCGGTGTGCAATTCGGTGAACATCTAACCATTCATCACTGCTAGCTTTGCGCGGGCACAGTTCCTGGCGTATATTATCATTGAGGATTTCAGCGCCTCCACCTGGAATTGAACCGAGTCCTGCATCCTTCAAATGTTGAAGTACCTCACGCACCGATAGCCCACTGATTTTGGAGAAATGAAAAATCTCCACCGCGGTAAATGCCTGAATGTGAATATCAGGGAAGGCCTGATGCAGGCGGGAAATCACCTCAAGATAGTAATCAAGTCCCATATGGGGGTGCATAGCACTTACTACATGGAATTCCGTAATTCCATGGTCAACTGCTTCAGCCCCGTAGGCAAAAGCCTCTTCCGGGCTCATTAAGTAAGGGCCTGCACTGCCATTTTCGTCTACTCCAAAAGCACAGAATTGACAGCGCGATACGCAGATATTGGTAAGGTTTATGTGCCGGTTTACATTGAAATAGACCCGGGGACCTGATATTAAATGTTTTTTGGAGCGGGCCATTTCCCCGATAGCCAATAAATCTTTACTTTGGTATAAGTAAATTCCGTCTTCCCGCGATAGCCTTTCCCGGTGATTAATCTTATTCCTTATTTCTTCTAATTTATTATTCATGATTTTATTATTCATGATTATATCCATTCCTTTCGCTTCGCTCAGGCACAAAACGTAATGAAAGAATTTCTTTCAGACTTCATCTCCCTGTTACTGCTTAGGACAATTATAACAGAAACTTAACTTCAAGGAAGCTTATCCGCCCTTTCTATATTTGATTAGTGATGGCACTGCAAAAAGTTTTTAATATACAGTCGTTTGCATAAAATATACCCTTCACCCCCCTACTTTCTTTTGTAAAATAAAATATATTATGTTAACTATATTTGCCCAAAACAAAGCTGGTCATGACTTGCATCAAGACCAGCTTATATCTTCAGCCAGTTTGCGATTTTACTCCTAAAGAAAACTTTAATTCTCCAAAGCCATTTTAACAAAAAGCTCAAGTAATTCTGGAAAACTGATACCTGCTGCCCTGGCTGCATCAGGAACCAGGCTGGTGCCAGTCATTCCTGGAAGCGTATTAATTTCTAATATATATGGATTACCTTCCCGGTCAAGTATCAAATCAACCCTTGCATAACCTCTGCACCCCACCGCCTCATAGGCTTTACGGCTTATTTCCTCCACCTTTTCTCTTTCCTGTTCACTGATTCTGGCGGGTATTATATGATCCGACATTCCCGGCATATACTTGGATTCATAATCGTAGTATTCGTTCCTGGGTACTATCTCAATTACTGGCAATACGTTAAGACGCTCTTTACCCAATACCGTTACAGTAAGCTCAGCCCCGGCAATGAATTTTTCCACCAGGATTTCTTCATCCAGGGAAAAAGCCATTTCTAAAGCCAGCAAAATATCATTGGCCTCCCTAACAATCGATGTACCCACGCTAGAACCCTGAGTAACCGGTTTAACTACCAGAGGTAGACCAAAGTTTTCCACTAGCAAGGCAGGGTCAAATAAATCCTTTTTGAACTGTCTCTTTTTCATAACCAGAAAATCAGCATTGGGCAAACCTTCAAAGCCCAAGAGTTTCTTGGTCATTACTTTGTTCATACAAACAGCACTGGCCAAAACCCCAGACCCCGTGTAAGGTATTCCCAGAAGTTCAAGGTAACCTTGAACGGTACCATCTTCCCCATTTCTACCGTGCAGAGTTATAAAAACCACATCTGGAGAAATTTCCTTTATCCGATGCATAGTCTCAGGGGTAAAGTCTAAAGCTTCCACTTCATATCCCGCTTCTCTTAGACCCTCATAAACAGCTTTTCCGCTTCTTAAGGAAACCTCCCGTTCCTCAGAAGTACCTCCCATCAGCACCAGTACTCTTTTCACTCTTTCACCCCTTAATATTTTAAAGGTTATTGTTGTCGCTGCAACTGCAAAAAAATCATAAATATTATTTTGCTTGTATAAGTATTCTAACCCCCCATGCCCTGAGGACACAAGCACCGAAAATGGGGGCATTGAAGACTAATATTATTCTATGCAGAAATCCAATAAGTTTACAACTAAAGTGTCTGGCAGCGTTCTATTATTAAGCTATTATATTATAGACATACGCTGTTCAGAATAAAAGACTTGCACAAGTAGCAAAAACCAAAATTTTGTGTCAAGGGGATGGGGGTAAAACAGAATTAAATAACAAAATGAGACCACAAAAAGGATGTTCCGAATATCTTCAGAGCTATTGAATCGTTTCGTAGTTTGTGGTAAAATAATTTTGCTAAAGAAACAGTATACAGGGGAGTAGCTCAATTGGCAGAGCATCGGTCTCCAAAACCGAGGGCTGGGGGTTCGATTCCTCTCTCCCCTGCCATAAAGAATATTGATACCGCGTAGCTTTACGCGGTTTCTGTTTTTCTGGCTGCCCCTATGAAAAGCTTTTAGGATACACACCTCTATTAACCCTGTTCTCTTTCTTATCGCCGATATACTAGTGATCTTTTGCATTAGTTTCATCAGTAGACTTATATTAACAATTCCCTAGATACTATGACTTAATGTTTCCTGCATCTGCAAAATAAAGGCTACGGCTGGGGAAGGAGATTTCCACCCCCTCCTCCTCTAAAATTCCTATTATCCTTAAGTTAATATCCTGTCTTATTGTCAGGTGCTCAGCCCAGTCGGTGGTATTGGTAAAGAAGTATATCATAATATCAAAACTACTTTCAGCAAAAAATTCGAAATTCACTAATATAGTTTCGGAATGGACACCCGAGTGTTCAATAAGCATTTGTTTAATGTGTGCGATAGTGCTTTCTATGGCGTCTTTAGGTGTTTTGCGGTTCATGTTTAAATAAAAGCTTATCCTACGTTTACCCCTGCGGCTATAGTTGGTAATAGCTTGAGCAGCCAGGGTGGAGTTGGGAACAGTTACCAGGGATTGATCAAATTTTCTAATTTTGGTACTACGAAAAGATATATCCTCAACTGTCCCTTCGACCCCTGGGGTTTCAATCCAATCATCAATGAGGAATGGTTTTTCCATAACTATAACCATACCCGCAAAAAAATTAGCCAACATATCTTTGGCCGCCAAAGCCAGGGCCAGACCCCCCAGCCCTAAACCAGCAATAAAACCGTTGACATCAAAACCCAATTCCCCAGCAATGATAATTATGACCAGGGCAATAATAAGAAAATGCAAGGTCTTGGATATTAATGGTATTAGAATGCTGTCAATATTCCATCTTTCCTGGGCTTTTTGAGAAAAGAGAGTCGTGCTGGCGGATAGGCGGTAAAAAGCCCAACCAACAATGGCAACCAGGCTGGAACGAAAAAGCTTTAAGAGTAATTGCTCTTGAGAAATGTTGGTAGATAGAATATCCAGTGCCATATAGAGTCCAAAAACAATTATTAGAAGCTGCAATGGTTTCCCCAAAGCAATAATGATTATTTCATCCCAGTTGCTCTGGCTTTTATAGCACAAGCGAAGGATCCAGGAGAGAACTTTTCGGTAAAATAATTTTCCTAGAAGCCAGAAAAAAATAAACACAAAAATTGCTATTAATATTTGTTTTATTACTGGTTGTGAAATCAAAGGAAGCAATGGGCTCATTAATCCATTAATCAAGTTCGACATAATCTCACTTAGAACCGTTTTAATAAGCATTTTCCCGGAAAACGGTTCAAATCTACTCCTTTCATGTATTAAGCTGCTCCGATTAGTAAATAATCCAAGAAAGAAAACTGGAGGCAGAAGCTTTGAATGAACATAAAATATTTTTCAGCTTGTTACTGCTGGCTTGCATTATTCTGCACTTTTCATTTTGGGCTCTCTTTATAAGTCATAATACATTCTATTTTGCAGCTATTTTCCTGGCTCTGGCTGCAGTTATTTTTATTGTCTATATTTTATATGAAATGCACCAAAAACAAAAGCCCGCCTGCTCCAAAGACTATTATTTCTATTTCATAGACCGGCAAAACTATCTTGACGAAAGCTTACTTTTCCCCTTTAGGGTAAAGCAACGCTAAGGGACGCATGGATTCAACACCCGTTTAAGGCTAGCATAGCAGGCGAAAGGGAGGCGGGCAATAAGAATTCGCGTGAGCAGCTTCATCCTTACCCTGCGGACACTACTGAGGTAGCCGAGTGAGTATATTTACTTTTTTAAGGTATATAGAAAACAGGGGACCTTTAAGGTCCCCTGTTTGAATAGCTGCTATTTTTCCTTTTCTTCTTTTTCCTGTTTGGCTTTTTCTATAATTTTTTCAGCGTTTTGGCCTGGCACTTCTTCGTAGTTGGAAAACTCCATTTTAAACTTGCCGCGCCCCTGGGTCATAGACTTCAAATCAATAGTATAACGCGCCATTTCTGCCAGGGGAACCTGAGCCTTAATAAGCTGTTTCTTCCCTGCCGGTTCCATTCCCTGTACTCTTCCCCGCCGGCTGTTTAAATCCCCAATTATATCACCCATATATGCTTCGGGAACCTCTATCTGCACATTCATAATCGGCTCCAGCAAAACCGGTTTGGCAGATTCTATACCTTTTCTAAATGCTAATCGAGCTGCCATTTTAAAGGCCATTTCGGAAGAGTCCACAGAGTGATAGGAACCATCAAATAAGGTAGCCTTGATATTGGTTACCGGATAGCCTGCCAGCACCCCTTCTTCCAAGGCTTCAATCAGTCCTTTTTCCACCGCTGGAAAATACTGGCGCGGTACCGAACCTCCAAAAACATTCTCGGCAAACTCAAAATCTCCCTCGTAATGGGGTTCGAATTTTACGAATACATGACCGTATTGCCCATGCCCACCACTCTGTTTTTTATGTTTACCTTCAGCCTCTACCGTAGCCTTAATGGTTTCCCGATAGGGAATCCTCATTTCCCGGCTGATAACATCCACACCAAATTTGCGAGACAACTTGTCCAAAACAATATCCACATGAGTATCACCCATGGCCCTCAAAATTGTTTGCCGGGTTTCAACATTCTTTTCTACTCGGATAGTGGGATCTTCCTCAAGAAGCCTCTGCAAAGCTCCGCTCAACTTATCCTCATCGCCTTTGCTCCGAGGCTCAATGGCCATACCCAGCGTAGGCTCGGGAAACTCAATAGGATCCATAATTACTGCTTGGGCTTTGACCGTGAGCGTGTCTCCAGTTGAAGTAACCGAGAGTTTGGCCACCGCTGCGATATCACCAGCATGTATCTCCGGAACCGAAGCCTGTTCTTTGCCGGTCATTATCAATAGCTGGGTAATTTTTTCGTCCTTTTCCTTGTTGGCATTATATACTACGGAATCAGCTTTTAAATGGCCGGTAAACAAACGAAACATGGTCAGCCTTCCTATATAGGGATCAGCAATAGTCTTAAACACTTGAGCCACGATGGCTTCATTTTCCACATCTTTACCAGCTACCAGAGGATTGCTCTCCGGAGCAGGTCCACAGTTCACTATAAAATCCATCAAGGGGCTGATACCAATATTGTTTAATGCTGATCCACAGAAGACAAAAACCGACAAGCCGTTGACTGCTGCTTCTTTAATCCCTTCCATAATCTCCTCGTCATTAAGCTCTTCTCCCTCCAGATACTTGCTCAGCAAGTCATCATTGGCCTCAGCAGCAGCTTCAATCAGGGCTTCTTTAAAGCTCTCTGCCTCATCCATCATATCAGCGGGAATTTCTTCTTCGCTGATTTTCCCGTTCCCAGATTCAAATACTAGAGCCTTCATTTTTAAAAGGTCAATTATCCCTTTGAAGTTCTCCGCAGTTCCAATAGGTATTTGTACCGGAACAATATTATCAGCAAATCTGTTTTTCATATCATCCAGCACTTTGTAGAAATCAGCATTTTCACGATCCATTTTATTTATGAAGGCGATCTTGGGAACCGCAGGATAGTCTTCCCAAACGACTTCTGTTTGCACTTCCACACCGGCAGTGGCAGAGAGTAGTACCAGCATGGAATCTGCTACCCGCATAGTACCGGTCACTTCAAAGTAGAAGTCACTGTAACCGGGAGTATCCAGAATATTTATTTTATGATCCCTGTATTCACAAGGCACCAAAGCTGTGCTAATGGTTATTTTCTTTTTAATTTCCTCGGGATAAAAATCCGCTACAGTGTTGCCGTCATCAACCTTGCCCAGTCTCTTGGTAGCCCCTGTATTATAAATCATTGCTTCTGCCAGCGAAGTTTTTCCGGTTCCTCCGTGACCTACTAAAGCAATATTGCGGATTTTACTACTAGGGTAAACCTTCATCAAACAACCTCCTCGTTTATTAAAAGTCAACTGTAAAAATGGTACTATACTTTAATAAAACTATCAAAGCTTTTTACTAAAATACTAGCTTTTCTTAAGCACATAGAAAATCCAATACAGGAGCAGAGCGGCCAGCAAAAAAATAAGTAGCTGATAAAGCATAAATCCCTTGAAAACATCCACTATAAGAGTAAATACCACTCCTAAGGCCAATGGGAAGAGAATTAGTTGGCTCACGGGTTTATCAGGATAAGCTGGGTTTTCCCTCTTCTTTTTAATATAAGAAAGGTTAAGTGCTATAAAGAATATGGCCGTGTTCAAAATTAAACTAAAGAATATCATTTGCTTCTCCCAGTAAATGCGAGAACTGGCTGAATGATTTCCTGTACTGCTCAACCAAGCGGTAATCAGTCAAATCAAAATGTATGGGAGTTATACTTATATAGGACTGTTGTACTGCATTTACATCGCTGTCCTCTTCCTGCGGTTCCTCCAGCACCCCTCCACCCATCCAGAAATAGGTGTTGCCTCGCGGATCCCGCCTTTCTTCAAAGAGGTTTTCATAATTTCTCACCCCCAGACGGGTGATCCTGATACCTTTAATTTCCTTGGGACATAGCGCTGGAATATTTATATTCAACAAGGTCTTTTTCTCCATGCCATTTTTAAAAAGAATTTGAATCACCTTGCGGGTAAAATTGGCCGCAAAAGAAAAATCCATATCTGCTGCAAAGGAATTCAAAGATATAGCAATTGAAGGTGAGCCCATGATTACTCCTTCAACGGCAGCAGACACCGTCCCCGAATACAATACATCAGTTCCCAGGTTGGGTCCATGATTAATTCCGGAGACGACCAGATCAATCTTATCCCCTACTAACTTGCTGCTGGCCAGTTTGACGCAATCAACCGGAGTACCGCCGATTACCCAACTGGCCTTTACTCCTGCCAGCTTGGCCTTAACTACTTTAATCGGTTCAAAGACGGTAATGGAATGCCCGGTTCCACTTCTTTCGCGGTCAGGAGCAGCAACAAAGATTTCCGCTATGGAACCCAGCTCTCCAATCAAAGCCTGAATTCCCCGAGCATGAACTCCATCATCATTGGTTAGTAGAATCCTCATTCAAAAGAAACCTCCCGTTCCAGGAGTGTAAAATGATTCAAAGGCCAGTAGATCATAAAAGCCTTGCCCTTAATCCGATCTCGGGTTAACCAGGTGTTCCACATATGGCTGTCAAAGCTATAATTACGATTATCACCCAGAACCAGCAGACTATCCTCGGGAACCACCACCGGCCCAAATTGATAGTTTATTTCCTCGGCCAGGTAGGGCTCAGACAGAGGTTTATCATTAACAAACACTCGGCCTTCTTTCATCTGTACCTTATCCCCGGGCAGTCCAATTACCCGCTTGATAAAATACTTGCTGGAATTCAATTCTTCGGGGGGATCAAAAATTACTATGTCCCCTCTTACCGGTTCCTTAAAATGATAAATGAACTTGTTGACCATGACCCGGTCATCAACCTGCAGGGTTTGCAGCATGGAACCAGAGGGTATTTCTCTTCCTTCTATAATGAAAGCCCTGAGGATCAAAGATAAAATAAAAGCGATAACTATAATACTTATGGTTTCCTTAATAAAGTCACGTAGTTCTTTACTCAATTACAATTCACCTCAAAGCTATTCAAATTCATAAATACTGATGGTCATCTGCTCTTTTTCCTTGTCTTTGCTTAAACCAAACATTATTTTTTTGCCTTTAAGGCTTTTGTTTAGAAAATCTACAATCCGAACCATTTCGAGGTTGCTTGAAAAAGCTTTAGAGGCAATGAGGTCAAGTTTACCGTTATCCTGCTGCAAAAGCCCATCTCCTTCCCTGTATATTGTATTTTAGTCTTTTTATATATGCAAGTTATATATGCAAGCTTCCCTTTTCGCCTGCATCTATTAATTTCTGATAAATAGGCCCATGATGTTATTGTCTTTTAAGAGTATCAGTTCCCCTAATGTACTGATAAATCCTCTTTCCTCTTTTCTCTTTCCTTCTCACCGCCGAAGTTATTCAAGTAAATCAGAATTCTCAAGGATAATTTTTTTCCTTTTGGGAATTGTTGTGATATAATTCACTCCATATTAGTAAGTTTTTTAAAGGACTTTTAAGCATTATGGCGAATTCTTTTCCCAAAATGATTATTCATTGTCCACTTCAGTAGACCTTTATAGTATTGACTCCACTGCAAAAACCTTTTTTGTTGCATAAGGGCTGCATGAATATACAAAACGCTGGCGAAGGTGAAAGCGGGAGCTCGAAGACCGCCCTTACAATGCTTTGCAGTCGCTATTAAGGTTGTTGCGCCTGATTCGGAACGACCCGGGGGCCGTTCCCTACATACCCTGCGGTCGCTATTATGGGTGCACCCTGTCGCGCACTTCTGATGCTCCCTTCGGTCGCTATTATGGGTGCTGAGCGGTATATTTATGCACACTAATGCATATTTATTACTTTTTGCAGTGACATCAGTATTTAAATAAATTCTGAATTTATTGACTTTTCAATTAGCTAATAGCATGGCATAATTAATAGTATGTTACTAAACACAGTGTTTTACAAGCATTCGAGAATTCTCCTACATCCAAACTCTCTTCAGGATCTTTTACTTCAATATCTTGCAAGTACTTATAAAGGAGGTGGTACCAACTATATTCTTTTTCCAAGTTGAATAGTGGAATAATCTAAAGTTGCTTGGATACTTAAAAAGAGAAATTTAAAAAGAGAAAATTAAGGGGGTTTTTTTAGTGGGAAAGACATATACAGATCTGTATAAAGAGAAACTGCGTACTGCGGATGAAGCAGTCAAGGTCGTAAAATCAGGCGATTGGGTGGAATACGGTGAGTTCATGATGCAGGCCAAGGATTTAGACGCAGCCCTGGCCCGGCGCAAAGATGAGCTCAAAGATGTAAAAGTCAGAGTAGTAACTGCAACCTTTATGCCCGAAATAGTAAAATGTGACCCGGAAAGAGATCATTTCATTTATAATGACTGGCACTTTTCCGGTGGTTCCCGTCAGCTGGCTATGAAGGATCTCTGTAACTACATTCCCCTGACCTATCATGAAGCCGGCAAATTTGTGGAAGATTTTGCCGATATTGATGTGGCCTTTATTCCGGTAGCTCCCATGGACAAACATGGCTTTTTTAACCTGGGTACCTCTAATTCCATATCTTCTTATGTTATTAATAAAGCTAAAATAAAAATTGCCGAAGTAAACACCTCCATCCCAGTATGCTATGGTGGACTTAGAGAAGCAGTTCATATTTCTGACATCGACTATATAGTCGAAAGCCAGACCAACCCCAAGCTTTTGAGCCTGCCCGAACTGCCGGTCACCGATGTAGACCGCAAAATCGCCTCTCTGGTTATGGAAGAGATGGAGGACGGTTCCTGCATACAACTGGGGATCGGGGCTATGCCCAATACCGTTGGAGCGATGATCGCCCAGTCCGATTTGAAGGATCTGGGAGTGCACACCGAGATGCTGGTGGACGCCTATGTTGACATGTATGATGCCGGCAGAGTAAACAACAAACGCAAGAGCATTGACAAGGGGAAAATGGTCTACACCTTTGCCATGGGCAGCGAAAAGCTTTATAACTTTATGGATCGCAACACTGCCTGTGCCAGCTACCCGGTAGGATATACCAATAACCCTTGGGTAATCGGGCAAAACGATAAGGTAGTGGGAATAAACAACGCCCTGGAAGTAGATCTCTTTGGCCAGGTAGCCTCTGAATCCGCAGGTTGGAGACACATTTCCGGTACTGGCGGACAATTCGATTTCATTCTTGGTTCTTACAAATCAAATGGGGGCAAAGGCTTTATCTGCTTGAGCTCAACCGCCACCCTTAAGGACGGCAGTCGGGTTTCCCGCATCAGACCTACCCTGAGTCCTGGGACTATAGTCACTGTTCCCCGTTCCTGTGTCTACCTGGTAACCACCGAGTATGGCACCGTTAACCTGAAAGCAAGAAGCACCTGGGAAAGGGCGGAAGCTCTAATAAACATTGCCCATCCCGACTTCAGGGATGAACTGGTGAAGGAAGCCCAGATGATGCGTATCTGGACCAAGACCTGCAAGATCGGCCAGTAATATAGCTTTTATCATATAGCTTTTATCAATTTTAAAAGCAGGTGTCCTTGGCGACACCTGCTTTTTTTGTCTTCCTTATAAAAAAATCGAATAATGTACCCCCATAAAGCCCGGCGGGTATCCTAAAACATAAGGGCTACAAAAAAGTATAAGCAGCAGCTTGGCCAGAATGGATCGACCTGGTCTAGATTCTAATTTCGCGATCCAGGTCAAAAAAGTAGATATAGGACTCCTTAACCCTGCTGCCGGTGATTCTCTCCAGGGCTTTCTTGTATAACTCGATTTGAAGCCGATAAGGGTCCAGCATTTCATCCTTACTTTTATGGTGAACAATATCGGTTTTAAAATCGAGGAGGACAATATCTTCTCCTTCATAAAAATAAAGATCAATAATTCCTTGAATCAGGAGTTTTTCCTGGCAGATTTCCGCAGAAGTAAAAATATCGTTGGCTGGAGCCAACAGATTAAAAGGAGCTTCGCGAAAAAAGCGATTTGATTTCAACAACCTTTGCCCCAGACTTGATTGGAAGAACTGCCATATTTTCTTCACTTCCAACAGCGTCAGCTGGGACGGAGTCAGGAGTTCCCTTTCCACCATCTCCCCAAGCTGCTCTTCAAGGTTGACCGGCAGCTCAACTCTTCCATAATCAAGATTCTGCATTACCAGATGAACAATGCTGCCTTTCTCCGCCGCGCTAAACCGTTGTTCCGGTCCCTCTCTCCGGCTTAGAAAAACAGGAGCCCGGGTTAGAAAAGTAGCTGCTGCTGTTTCCTCCAAAACGCCGGCACTAATTTGGCTAATCTGGCTTACTGATAGTTTGGCAGGGATCTTTTCTGCCTCCCGATAAGGATATTTCCAGTTCAACCTATTTCTAATTTCTTCATTTTCTGCCGTAGGGTGTGGATATCCCCCTTGTTCTAATAAACTCTCCCATTCATGCTTTACTTCCTCTTTCCTTACTTCCTCAGCTGTTAACTGCAGAGGATTAATCAGCTTTACTCTCCACCGGGATTCATCAGCCCAAAGGATTTCTCTGTCCCAGTCCCCTCCTGCAGACTCACGCAGATATTGCCCTTCTTCCTCGTGACGCATAATTATGGGGATAAGCCAATCCAGAAAAGTCCTGGCGCGGGATTGGTTAAAGCTGTTTACCTCCTGACTCCATCTTCGCCATGCACTCTCCAACTTGCGGGTAGTCCCTACCATTATTAACTTTTCTTGGGGGCGGGTACAAGCCACATAGAGTATCCTCATTTCTTCAGCCAGATTTTCCAACTTTATCCTATTCTTAATGGCCAGCCTGGCAATGCTATCGCGATAGGTTCTAAGATGGGCATTGACATAGCGGGGACCTATTCCCAACTCCCGGTGCAACAAAACATTTTCGTTGCTATCCCTAATATTAAAAGCTCTTCCTAACCCGCCCAGAATAACCACCGGAAACTCCAATCCCTTGCTCTTGTGGATACTCATAAGGCGAACAACATTGTCGTTCTCCCCAATAATGCAGGCATTCCCCATATCACTCCCACTTGACTTGATCTTTTCTATATACTTTATGAAGCTGAACAGGCCTTTAAAAGAGCTTTTTTGAAACTCTCGCGCTCGGTGTAGCAGAATCCTGAGGTTGGCCTGGCGTTGCACCCCCCCGGGCATCGCCCCGGCATAGTAATAATAACCGGTATCCATAAAGAGCTTCCAGATAAATTCGTCCAGTGCCATGATACGGGACTCTAATTGCCACTCCCTTATCTGTTGTAAAAATAAGCTTAATCTATCCTTTAAACCATCATTATGCTCTGCCATATAACTTTCCATGGCTTCATAAAAAGAAAAGGATTGGTTTTTCCCCCGGGGAAAGCAGCTGGTTCTAATTTTTATAAAATCCCCAATACTAAATCCACCTATAGGAGAGCGCATCACACTCAGAAGAGCTATATCCTGTCTTTTGTTATCGATCAAGCGTAAAAGGTTTATAAACAAGTTCAACTCCAGAGTGTCAAAATACCCGGAACTGGCATCGGCATAAACCGGAATACCTTCTGCACTCAATTGTTCCATATATATCCCGGCAGAATTCCGGGTAGCTCGAAGTAATATTACAATATCCCGATATTCTGTTTTTCTAATAGCATCCAGTTGAGGGTCATAAATATCTTCCTCCAGAAGATGCCTAATCTTTTGTGCAATTAACAGGGCTTCCATTTCTGTATTATCCATTTCGATTATTCGCTCAATAAACTCATTTTCTGCTTCACCCGGGATTTGCAGCTCATCGGTCTCATTCTCCTCCAACTTCATAATAAGCTCCGGATTGTTTTCCAGGATATAGAGCTCCACTCTTTTAGATGAATCCTCTTCCTGCTTTTCCTCCTTGCGGGAGAGATCTATTACTTCGCATTTTAGCTCTTCTTGCTTAAACCCAGGGTAAAGATAGGATTTTTCATCGTAATCAATTTCCCCCAGTTCCCTGGACATTAGGTGGCGGAAAATGTAATTGATGGCGTTTAGTATTTCAGGATGACTACGAAAATTTTTGTTAAGATCTACCCTTCTGTTGACACTGCCTTCCTGCAGCGGGTAAGAATTCTGTTTCTCCAAAAACAATGAGGGATCGGCCAGTCGAA
Source organism: Syntrophomonas sp. (assembly GCF_028707975.1). Lineage (GTDB taxonomy): Bacteria > Bacillota > Syntrophomonadia > Syntrophomonadales > Syntrophomonadaceae > Syntrophomonas. Next base: position 37,752 of record NZ_JAQVZX010000005.1, read on the forward strand.
AGCGATAGATGCTTTGTTTGACATCCCCCACCATAAATAGATTATCCTCTCTTTTAAAATAATTAAGGATAGTCTCCTGTACCAGATTGCTATCCTGATATTCATCAACAAATATATAGCTGTAATACTCCCGGTATTCTCGCGCTACTGTTTCGTTGCTAAGTATCTGCAAAGCCAGATGCTCCAGGTCATTGAAATCAACTACGCCTTTCTCCCTTTTCTTTTCCCGGTAAATTCCCCCAAATGCTTCCAGTATCTCTCCCAGGTAGTTCATAATAGGGTGGACTTCGTTTAGATCCTGAAGGTATTCAGCGGGATCGCGCCCAAGTAAACTATGTATACCGGTAATTATTTTTTTGCCTTCTTCCCGGAGAGTTTTGACTTGACTCTTCAGGTTTTCATCCGCATCTCGGGAAACCCTCCCCAGTCGCTTAAAAGTATGCTGCTGCTGGCATGAATATAAGGCAGGCAGTCCCTGATCCAACGCCTCTAGCATAAGTTCCACCCATTGTTGGTCATTCTCAATGGCTTCCCCATATCCTTGAGGTCCACTGGCTTTTCCGCAAAGGTAGAGTGCGCGCTTCAGTATATCCTGAGCGGCATATAATTCTATCTTTATTTGCTGACTTAACTCTCTGGCCCATGGATTTTCAGCCCAGTTATCTTCACCCAGAGCCAGGTTGGCTATTTTCTCCCGCAACCATCTTAGCGGTTCGGGATGGCTCTGAATAAAGCTGTATAAGCGTAATATCAAGGCTTCAAGCGGCTTATCGTCTTTACTGCCGCCAAACGCTTCCACCAGCTCCAGAAAAGCATTATCTCCCTTTTCGTACTCCTGATCCAACAGCTCTTCCAGGGCTTCCATCTTAATCAATTCAGCCTCAGTGCTATCGGCTATTCTAAAATGTGGGTCAACATTAACCAGGTGAAAATGCTGGCGTACTACATCAGTGCAGAAGGCGTGAAGGGTACTGATTGATGAGCGATTAAGCAAATATAGTTGCCTCCTGAGATGCTCGTCTTCTCTTCCCTTCTCCATTTCCTTAAAAAGGGCAGCATTAATCCTTTCCCGCATCTCTCCGGCTGCTGCCTGGGTAAAAGTCACTATGAGCATGCGGTCGATATCAATTCGATCATTGATGACAAGTTGAATTATTCGCTCAACCAGAACCGTAGTTTTTCCCGAACCGGCTGCTGCCGCCACCAGGAGGTTACTGTTCCTGGCATCGATAGCTTCTTCCTGTTCTTTGGTCCAATTGGCCATATTCTCACCCCTAAATGGCCAGCTTAAGCACTTCGTTTACTGCGGTCCAGTCTTCCCGCAAAGATTCGGTACCCATCAAAGTCCCGATATGCCCTCCCTCAGTTAATATCTCAATTACATCTGCAGCCGGGGTAGAGATATAGTTCTTAAGAGCGAAGGCCTGCTCCGGAGGCGTAATATGGTCCCTTTTACCGGCCATTATGATTACCGGGCAGCTTATATTTCTTAAATTCACCAGGCAGCCATTGAGCTGGAAACTATCTGGTTTGGTAAGATTATTCTTTTTAAATATATTTTTCACTATTTCCAGGTAGAAACGCCCAGGGAGGTTTTGGGTATATTGATACCAGTTTTCAAAGTGGATAAAACGTTTAATTCCCTCTTCATTACCTTCTTTGATCATCTGCCAGAGACGGAAATACTTGCGCACATAATGTTCTTCGGGCTGCATGCTCTTAAATCCCTGTAAAATATATTTACCCTGCATTACTCCGCTGCCAGATTTAACCATAAAGCGGAAAACATCGATGGGCATCTTTTGGGCATAATCCACTATTGGTGAGGGTGTGGCATTAACATCTATCGGAGCTGCCGCTGATACCAACGTGGAAATCTTATCCGGAAAAAGAGAAGTATAAATACTGGCCTGCCACCCCCCCTGACATTGCCCCACCAGGTGAATCTTGTAAACCCCGGTTCTTTTTCTAACTTCTTCCACCGCTTCATCGGTCAACCTTATATAATCCTCTATTCCCAAGTCCTTGTACTCAGGAGTAGCAGATAGCCACTGGGTAACATAGACATCGTAGCCATAACGATGAAATACCCGAACCAGACTCTGGGCTGGGGAATAATCAGCCAGGTTGGAATGGTGCCCGGCTTGAGGCGGCAGAATTAAAACCGGCCTTTTAGCCGATCTCTCATGCTTGTTGGGGAAATGCCGCAAGCACAAGGTTTCATGTACTAGTATGATATTGTTGGGAGTAGACCAGGTAGTAAAAGGCTGTTCCAAATCTATAAGGATATCCATATATCTTTTAAGCTTGGGGTCAAATATAGAGACATATTCATTGCTCTGAAGAATTTTTAGGAAAACATTATAACGGCTGTAACTACCCGATTCATTCATCCAGTTCATTTTTTCCCTCCTGTTACAAATATTATGTCACTGCAAAATGTCATAAATATTAAGCATAATAGCTCCTCGGCACTCATCTTAACATGTCTACAAAAATTTAGCATACTATTTCAATGAGTCCCAGGGAGCATCAGTTGTTCCCCATAGCACTGCTAATAGGCAACAGCTGTTGGTTCGTCTAAAGCAGGATATAGATAGATATCCGTTGCCTGTTTGTCCCAGTAGCTTACAAACGAATCTTGCCGTTCATAATATCCTGATATTTTTGCAGGGTTAAGGGAAGATAGGCCTTTCGTTCCAGATCGAAATAATATAGAGGGTCTTTGACCACAGCTGGGTCGAAACCTTCTTCCTGGAGTTGCCGCCTTTTTTTCCTAAATAAATTTGCATCCACGAAGTCGCAAATCCGGATAAATACAGGGCGGGCATGGTCAGGCATTCTCCTATTGATATGATCCACCAGGCTTTTCCAATCCAAAGCTACATCTTCCATTAACTGCAGGGCGGCCATACCACAATTTCCCTCCATTCCCGGAATCTTCACCCCATAAACAAAGGCTTCTTCTATCCCGCCAAAAAACTTATTTAAAACATCCCCCACTTGATGAGCGGAAACCGTTTTACTCTTCCAACGGTAAGTATCACCCAGACGATCAGCAAAGGAAATATAACTGCCTTCATGAAGCTTAACCAAATCACCAGTGTTAAAATATTCGTCCCCTTTTCGCAAGACATCGCGAATAATTTTGGCTTCTCTCATCTCACTATCATTAACATAACCCAAAAACGGGTTGTTTTCATTTATTTCCGACAGGACAAGCCCAATCTCACCAGGCTTACAGATTACAGCCAGTCCTTTATCGTCCCGGATTATGCTTTCACTATCAAAATCATACTGTACCACTTCTCCCTGCCGCATACCCCTCAAGTCAAGATTGCCGCACATACCGGGGATTTCTTCCTCATTGATGAAGGTTCCTACTCCTTCGGAAGTACCATAGGCCTCGACAATCTTTTTAATCCCAAAACGCTGGTGCAGTCGATCCAAGAGATCACCACGGGTATTGACACCTACAATATATTCCAAGGGGTTATCCAAATCACCTGCTTTTTCAGGCTGATTGCAAATGAAGCGCAACATTTCCCCCACCGCCATAAAGTGCGTAACCTTATAACGGCAAATATCGGGCCAGAAATTGCTCAAGGAGAAGCGCGGTTTAATTACCATACTCGCTCCAGATGCCAGCATACTGGAAAAGCATATATTAAATCCCATATTGTAATAGAACGGAATTACTAAATAAATAATAGAGTCCTGATTCATATTGGTGAGCAGAGCAAACTGCTGTCCCATAAGCAGCCATCTTTTTTGTGCCAGTATCACTGCTTTGCGCAGTCCGCTGCTCCCGGCAGTTTCCATGTAGATTAGAAGATCTTCGCTGCTCGATCTTGCAGTGCTTTCAGGATTATGGGTAGGACAGTCGGATAGGAGTTGATTCAAATCCTCGACAGCAGGTGTCAGTGCAATATTTTGCTCCCCAGTTTCCACCAGGATGCGCCCTGGAGTTCTCAGCCGGATCATATTGGACACCGATTGATAGAGTTCCATGAATTCATGTCCAATGATAAGCGCTCGTGACTCACTGATATTGATGGCATGGGCCAGGCGTCCCCCGCGTATAACTGAATTTACCAGGTTTACCACCACACCCAATTTATTTAAACCACTGGCCGCCATCAAATATTCAGGTCGGTTATCCATCAGTAATGAAACCACATCACCCTTTTTAAATCCCTCTTGCTGAAAGAAATGGGCATAACGATTGGCCATCTGGTTAAACTGTTCGTAGCTGATATAGCGGTCAGCATATATCAAAGCGGTTTTTTCTCCTTGTCGGGTAGCCCAATTCTCTAATTGCAGGCCCAACGATAAAGTCTGGGGCTGTTTCAGGCTCTCGATTAATTTTAAATGCATAGCCTCAAAATTATCCATGTTCAATTATTATACTCCTTCCGTAAATAATCTATAATCAATCTCTAATTGCTACTCCCAGCATTTATGACCCAAAGCCCCAAGTTTCAATCAACTTTCTTTGAAAGCATTAATCTGGCTTTCCTTAATGGTCTGGTAGTAGTAAGTGAAGTTATCTTCATTTTTCCAATAATTTGCCATCATAAAATAGCTTAACAGGGCCAGATCCTTCTCTGTAGGGATATCGGGTTTAAAAAATGTGTAGAAATGATTTATGCATTCTTGCCAGGTACAATCCCCTTCCAAAAAATGAGGAAATTGGCGGCAAAACACTTCGCGATAGCACTCCAAGGAACTGGCCTTCAGCAGCTTCCAAACAGCTAGCAAGGCTACTTCATTTTTCATATCCGGCTTCTGTACCAGCAATTTATAAAACGGAAGGAAGGAATCTTCAAAAAATGTCTTAACTTCGGGAGACAGCTCGATATCTTCCTCATACGGGGCCAATATATTTACATAAGCGTTACTTCTTTTCTTCTCCATCAAATAATCCAAATCCCAATAGGTATCGGGGTTAAGCAAAACTGCATCCCCTTTTTCTTCTACAAATTTGCCGGCTAGCTTCTTCGCTTCCGGATCGCTTTTCAGAGCCTGGTATTGTTCTTCAATCCGTTGGTTAAAATCCTGCCAGAGTTGCTGTACTAATTTCATCTTGTTCTCCAGGTATTGGGCGTAATGTTCCGCAAAAAGCTTTTCTACCTGACCCGCCTGTACCTCATTACTCATGAAAGTGACAATTTCCAGGGAATCTCTCTTCAAGTCCGATACCCGGTGCACAGAAATCCAGCGTGAATAACCCAGAATATCCGTGGGTAAAACTACTGTGTGATAATAGTAGCCACTATCAAGTTCATCCAGATGCAGAATAAAATTCTTACCATTGTAGGAAATGAAATTCATTTCTTTCTGAGCCAAAATCAAAGTCCCATAATTATAGTTTCGGACATCTTTATTCCTGGTAAATTCAATCAGAGCCACATTTTTCAGTTCAGTCATCTCTTCGAATTCAGTTTTCCTCTTCCTTAATTCATTGGCCCCATCCTTGAAAAATTTGTACCTTATCAATACCCGGTAAGCATCCTCCCGGCTGATAATAACTGTCTCCGTTTGCTCGCCATCCGGAAAAGCAATATTGATATCCAGAATATCCTGATGCCCTTTTTCTCTCCGATCCAGCCGGAGCATAGTCAAATTTTCAAACTTATAGCTTATACCATCAAGTTTCGCTGCGGGTGCTCTAAGATATAGTTCATCAGTAAACAAATCAATAGAGACCTTGAACCCCTTAAATTTGTTATTAGAAATACCATTAAAACTTACTATTTTATCATGTTTTGCTGATTTCATCTCCATTCCCCCATCGAAAGATTAATAGCAAGATATTTCCACATCTAATATAAAACATTCTAACATAAGTGGTTTTCCTTGCCCATCTGCCACTCTTAATTGTCTTCCTTAAGCCGGGTCAATACTTCTTCCCGCGTCAAAGGCTTCAAGTATCTCCAGTTGTTGTCCGAAAAAAGCCGGTCAAACTGGCAGATAGATGGATAGGGACAATAGGCACAAGCCAACCTCCCCCGGGTATAAACCGGTTCTATCCTTAATTGCCCACTAATAATCTCCTGTCCAATCTTTTTCAGTAACTGCTCTACATGACGCATCATAGCAAAAAAGTCCTGACTGGGAAGCACCGAGGAGAAACGGTAAAACTCATCCTTTTGGTTTAATCCCAGCGGTAAGATCGTGGAGTAACCATTCACTTCCCGATCCATCTGACGGACAATTTTCGCATCAGCTATAACCAATCCTTTCATTTTTAGTTTTTTCGCAATCTCCTTTTCCACTACCTCCACAATTTTTTCTTCGCTGTTAATCATAGGGTCATCTATCTTAAAGTAGAAAACCCCGGCTGGGATGACTTGCTTCGATCCCACTTGCTCCTGGGCTGCCAGCACCGCCTTTAAATATAGCATTAATTGTAAGGTCAGCCCATGAAATACCTCCGATAGATGGAAATCCTGTTGACCTGACTTGTAGTCTAGGATTCTAACATAACAACTCTCATCTAATTCTAACAAATCTACGCGGTCTATTCTTCCTTCCAAAAATAATTTTTCTCCGTTTTCTAAGTCTATTTCAACAGCAGGAAGTACTCCTCCCCGGCCAAAGCTAATCTCATAATCCAAAGGCTTGAATTCACCTTGCTGTAAATGTTCTGTCAAGGTCCATACCGCGCGCCGGCTTATTCTCTTTAGTCGCTTAAGCAAATGCCGGTAGCGGGGATGACTGCTAAATATCCCATTGCCAAAGGATAATGCTATTTCATCCACTACGGTATCAATCAGAGAACAGCAATCCTCTTTTTGCAGTTCCAGCCAGGACTTATTGTCTTCGCGCAATTTATGGCTAAATGATAAAAGGCTGTCATGAAATAAAAGCCCCAGATCAGGACTCCTGAGTTCATAAGTCTTTCGTTCCTGGGGCTGCAGACCGTAGCGAACGAAATGGGCAAAGGGACAGCTTACAAATTGCTCCAACCTGGAAACACTGGAACGAAGGGGTGACCCAAAAAGACACCGGGATACTTCAGGTTGGATGGGTTCAGGTTGATTATTATGGAAGAGGCCCTGGATCAGTAGTTCTCTTGCTCCCTGCCAGCTTTCCTGCTCATAATACCATCTGTAAGCATCCCACCAGAACCCTTCTAGTTCTTTACCGTCCAAAGCTAAACGCAACTTTTCCACCAGATGTTTAAAGCTACTCTCCGGTGTAGCAATCATCTGCAACTGCCATTGCTGATTCTCGATTAAATTAGTCTTTAAGGATACGGAGGGGAAGAGTTTTCTGACCTGATCGATCAAGAGCGAAGGACGCAGTGCTTTCCCCTCTTCATCAGCCAGAGCATAGCTCAAGCGGATTCTCTCTGCTGGTTTAGCCAGAGCGCTGTAAATCAAAAAGCGCTCCTCTTCCCAGTTCATTTCTCGCTCATAGCCCAGATCCAATCCCTTTTCTTGCAGTGCTTCCTTTTCTGCTTCACTTAAAATTCCTTCTTCCCGCCCTAAAGAAGGCAGTATTCCGTCATTAACACCAATTACAAAAAGACATTTAATATCATGGCTCTTGGAACGTTGTATATCACCAAGCAGAACTTGATCCACAGTAGTGGGGATTATCTTAATTTCGAAAGACAAAAAGCCGGCCTCCAGTGTCCTTTTGAAATCTTTAAGATTTGCTTTTTGCTCGCCCATTATCTCCACCATTTGGTTTAATACTTCCATAGTGGCATTCCATAGCTGTGAGCTCTCACTTGCTTCTTCAAGAAAACCCCTTACCCTTAAATCATCAGTCCATTTTTCCAATTTATAGTATGTATTGGTATTTTCCAAGAACTCATAGACTGCCTGAGACAATTCCTTTATTGCTTTATTTCCCTTAACCTTCATAGCAAGGTCTTCCAGCGGTTTAATAAATAGGAGACGTTTCTGATTCAATTCCACAAGGTCCTCTGCTTCAGCGTGCTGGAACTCTTCCCTCCATTTTTCTCCTTTGATACCAAACTCCAAAGCATATTTTTCTAATAATTCCACTCCATCTTCATCCAAATCACTAAAACCGGTTTTCAGATAGGTAAAAACATCTTCATAGCGGTAACCCCGGCTGATTATTTCCAGTGCAGCCATAATCAACTCAATAATCGGGTGACTCATGATATCCCGTTTTCTGTCCATGAAACAGGGTATGCCATAATCGCGAAAAGTCCTTTTTATCAAGCTTCCATAGCGGTCCATATCATGACAGACCACAGCCATCTCTTTCCAACGATAGCCCTTACGCGCTAAAAGCAACAGTTCCGCTGCCAGGGCTTCCACTTCACTATCTATGCTGGAAGCTGCGAATATTTCCAGATTATGCAGCTTTTTATCGAAAATCTTTCCCGGGTATGCAAAAAGCTCTGCTTCCATGTGGTTGATTTCCGGACTTTTCAGGGTCTCAGCCTGCTGAGGATCAACGCAAATCAATTCTTCCTTCAAGCCATACTTTCGAGCCATTTCGCGGATTTGCCCATAGCTCTGCCCTGGCAGTCGGAATAAATCCAAGTCGGCTTTATCTCTATCCGGATCAAGAGTAAAGCAAATAGTGGTATCATGGGCCATTAGCATAATCTTTTCTATAATTCTGAGCGTCTGGGGGGCAAAGGTAGTAAAACCATCAATCCACACTCTTGCATTTTCAAGTAAGCTGTAGGCTTCCAATTTTTCTATTAGAAGATCCATATAGTCCTCACTATCAATATAGCGCCCTTCCATATACTGACTAAAGCGCTGATATATTAAGGCTATATCTTTTAGCTTTTTCTTAATAATTTGATCCATAGTTTCATCTAAACTAATATCCAACTGCAAATTCTCGGGACGGATATCGCGTTGTTTAAAGTCAGCCAATAGCTGGCTGAACTGCTGGACAAAACCCTCCTGACGAACTACTTTTTTATACAACCCCAGCTCCGGACTGCTTTCATCAATTATTCGTCTAAGCACCATAATTTTTCCCGGTTCATTGAGAAAAACCCGGGTTAAGCCTCCCACGCGGCTAAAGACATTCTGAGCCAGGCGAGTGAAGCTTAAAACCTCCAGACGCATAATACCTGGCAAGTTGAGTTGACTAATCACATCCCGTTCCGCTTGCAATGTATATTGGTCAGGAACCAGTAAAATCAAGGCCTGGTCTTTGTTTTTACACAAGGCCATCTCGATTTCCTGGTAAACTAAATGGCTTTTCCCTTTTCCTGCTCTCCCCAGTATGTATCTTACGGCCATCTACACACCTCTTTACTAAATCTCATATCTGGTGCTCCCCCGCAAAAGTAGTATTTGGGCACTAGCAAAAAGCAATTTGATAGATTAATCTGTGAAATCTCTGATAGTTATAATACCGTGCAATGAAGAAAAACGTAGAAATTTCTTTTATGAGAAACTTCCACGCTTTTAACATAAATCCTCTTTAATTAAGTCCATGATGTCACTGCAAAAAGTCATAAATACATACCAGCTGGGTATTTATCTGAATACCGGGTCGCAATTAAGGTGGTGGGGATGGGAGTTAAAAAAAGCAGGGATTATAGACTATAATAGGTTTAGCTTATTTATACAAATTAGAAATTCCCAAGAGATAAAATAATAATAGACAGCCTGTAAGCGGGGGGTGTTTTGGTGAATCCAGGGTTGTTGCTGCTACTCAGTGGTTTACTGTTAGTAGCGTTGGCTTATATTTCTTACAAGAGAGCTGAAAGCAGTCTGCTAAGCTTAAAGAGGGAGGATCTGGTCAGCTATTATCTGGAGCTGGCTCTTCGCCTTTTGCCGCTTCCTCTCTGGACTCTCCTGCTAGGTATTCTGCTAATACTGGCTGGAGTAGTAGTGCTATTGGTCAATCTCCCAAGGGGTCTTTTGTCTTAATACGAAAATAGATTATTTTAGACGCTGAAAGACGCTGGCTCTTCGGGCGCAGATAACGCTGAGATCAATCTGCGTAAATCAGCGTAAAGCCCCCTTCACCCTGCGGGCACTCCTGATGCTCCACCCTGCGGGTGTCACTGTTAATGTTGCAATCAAGAGTTTCCTGTCATACCTCCATTTTCATCGGTGGTTGTGCCCTCCGGACATGGGGGGTTAATATGGATTTTACTCCATAAGTAGTATCCTGGCTCCGGCCGCCAGTAAAGCAACGCCGAGAAGATCGAGGTAATGAAATTCATATTTCTTCATACCGAAAGCACCCAGGTTATCTATACACACTGCAGTTAATACCTGGGTTATTATTATGGCTGTCGTGGCATTACCTACCCCAATTTGGGGGATAGCTCGCACTAGAGTATAGATTATCAAAACATTAAGAAAACCACCCAGGAAAGCATACCAGGGAACGCTGTTTAGCTTGGCCAAATTGCTAAAACCGGTACTTAAGCCCAACATTATTAACAGAACGGTCAAGGTTCCTACCAGGTGTACTACCAGTGTTGATTCCCAGATGCCTACCACTTTGCCCAGAGCAGCATTAAAAGTTCCTTGCAGGGCCATGGCAGCTCCGGAAAGAGCCGCCAACGAAAGATAAAACCACTTTGCCAATTTCTTTATACTCCTTTGCTTTTCCCCTTATTATCCTTATGCATAGCTGTTTTTATTCTTGTATGGAGCAAGGAGCCGTTATATGAGTATCTTTGACTTCACTGCAAAAGACCCTTTTGCAGTAGAGTCAGTTATTACTTTTTGCAATAACATAATCTTGATGTCACTGCAAAAAGTTATTAATATGCATTCGTTTGCATAAAATATACCGCTCCAGCGTCCTTAATAGCGACCGAAGGGAGCATCAGTTGTGCCCGACAGGGCACTACGCATGGGCAACACCTACGGCTTGTCTTGCTCCCTTCTATTTAGAGAAAAGTAGCAGCAGCAATAATCAGCAAGCCGAGGAGAAAACCCTGGGCGCGGCTCTTTTTATCCTTGCTCCCGGCCTGCGGCCAGAGGTAAAAAAAGACGAGGAAAATCATTACACCCGAAGCAAAGCCTAACAACAAAGCCAGCACCTCTGGAATAATTTGTACTATAACCTGAGCTGCTAGTGTTCCCAAAGGTGTAATCAGAGAAATGAGAAAAACGCACAGAAATATTTTTACTCGCTTCATTCCCCCCATAAGCAAAGGAGCGGCTATGGCCATACCCTCTGGAATATTGTGTATCCCTATAGCTAAAGCTATTACCATTCCAGTTCTGACCTTCATTTCGTTTCCCAAAGCAATGGCCATTCCTTCAGGAAGATCATGCAGCGCAATACCCAACATTATTAAGTAGCCCAGCCTTAAGAGGCCTTCATTCTCTGCCTGCCTGGAAAAAAACACTAAATGCACAAGAACCAGAGCCGCCAGGCCAATAACGAAACCCAGGCCAGCTTCCGGAGCGTTAGCTACCAAAGCAGATGGCAGCATATCCAGAATTACAACCGCAATCATAACTCCTGCAGCCAGGCCAAGAAAAAGCCCCAGACTGCGATTGCTCCACTTTCTTTTGGCAAACAAAGCCATGGAGCCGACCAGAGTGCAGCCCCCGGCCAAAATACTCATTAAATAAACAGCTATGACTATCACCCTCCAACAAGCCGTATTTGCTAATGTTTATGAGAGGCTGCAGAGTGTTTAGAAGCGGTAAGGAAGTTTTTCTAGTCATAAATTCTTTCCTTCTTACATATTTTTCTAGCAAAGGAGGTGTTGTACTATGAATAGAATCCTGTCGGTTGAATTAAAGGCTATTACAAGAGCTGTTCTCTTTTCCCTCGCGCTTGGGCTTGTATCCGCCATTGTAATTTATTTCAGCAGTTTGAGTGAAGAATTGCTTCCCGCACTGGGCAAAAGCATACTCATTTTGAGTGTTTTTTTGGCTGCCTGCCAGGTGAGCAAGCATTATGGCAGTAAGGGTCTTATCCGCGGCTTAAGCATGGGAATGGTTTTCTTCATTATTATGCTCATTGCCACCCTGCTTTTTAACCCATCCCTGATAGTTTTTAAAACCTTTGTTTACACCCTCTTGCTTTGTTTACTAGCTGGAGGTTTGGGTGGAATACTGGGTATAGGACTTAATGGCAATTAAGCAATCAAAAAGCCTTCCCCAAAAATGCAAAGGGAAGGCTTTTTTTCCCAGGACAGGACCTCGTTTCTATAATCCCTTCATAATATGATACTCAAAAATTGGTTCAGGAACTGCAGCCGGTAATAACCGGTAGAATGTAAAGGAGTAGAATAAACCTACCCCTTTTCTTATTTTATTACCTTCTTTAATAGATTGCGTAGAAAAATGGGAATTCGGAAGTAATAAACCCGCATTAAAATCACCCCTTACCTGAAGAATAGATTTCGCTATATTCTATGAAGAATGAAGAAAAATGTTACTTTACAACTAAACCCATTTTCCCAACTTCTGTATGAGCTGCGTTCTGTTCAACACGCAGGGATTTTTAAAAGGCAGGCTATTTAAGAATATTTTACTGTAACTGCTCTTTCCCAACCTTGAATCCAGTACAACTATAGCTCCCCGGTCACTCTCGCTGCGTATTAGCCTGCCTGCTCCCTGTTTTAAGCGAATAACGGCATCAGGAAGTAAAAAACGGCTGAAGCCACTCTGATTCAATTGTTGATAATACTTGTCCCAGGCCTGGCAAAATGGTTCATCAGGTGAACGAAAGGGTAATTTGACAATCACCAGACACTTCAGGAGATCCCCTTTCAAGTCAATACCTTCCCAAAAGGTATCCAGACCCATAATAACGCTTCTTGAATGGTTGGTGTATTGTTCTTTGAGAGTCTCGAATCCCCCATCTTCGTTCTGTGCCAATAATTTAACCTGGTTTTGTTCGCAATAAGGTCTTATAATGCCAGCAATGTCCTTGAGCTGATGTCTGGAGGTGAATAGAATCAGAGTTCGGCCTCCAGTCATATCAATTATTTGGCTCAGTATTCCTGCCAGTTTTTCCTGGTAATCCGGTTCATAATGTGCGGGCATGTCATCCACTAAAAAATAGCCTGCTTGCTTTTCATAATCAAAAGGTGATTTTTCCAGAAGGGTTTTTAGGCGCTCTTCTTCCATCAGCTGGGTCAAACCAAACTTATTAAGAAAATAGTCGAAGCGCTCCTCCACCGCGAGAGTGGCAGAAACCATTACCAGGCTTTCCAGTTTAGGGTAGAGACGACTCTGCAGTTCGCTGGCTATGCAAACCGGGGATGATGAAATAGTCCTTACCTTTCCTTTTTCACCATCAAGCCAAACCAGCATATCGCTCTGATAGCAATGCTCCTCAGTGATCTGAAAAGCATAGTCGGCTTCCTCCTCTAGAGAAAGAATCGTGCGGGACAGCTCTTCGCTATCTTCTACCCCCCTCATCTCTTCTTCGAGCTTCTTTAAGCCTTTTATGAGCAGGTTAATGCTATCCTGCCAATCCTGGTGAATTTCCAGTGCTTCGAGAAACCAGGCTTTTTCCAGATCAGCTGTCTTAATCACCAGTGTTGGTCCATAGTCATTTCTGGAGGAAAGAGGACGATTCAAGGCAGAAAAATACCCCTGCAATAGCTTTACCGCTATGCTGATATGGGTCAGACATTCATTTGTCAGTTCGGAACCAGCAGGATATAGGCCTTTAATATGGGGCAGTTGGGCTTTTTGCAGGTATTCCAAGAGTTCCATCGTATCTCGAAAAGAAAAACGCAAAGATAGTTTGTCAAAAGCCTCCCTATCCAGGCTGTGCGCTTCATCAACCACCAGGTAGTGGTATTCTGGTAATATACGATTATCGACCTGTACATCGGAGAGTAGAAGCGCATGATTGCTTATTATTATTTGGGATTTCTCCAATCTTTTTATCATTTTCAAGCGGAAGCATTTTTCGTGATAAAGGCATTTTTCTTGGCGACAGCTCTTGCGATCAGCCGCCAATATACCCCAGTGCTTCATCAAGGCACTGCTGAGCCGGAGTTCTTTTTTGTCTCCTGTTGGGCTTTGCTCCGCCCAAGGCAAAACTGCCTGTAGAAATTCAATTTCCCCTTCCAGCAAGCTTTTCTTCCCAGCCAGAATATTAATATACTTATTCCAGCAAAGAAAGTTCTCCCGCCCCTTGGCTTCGGCATAAGTAAAATCAGCATTTATCACACGCTTTACATCGGGCAGGTCTCGCTCGATTAACTGCTGCTGCAAGGCTTTGGTCCTGGTAGCTATTACCACCTTCTCGTTTTCCTGCAGTGACCATAGAACAGCTGGAAGCAGATAAGCCATAGTTTTTCCCACACCGGTCCCAGCCTCGGCCAATAAAAACTCCTGGTCAGATAAAGCCGCACTAACAGCAACTGCCAGATTGACTTGCTCCTGGCGAAACCTGAAATCTGGCAGCAACTGCTCCATCGGTCCCCCAGGCTCAAAATAATTTTTAATCTCGTCAAGTGGATAAACCGGCATAGTTTTGCATCCTATCCTTCCAGAAAAAACCGTTTCAGCGGTGCTGAAACGGCCTTAGCTTTCTTCTTGCTTGTGAATCTGAATTTGCTCCACCCGGTTTTTTTTGCCCTCTTTTACCACCTGGTATGTTCCCTCAATATGTATCTTGTTGCCACTCAGGTAATTATAATAATCGAGCAAATTGACCGGGGCAATTTTTATGGATAACCCACAACTGGTGGAAATCTCGCGCAAAGTTGGAATTACCAGAAAATCCGCCTGCCGGGACTTTAAAAGTTTTTCCGCCTTTAAGGCATGGGAAGTAGCAGCAAAGGTTAGCAATGCATAATTATTGCTCCTTAAAAGCTCATTGCTCAAAAATCTCAGCTCCTGACTGTAGTGCTATTAGTTATTCAAATCCATTTCACCGGTCTTAAAATAGCTGGCCTTGCTATTGGATAGAAGTCGATTGCCGGCGCGTACTTCCGCCTGAGCAAAAAGCATGTTTTTCCCCGCCCTTAACACTTCTCCACGAGCTATTACCGTTTCCCCCTGCTGGGCTGAGGAAATAAAACCCGTGGAACAATCTACGGTTACGGCTTTGATACCCAGGCTCCTGATAGCATTGCCCATGGCTGCATCCGCCAAAGACATCATTAAGCCCCCATGCGTAACTCCCAAAGGGTTGGTATGCTTGAGGTCAACCGTTACCGACAATTCCGCTAAACCTGGGCCAATGTTGCCGACCTGGATGCCCAGCAGTTTGTAATAGGGGGTATCACCAATTGAATCTGCAATATAGCGAAACAACCTCTCATCAATACCCTGGTTTTGCATTTAAAATCATTCTCCTTCAAGGTAATTTCTTGCCATTATAGCATAAACTTGGCCTATCATTATCATTATATATAATTCCAATGAAATAAAATGCAATCGTGATGTCACTGCAAAAAGTTATAAATATGCATTAGCGTGCATAAATATACCGCTCAGCTACATTAAAAGCGACCGAAGGGTGTGTAGGGAACGACCCCCGTGTCGTTCCGAATCAGGATTCGCCAGCGCTTTGTATATTTATGCAACCCTTCTGCATCAAAAGGGGTTTTTGCAGTGGAGACAATCGTCTACTCCCCGATTTATTAATAAATCCCCTACAACAGCTAAAAATCTGGGTAAATTGAGCAAATATTCTTACATCCTCCATAAATATTATTTCTCAGGCTGATACAAATTAATTAAAATGGAGGGAGGCAAGATTATGCTTGATAATAATAAGAAAATGCTCATAATTACTGCTATATTAATATTTATTATTATGACCATAATTATCGGTTACGCTAATATTAACGGAAACAAGAGTTCGTCACCAAAGCCACAAAATAAAACACCAATTCATCAAAAAGATAATTCCCCAGCAGAAAAGTGGTATGTACAATTTACCGCCAAACAACAGCCGACCACCGCTTACACCGAAGAAATCAATGCACCGAGACCGGCTAACGGACAGCACTACTTCACTGGTGGTATTGCGGTACATCCTCGTTACCCTGGTTATGACCCCCGGGTACCTATAATTCCTTTTGGAACAGTTGTTTATCCCTCACCTCCCCTTGAAATTAACGGAAACAAGTATCATTCGCTGGTAGTCATGGATACGGGCGACATCAATTATGGTTTATGGGGAGACCATCCTTACTGGTTTGATGTCTATTTTGGCAACACTGAATATTTCAATATTAAAAATGCCCAAAAGTATGGAGCCAAAAAGCATGACTACTACTGGTATGAAGAATGGAAGTAGCCGCTTCATCTTTTGTCCTTTCCTATAGCAGGCATTTTGTTTATAATATGGATGTCTCCTGCTTTAGCCTTTAGAAATAATCTCTATTGCGAGAATTTTAATCAAATATAATAGGAGGTCCAAAATGAATGCCAGCAGACTTTCCATTATTAAAGACCGCTCCCTGGCCCCTGATGGTTTTAAAAAATTAGAATGGGTTAGTAATAATATGCCTGTTCTTAATAAATTGAGAGCGGAATTTGCCGAGAAAAAACCCCTGGCCGGAAAAACCATAGCTTGTTGCCTACATCTAGAGGCTAAGACCGGCTATCTGCTGCAGACTTTGCAGGTAGCTGGAGCCCGGGTTATAGCTTGTGCCAGCAACCCCCTTTCCACCCAGGATGATGTAGTAGCCGCACTGGTAGAGTCCGGTATCACCGTTTTCGCAGTTCATGGCGAGAACCCGGAAGAATACCAGCGTTACCTGGAAATGACTCTGGATACCCGACCCGATGCTATAATTGATGACGGGGCTGATATGGTCACAACCTTGATTAAACAACGACCCGAACAGGCACGAAACCTCATAGGTGGCTGTGAGGAGACCACTACCGGCATAATTCGCTTGAAATCCATGGAGAAAGATCAGGCCCTGCCTTTTCCGGTGATGGCAGTAAACGATGCCAATATGAAATATCTTTTTGACAATCGTTATGGTACCGGCCAGTCAGTCTGGGACGGAATCAACCGTAGCACCAACCTGGTGGTAGCCGGAAAAAATGTCGTGGTAGCTGGTTACGGCTGGTGTGGCAAAGGTGTATCCATGCGAGCTCTGGGTATGGGAGCCCGGATAATTATTACCGAAATCGACCCGATTAAAGCCAATGAAGCTATTATGGATGGCTTTGAAGTAATGCCCATGTCAACCGCCGCTACCCTGGGGGATATCTTCATTACTGTTACCGGAAATATAAATGTGATTCGAAAAGAACACATGGCAATAATGAAAGATAAAGCCATAATGGCCAATGCGGGACATTTCGATGTGGAAATCAATAAGAATGATTTGGCTGCTTTAGCCGTAAGCCGAAGAATAGTTAGAAATAACATTGAAGAGTTCCGCCTGGCAGATGATCGCAGACTCTATCTACTGGCTGAAGGTCGTCTGGTTAACCTGGCCGCTGGCGATGGTCATCCGGCTGAAGTAATGGACTTGAGTTTTTCCCTGCAAGCCTTGTCTCTGCTATATGTAATTGAAAACAGATCTCGATTGGAAAACAAGGTATATAATGTCCCCGAAAGAATAGACCAAAGGGTAGCCCGCTTAAGATTGGAGGCAGAAGGTATAAGAATTGACGAGCTAAGCTCCGAGCAAGAGAAATACCTGGCTAGCTGGGACCCTTATTAAGCCAAAAAAGAATTTTTGAAACTTCACATAGGCCAGACGCTTTTTTCACATAATACTAACAAAGATTGACTCTACTGCAAAAACCCCTTTTGTTGCATAAGGGTTGCATAAATATACAAAGCGAGCGTTGGCGAAGCATGGATGCAACACCCGGCGAAGGCGAGCAGGCGAAAGGGGGCGAGCGACAGGACGTCGCGAGAGTGCTTCACCCTGCGGGTACGCCTGGTGTTCCACCCTGCGGGTGTCACTATTAAGGTTGCCTCCCACGGACGGGAGATTAGCGCGGTACCCCTTGAGCCGTGAGACAAGCCGTAGGGTTACCCATGCGAAGACTGCGAGCGGTATATTTATACAAGCCAATGAATATTAATAACTTTTTGCAGTAGAATCAAACAAAGATTGTGAAAAGGCGGTTTTTACATGGATACTATCACCAAAAGATATATCTGGCTTTTTTTTGCTGTACTTATGGCACTGATGGTAGGAGCCTACGTAATAAACACCACCTACTCTCCACAACGCAAACCCCAACCCAGCAATGACCTTAATTCTCATAGGGCCAGCTATGTTACCATTCGCGATACGGAAGGAAAAGTTATCCTGGAAACTGGGATACCGGTCTACGAGCAGGACGAATATATCAGCGAAAATAACCTGCATTATGTCATTATTAGTATTAGCGGCAGCAATGCCGTGGCCAGGAAAAAGGATATGGAAAAGTCAGAGCTTAATCCTGTCAGCCAAAAACTGAGTGCTGCCTCTATCTCCTATCCCCATACTGTAGAGGCTCAGGCCCTCTTGAATCCTCATCATGTGGTAATATATCATACTCATACTGATGAATCCTATGTACCTGATTCAAGCCGCCCGGATAAACCAGGAGACGGCGATATTTTTCAGGTGGGAGCGGCTCTGGCAGACTCCCTGTCCAAGGCCGGTATTAGTGTTCATCATAGCTACAACCCCCATGACCCCCATGATATTAATGCCTATCACCGATCCAGGCGCACCCTTACCCAATTACTGCAGGAAAGACCGGATGCAGCCTTTGACATACATCGAGATTCAGCGCCACTGGGCTCTTATTCTACTACTGTAAACGGTGTTGATACCGCCCGGGTAATGATAGTTATCGGACGCTCCAACCCCAACATGAGCCCTAATCTTAACTTTGCCCGGATCATAAAGGACGCTGCAGATGATCTGCATCCAGGTCTAATGCGTGGTATTTATATGGGGCGCGGGGATTATAATCAAGATCTCTACCCTACTTCGCTCATCTTTGAAGTGGGAACCGAAAGTAATTCCCTGGATGCCGCTCAAAAAGCAGTTCGCTGCCTCGCCGACGCCATTATTGCGGTGGTAGGCACCTAGTTTTGCCATTTTCTGCTTTTCTTTTAATTTTTACTTCTTCTGTTATTTTAAATAAATCATGAATAAAATTGGCTCCCCGGGAAATTATTATACCGGTAAGAATCAAGCCAAGATAGGGAACATTAATAGGCAACCCAACGGTGGCAAACAAATCTATTCCGGTTCCCAAAGCTATGGTAATCCCCAGGACAAGAGCGCCCGCCCTATCAATGCTCAACTTCTTCTTTTCCCATATCAGCTTCAAACTTTCCCAAAGTTTTTCTGTCAAAACAGCCGCTAATGCCAGTTGGGTAAAAGTCATAGCCATCCACTCCTCCTCTTTTCAGAATGCTAAAATCAAAGCTACGCCCTTTGTTAAAAATGGCAAGTTCAGCAGTATTGGAGTACATTCATCTTATTCTAAAAGCTGCTAACTGGTGATTTTCTGGCGGGGAAACTGTTATAATGAGCACAATTGTTCAGTATACTCCAATTAAGGGGTACTCCTGGTGTTCCATCCTGCGGATGTCACTATTAAGGTTGCAGCGGCGAAGGCAAAATAAAATTTATGACTGTTTACCCGGAAAGGAAAGCAATGAAGCTAGAAGAAAAATGGCGTGTGCTAATAATTATTTGCATCGGCATATTTATGTCCACGGTCGATGGTAGTATTTTAAATATCGCCAATCCGACTATTGCCCGGGAGCTTTCGGTCAGTATGCGGGAGATTCAATGGGTGGTAACCGCTTATATGCTTGTAATCACCACTTCCCTGCTTTTCTTTGGCAAGCTGGGAGATATGCTGGGTAGTAGTAAAATATACTCTTACGGTTTCCTTATTTTCACCATAGGTTCCCTATTATGTAGCCTCTCCCCTTCCCTGGCTTATTTAGTAGCCGCTCGGGTTATACAGGCCATAGGAGCCAGTATGATGATGGCAACTGGAATCGGGATAGTCTCCAATACCTTTCCCCCCGGAGAGCGGGGTAAAGCCCTGGGCATTACCGGCAGCATAGTAGGTGTAGGGAATATGACCGGCCCCAGTTTAGGGGGAATTCTAATAGCCAACTTTAAGTGGCCGGTGATATTTCTCATCAATGTTCCCATCGGAATCCTCGCCTTTTACCTGGGCATGAGATATTTGCCCCAACAAGCAAAAAGCCTTGCCCAGAAGAAGCACGACCTGGGGGGACTGCTGCTATTTGCCCTGTCAACTATCATCTTGCTTCTTTCCTTCTCCGGAAGCCATGGTGTTGAATGGAAACTATTCAGCCTGGGGCTGTTAATAATGCTTTTATTCTACCTTTATGAAAAAAGAATATCAGAAGCCATATTGGATTTAGAGCTATTTAAAATAAAAAACTTTACTCATGGCAACCTTATGGCCTTCGCCGCTTACAGTGCCCAGACTTCAGTTTTTTTCCTTATGCCGTTTTTTCTGGAAAACCTCTTGCATTACCCCCCGGCCTTTTCCGGTTTGATTATGACCATACCCCCGGTAACCATGGCCATAACCGCTCCCCTCGCCGGGGCTCTTTCCGATCGCATCGGCAATAGAAGGATTACCCCGCTATCTTTTCTCTTTATGACCTCTGCCTACCTGCTATTGTCTACTTTGGAGCAAGAGAGTGGTCTGTTAATAATTGCCGGCAGTCTGCTGTTGATGGGAGTTGGTATGGGGTCCTTTGGTTCCCCCAACAGCAGCTCCATACTGGGCTCCATTCCGCGTGAAAAAGCTGGCTATGCTGGCGGATTCATGGCTACAGTCAGAAACTTTTCCTTCTCCCTGGGTGTTGCCGGTTCGGTCAGTGCTTTTGCTTACTTCCTCAGCCTTTACCAGCAGAAAAGCAGTTATATTGCCGCCTATGCCGGAGCGGCTCATGCTGTTTACAGAATAGCTGCGATAATTAGCATCCTGGCTTTTTTACTTTCCCTGCTGGAACGCGAACCGGCAAGAAGTGCGAAATCCCCGGAGTAGTTTCCGGCTACCGGCATTGACAGGAACTACATCCTTATTTCAAGGCAACTGACAAATCCCTGGAGGTAGTTTTTGACCTGCCGATAATATTCTGCTATAATTGCTATGCAATAATTATGCGCCCGTAGCTCAGTGGATAGAGCACCGGCCTCCGGAGCCGGGTGCGGAGGTTCGATTCCTCTCGGGCGTACCATTAGGAAAATCGGCACTTTCAAGATACTTGGAAGTGCTTTTTTTTTGTATTTGACAGAAGTTTTGACAGAAGTTATTGTATCACGATCTCATAATCTGTCTTTCTTGTGACCTGCTCTCGCGAATGACTTTGCCATTGTTAGCCACCAACCTCAATCTAGGAATTTCCCCTGGTGGTTCAATTAAAACAGGTTCTTTAGCACTTTGCCCTTTAGAATCTGGTCCTAGAGATTGTGGCAGAACCCCAGCTATTATGCTTTCCATTTTTGCTGCGCTGGCTGCTTTCATCTTTTGGGTTATATGGGCATAGGTGTTTAATGTTGTACCAATATCTTACCAGGCATTGACCGTAGCCAAGAAGCGTCTGTTGGATAGCTATCCTATCCGGGAACTGATCCTGTTTGGTTCTGTTGCCCGTAGCCAGGCAGGGCCGGATTCAGATATTGATCTGTTAATTGTAACCGAACGTCTATCGACTGATGCGGAATATGATGCTATCTGCGGTGAGATTTATGAGACGAATCTTTTATATGATACCCAGATTACTCCAGTAATCGTGGATGCAGACTCATGGTATCAGGGGATCCTTACTTTAACACCACTTCACTCAGATGTAATGAGAGGTGGAGTGCCTGTATGACAAATCGTACGGTTTTGGTTAACTACTGGCTGGATAAGGCCGATGACTTGCTTAGATGTATCCTCTTAATAAGACAATGACTTTTAAACTACTTACCACCGAATATCCCTTTAGATGAATGACTACGGTAAAAGCACTTAAGGAAATTCCTGTTATCTCGGCCGCACTATAGCTTAATTGTTTAATAAGCAGCGGTTTCTGCTCTTCGGGCACCTTATCCTTACTGAATATACTTTTTTACTTCTTCCAGGCTATCATAATCCAAGACTTCATCAAGCATTGTGTCAATTTTATCGGTGTCGGTTTCTTCGATTTTCTTCTTTAATTCTGCAGGCAATGCGCCAA
>NZ_JAQVZX010000006.1 GCF_028707975.1 Syntrophomonas sp.
AACAATTCTTGTTTTCCTTTATATTCATGAATTGCAGATACCAGATTCATCAATTCATGGTTCATTAGTTCATTGGGAACGGCCGTATAATCAAACTCTCTCAACGACTTGCCTCCCTTCTGCACAAAAGCTCGTGGTTCTGCACAATATTACTGCTAGAATATGCAGAAGTCAAGCGATATAGGTCAGATTAGAAGGTTTTCTTTCTGCACAATTCATTATAATTCTGCATTATTATATATAGATTTTGTGCAAAAACAAGAAAAGAAACATCCCTGGACTGATACAATAAAAGCGCACACCCTTGGCAAATAGAGGCACTTTTACGCAAAATGAGTAAAAATGCTGCTAAAAACAACCTGAAAATATCCCAGAAAAGAGCTAAAGCCCTGTATTACAAAGCTTTTTATTGTATCAAAGATTAAGTTTTTAACTGGTCGGGGCGACAGGATTTGAACCTGCGGCCTTCTGATCCCAAATCAGACGCGCTACCAAGCTGCGCCACGCCCCGAACTTCTTTATAATATCATCTGCAAGGGATGGCTGTCAATTGGGGTTGAAGGCTCTAGGGTTCCACATCATTGATGGCCAGGTCATAAGCCTTCTGCAGGGCATGATGGGTATATGGCCCTACAATACCATCAGCTATCAGTTGCTTATCCCTTTGGAAAGCAATTACCGCGGCTTCGGTTTTAGGGCCGAATTTACCATCGGGTTTGGCCCGGTAGTATCCCAGGGTTCTTAACATCCTCTGCACCTCTTTCACATCACTGCCTTCATCACCCCTCGAAAGAACCCGTCCCGTATTGGCTTTCCCGAATATATTAACCGGTGTACCCAGGGGAGTCCGGTCATAAAGCGCGATTACATCAGCATTATACATGCGCACACAGCCGTGGCTGGCAGCTTTGCCAATAGAACTGGGGCGGTTGGTTCCATGGATGCCATATCCTCCCCAGGGAACACTGAGTCTCATCCAGCGAGCACCAAAAGCCCCTCCAGGATTGGCCGTTTTTTGAACTATGGTCCAATTTCCCAGTGGGGTAGGAGTTTGTGGCTTACCCACCGCTACCGGGTAGGTCTTCTTAAAGGTACCGGAGGTATAGGTAAGTCTTCTTTTTACCACATCAATACTGATGCGAGGTTGCTCCCAGGCCTGGCCCTGTCGCTTTTTTGGCAGCCGGATTGAAGAACTGGGATCCAGTTGGAGCCAGCTGTTGGTATCAACAATACCATCAACTATGAGACCCCGGCTGGCTTGAAAGGCTTTCAGCGCGGCTTCGCTTTGCTCTCCAAATATCCCATCTTCCACTCCAGGATTAAATCCCAACTCCTTTAGTCTCTTTTGCATTAAATAAATATCAGGCCCGGACATTCGTATTTTTTCTAACCGTAAAAACCGGCTGGCATATACCATTTTCCTCATTCTCCTCATATACTTGCTTAGTATCATAATATTTATCTTTTTTATATAGGTTCCGGATGGCGTAAAGCGAGCCAGGCGAAAATTGGAAATTTTAGTATTCAAAATAATCAGTCAAAAGAAAACAGATAAAAATTTACAGAAGCTGGAAGGAATTATAAAACAAATGTGGAATAAGTTGGAAAGAAGATCTGAGGGCGAATGAAATATGAAAGAAATTTCTTTCATGATCTTTTGTTCCTCAAGAAAGGAATGGTTATAAATATGAAGGAAAGCATGGAAACAAATATTAATGAAAATACTGATACATCAATTAATTCGTTATCCGAGCAGGCGGCGGAAAAATTTTTGAAACATGATATTACCGGGGCTTATGAAATCCTGGTAGAGGCGATAAAAGCAGATGCTGAAAATATTGAGATATTGAATCTTGTAGCCCGCTGTTATTTCCTCTGGGGTGATTTTGAAAGAGCGGAGCTCTGTTGGAAAAAGGTTTTGGAGTTGGATACGGCCAACCGGGAAGCTTCTTCGGCCCTGGAGGATTTGCAAGACCCACCCTTTCAATTCTGGTTAAAGCGCTATTATGAAGCCTTGAATCAGGTGGAAAACCGGAATTATGAGGCGGCTAGAAATTCTCTGTGGGAGCTGTTACAGGAAAAAGACTGTTTTGTGGGGATTTATCAACTTTTGGGCTTGTGTTACCTGGCGGAAGCAGACCGCTATTCGGCGCGGAGAGTATGGAGCAAAGGATTGGGCTGGGATTTATCCAATCAACCTTTGTTGAATTACTTGAATATTTATGAAGAAGAGTCTTCTCAGACAGTAGAATTGGAAGAAGTGAGTGAAAAATGGATTCAATGGCCGGCTTTACCCCGAATAAGACTAGCCTGGTTGCTTTCCGGGGTGTTGTGTACGGTCTTGCTGGTACAGGGAGTAAGTTATTTAGTCGGTCAGCGGGATAATGATGAAAAGCAATCCAGTAAGAATAAACAGGAAGTGGAGTATTTCCAGCAAAAAGTTGAGAAGGGAAACAAGCCCCAGGCGGTTTTATCGGAACATCAGGCGAAGCATTTTTTACCGGAAGAACTTAAAAGTACAGGTGTGGAAAACACTATGGCGGGGGCCGATTATGATCTGGAACAGGAAAAATGGTATTATTCCGAGGGTTATCAGGCTTATTTAGATGGTGATTATAAGAAAGCTGTGAGCAACCTGGGTATGGTGGTTTCTATGCAATCGAAGAGTTTTCTCCATCGCGAAGCCTTGTATTATTTAGCGCGGGTTTATTATATTAATTCCGATTATAAAAATGCGGAAAGATATTTCCTGGATTATACCCGGGATTTTCCTTCCACCAATTATTATGATGAAAGCCTCTTTTATCTGGGTTGTATCTATTACTTTGATCAGCAAGAAGATAAAGCCCGGCAGGCATTGGAGAAACTGCGCGAAGTAGTTCCAGACAGCGGATATCTAACCAGCAAAATGGCGATTAATTTGTTAGGAGCTCAATAAAGCAAGTTAAGCGTTAGGGGAGAAGTGTGAGGTTTGCGAAATGTTAGGGGTTAACGGATGAAGATAAACAGGGGGCAATCTCCAAGATTGTCCCCTTAAAATTTTGTACTAACCCCCCATGGCCGAGGGTCACAATCACCGATGAAAATAGTGACATCAGGAGTTTGTTATAGATGCTGATTCACGCAGATATATTATGATATATATCAGAAGGACCGTCCCCATGATATATTTTCCTCAATTTACGAATCGTTTCTTAGTATAATGGAATTATTTTTGATATGATAGTAAATAATAACACTTGATTCTGCTAAAAATTCCTGATGCTTGATAACTTAGCGGGATTACCCCGGTGCTTTTGGTTTACCTGGGCTATAGAAAGGGGAATGAGGATGGCTAATAATGGAGATCGTCAGGAGCCTGATTGGATTAAATATCGCGGAGATAGGCTCAATGCACCTGCAATTTTGGTTTTTATTTTACTTGCAGCTTTGTCGAGCTACGCATATATTATTATGCAGCAAATCTGGTTGACGGTATTTTTGGGGATAATAGCCGTGCTGGCAGCCTGGTCGCTCAAGGTGGCCCGGGAGTGGGATCGGGTAGTTGTATTGAGGTTGGGAAAATTTCAGAGGATGGCCGGACCGGGACTTTTTTTCATAATACCTATCATTGATGAAGCTCCCATCTGGATTGATTTACGCGTTAGAACCACATTTTTTGCAGCGGAGAAAACCCTGACCAAGGACAATGTTCCGGTTAATGTGGATGCAGTAATGTTCTGGTTGGTGGATGATCCTATGAAGGCGGCCCTGGAGGTGGAGGAATACCAGAAAGCGGTATTCTGGGCGGCTCAGACCACTCTGCGGGATATGATCGGGAAAACTGAACTATATGCTATGCTAGCCGGAAGGGAACATATCGATGAAGAGTTGAAAGTGATGATCGATGCTCGTACAGATTCCTGGGGAGTCTCCGTTCGCTCAGTGGAAATACGGGATGTTATGATACCGGATGAGTTGCAGGATGCGATGTCGCGGGAAGCCCAGGCAGAAAGAGAGCGCAGGGCCCGGGTTATATTGGGAACTGCGGAATTGGAGATAGCCGACAAGTTTGCCCAGGCCGCTACCAGATACCACAACAATCCGGAAGCTTTCAGTTTGCGAGCGATGAATATTCTCTATGAAGGAATAAAGGAAAAATCATCTCTGGTTATCGTTCCCAGCAATATGGTGCATTCCTTGAATCCAGGCTCTATTCTGGGCTATGTAAGCAAAATGGAGGATAAGAAAAGTGGCGATTAATAAACTCTTGATAGGATTATTAATCACTGCAACTGTTTTACTTGGTGGCTGTAGCGGGTCAACGGCTCAATACCCGCAGAGGAGTCCCGATTTGCCGGCTCCTGCTGCTGATAAACAGATGTCAGCTTTAGATGAAGTAATTACCGACCCCAATATAAAAAAAGATGAAAACCTGGCACATAATGAGAATATTCAGGAATTGAAGCACCTGAAATACGGGGTCAGGCCCGGGGAGGGCAGTGAGGTTTCCAGCAAGACTTCCGATGAATCTGCAAAACCAGCAGCAACTCCCCTGCATAGGTCACATGTTAGTTCTGTGGACGAACCATACTCCCGGGTTAATATTCAATTGCTTACCGTGGAGGAGTTGGATGCGGTGATAGCGGAATTAATCAAGCAAGACTACCTCCAGCAAAAGCCGGCTAATGAAGAAGAGTTAAGTAATGCCTTGAGCCAGTTTCAAAGCGACCACAATCTAACTCCTTCAGGTAAAATAGATGCTGCTACCCTGAAAATAATCAAAGAATAAATGGGAGAGACTTGACTTGGAAGAGTGGAATTAATTATTCTTTAAATATCTAAAGGCTTATCTGCCAGTGCTTTAGTGTTCAGCTCTTGCCTTGCCAAGGCTGGAACCGCGGGTTAATCCCATCTTTTACTTGCTTAATTTGTACCTCGGCAACAGCCGGGGTCTTGTGTTTTAAGTTAAATTAGGGTAAATTCTTAAGAGGATTATTCAGGAAACAAAAAAATCAATAAGATAGGTCAGGTATAGTATTCGTAAAATACAGTAATAAGTCAAAGTCTAAATTAATGAAAGGGTAGGAGGAGCATAAATGACCGCAAGATTAGAGAAGATAGAAAACAGCGAGGCCTATATTGAAGTAGAGATTAGTGCCGAGCAGGTTGAGGAAGGTCTACAGTACGCTTATCGCAAAGTGATCAAACAGGTTAGCATTCCTGGTTTTCGCAAAGGAAAAGCACCCAGAGAGCTCTTGGAACTCCAATTTGGCAAGGAAGTGCTTTTCCAGGACGCACTGGAATATATTGTTCCAGAAGCCTATGAAAAGGCCCTGATGGAATTGAACATCAGGCCTATTGCCCAGCCGGAATTTGACATCAATGACCCTGAATCGGGTAAAGCCTTTAAGTTCAATGCTCGTGTACCGGTCAAGCCGGAAGTCAAGTTAGGGGAAATAGAGGGCATAGATGTTGAAATACCTGTTTTTCAGGTAAAAGAAGAGGATGTTATTCAGAGACTTGAAGATATGCGCCAGCATTATGCTCAAGTAGTAGAAAAAACAGAAGAACCGGCTGCTATGGGAGATAAGTTGAGCATTGATTTTGAAGGTTTTATTGATGGTGAAGCATTTGCCGGGGGCAAGGGAGAGGACTATTCTCTAGAGCTGGGCTCCAATACTTTTATTCCTGGTTTTGAAGAACAATTAGTAGGGCTGAAGGTCGGAGAAAGCAAGGATGTGCGGGTTACTTTCCCGGAATCCTATCATGCTGAGGATCTGGCGGGCAAGGAGGCTGTTTTCCAGGTTAGCGTAAATAAAATTGAAACGGCTGAAGCCAGAGAGCTTAATGATGAGTTTGCCCAAGAAGTGAGCGAGTTTGATACTATTGATGAGCTGCGCCAGGACATTAGGAAAAACCTGGAGGAAGCGGCAGATAGTCGCCGTAAAGAGGCCATTAGAACTGAGCTTATGGAAAAGGCCCTGGAAAAATGTGATATTCCTGTCCCTGATGCAGTTATTAAAATGCAGGTGGAACAGATGCTGCAGGATTTTGAGCAAAGAATGGTCTATCAGGGCTTGACTCTGGAGCAGTATTTCCAGTTCACCAACAGCAATCAGGAGGACTTCAGCCAGAAAATATGGCCGGAAGCCGAGAAATCAGTAAAAGGTGATTTCATGCTGGAAAAAGTGGCTGAGGAAAAGGGGATAGAGGTCAGTGAAGAAGAACTTGATGAACACATTATTAAACTGGCCGATAGTTTTGGAATGGAAGTAGACAAGATAAAGGAAGAACTGGGCGATGCTATCGAGAACATCAGAACCGGGATAAAAATAGATAAAGCGATTGACTTCCTTATCGACAAGGCGGTAGTTAAGGAAGTAGCAGAAATAGCCACAGCGGTAGATGAATAACCCGCAAAGTGACATTTAGTTTTAAAATTAACTCCACTGCAAAAACCCCTTTTCTTGCATAAGGGTTGCATAAAAATACAAGTTTTGCAGGGGAACCCCTCATGCCCAGAGGACACAGCCGCCGATGAAAATAGGGGTATTGCAGGGGGTTATTGGACGCTGATTCACGCAGATATATTATGATATATATCAGAAGGACCGTCCCCGGGATATATTTTTTTATTAATCAAAATTAAAATTGAAGGGGTGATTATAATGTCATATCTGGTACCTATGGTAGTGGAACAAACTAATCGTGGCGAAAGGTCGTATGATATTTATTCGCGTCTGCTTAAAGACCGGATAATATTCTTGGGCAGTGGTATTGACGATACCATAGCCAACCTCGTAATTGCCCAACTTCTATTTCTGGAAGCGGAAGACCCGGACAAGGACATTTCCTTATATATCAACAGCCCGGGCGGCTCCATAACGGCAGGGATGGCCATATATGACACTTTGCAATATATCCGGCCTGATGTCTCCACCATTTGTGTAGGTTTGGCTGCCAGCATGGGAGCATTCCTGTTGGCTGCAGGAAAAAAAAGCAAGAGATTTGCCCTCCCCAATGCGGAAATTATGATACACCAACCAGCCGGGGGAACCCAGGGACAGGCTACTGATATCGAAATCCATGCCCGGCGTATAATGAGTATGAAAGAATCTTTAAATAAAATACTGGCTGAAAGGACCGGTCAACCCCTGGAGCGAATCCAAAAGGATACTGACCGGGATTATTTTATGACTGCCCAGGAGGCTAAAGAATATGGTATTATAGATGAAGTAATAAGCCATCCGAAGAAGACCAGCAAGAAATAACTTTTGGCCAAAGAGAGGTGGATTTATGCACAGATACGGGGATGAAAAAGGGCAATTGAAGTGTTCTTTCTGTGGCAAGACTCAAGATCAGGTTAAGAAACTTGTTGCTGGACCGGGTGTGTATATTTGTGACGAGTGCATAGAGTTGTGTAATGAGATAATTGAAGAAGAGTTGGCGGATGACCTGGGTTTTGAACTCGGGGACATTCCCAAACCACAAGATATTCGTGAGATTCTCGATGATTATGTTATTGGTCAGGATCGGGCCAAGAAGTCCCTGGCCGTTGCTGTTTATAATCATTATAAAAGGATAAACTTGGGGATGAAACTGGATGATGTTGAGCTCCAGAAGAGCAATATAATGATGCTGGGGCCGACCGGTAGTGGCAAGACCTTGCTGGCCCAGACTTTGGCCCGAATATTGAATGTTCCCTTTGCCATTGCTGATGCCACCTCCCTAACCGAAGCCGGTTATGTGGGCGAAGATGTGGAAAACATCCTCTTAAAGCTTATTCAATCCGCTGATTACGATATTGAAAAGGCGGAAAAGGGAATAATCTACATTGATGAAATCGACAAAATAGCGCGTAAGACAGACAATCCCAGCATCACCCGGGATGTGTCGGGTGAGGGAGTGCAGCAGGCTCTTTTAAAGATTCTGGAAGGAACTGTAGCCAGTGTTCCCCCGCAGGGAGGGCGGAAGCACCCCCATCAGGAGTTTATTCAGATTGACACCAGTAATATTCTTTTTATCTGTGGGGGAGCTTTCGAAGGTATAGATAAGATAATTGAGAACCGGATAGGACAAAAGGTTATGGGTTTTGGTGCTGATATCAAGCGCCGGGAAGAGAAAAAAATCGGGGAAGTTTTGAATATGATTCTTCCCCAGGATTTGTTGAGATACGGCCTGATTCCCGAATTCGTAGGGAGAGTACCTATTATTGTCACCCTGGAAGCACTGGATATTGGTGCTCTGGTGAGTATTTTAACCGAGCCCAAGAATGCCCTGGTCAAACAGTATAAGAAATTGTTTGAACTGGATGGGGTGGATCTCGAATTTAAGGAAGATGCCCTGCAGGCTATTGCCGATGAAGCCCTGCGCCGGAATACGGGGGCCCGTGGTTTAAGGGCAATAATAGAAGACATTATGCTGGAAGTAATGTATGAGATTCCTTCCCGCCTGGATGTGACCAAAGTAGCCATAACCCGGGATGTGATTGAAAAGAAAGAGCAACCTCTGCTGGTTACTATGGAAGCACGGCGAAAAGTCAACTAGTGCGGGGGAGGGCTCTAATCGCGGCTTTTTCTTGCGCTAAACGCATGTGAAGGCTTTGCGATCACTACTGATGCTCCTGGGACCCATTAAAAGCACTATCAACTTGCCGATGATATTAACTTAAAGTACAGGTCGCTATTAAGGTTGCAGGAGTTCACTTTTCAAAGCGGAATATTTTTATGTGGAAAAGGTAGCGCGCGCTACCTTTTTTTACTGAGTTTTTTCCTAATCCGAAGACAGAGCTAAGGGAATAATACAAAAAGCACAAAGGAAAGGAAAAAACTCATGAATGAATTTTTCGTCCAATATAGCGGTATCCTCTACTTGATACAATTGTTCTTTGCGGTAGTGATCGGCTTATATTTTTGGAATCTACTGAAGAACCAACAGAGCCATAAAACGGTAATGGTAAAGGAGTCGGAAAAAGAGAGTTATAGGTTAAGACAGATGCGTAACATAAAGCTTAGCGAGCCTTTGTCCAGTATAACCCGTCCTGCTCATATGGATGATATTATAGGACAGAAGGAAGCAGTCTCCATTCTTCGTTCTGCTCTGTGCGGGCCGAATCCACAACATGTTATCATATATGGTCCTCCTGGAGTAGGAAAAACCGCTGCTGCACGCCTGGTATTGGAAGAGGCTAAAAAAAACCCCCTCTCCCCTTTCAGAAAAGACGCCAACTTTGTAGAAGTTGATGCTACCATAAGCCGCTTTGATGAAAGAAACATAGCCGATCCATTGATTGGTTCGGTGCACGATCCCATATATCAGGGGGCTGGGTCTATGGGTTCAGCCGGCATTCCTCAACCCAAGCCGGGAGCCTGTACCCGGGCCCACGGGGGCATTCTCTTTATTGATGAAATCGGGGAATTACATCCTTTACAGATGAACAAATTGCTGAAAGTTTTGGAAGATAGAAAAGTTATGCTGGAGAGTGCTTATTACACGGAACACAACCGGACTATTCCGCTTTATATTCATGAAATATTTAACCAGGGGCTTCCCGCTGATTTTCGCCTGGTGGGTGCAACCACACGCTCCCCGGATGAGCTATCGGCAGCTTTGCGATCACGCTGTCTGGAAATCTTCTTTAATTCCCTTACAAAGGAAGATATAGAACACATAACCCATAATGCGGCCCGGAAAATAGATTTTCCCCTGGAACCTGCAGCCTTGAAGGAAATAAGTCGCTATGCCGGTAATGGAAGGGAAGCGGTGAATATGATCCAACTCTCGGCGGGAATAGCTCAGGTGGAAAAAGAAAATAAAATAAGCCTGTCTATCGTGGAAAAAGTTTTAAACAATGGCCGATTTTCACCGCGCCGGGAGATCAAGATAAAGGGAGAAGCAATGGTAGGGGTAGTTAATGGACTGGCCGTGTTTGGCGCCAATATGGGTACTTTATTGGAGGTAGAGGCTGCGGCTCTTTCTGTGGCCAAAGGCCAGGGCAACTGGACGGTTACCGGAGTGGTAGATGAAGAACAAGTTGGAGGACAGGAAAGACAATTCCGGCGGAAAAGTATGGCCCGAGGAGCGGTTGAAAATGTCCTTACCGTTTTGAGGTCAAATTATGATTTAGAAATTGGGGATTACAACATCCATCTGAATTTCCCCGGGGGCATTCCCGTAGATGGACCCTCAGCGGGTATAAGTATGGCCACTGCCATCTATTCGAGTATTACCGGTAAAGCAGTGGATAATCTTTTAGCCATGACCGGGGAAATCTCAGTCTACGGCAAGGTTAAGCCGGTGGGAGGAGTTATAGCTAAAATTGAGGCCGCCCGCAGGGCTGGAGTGCAAAAGGTCATTATCCCGGCGGAAAATTGGCTTAGTATTTTTGACGATTTTCCTGATTTAAAAGTGATTCCGGTTCAGGAATTGGAGGAGGTCTTTTCCTGGGCTTTTCTTGAGCAGCAAGTATTTCCCGCTACTACAGATAAACCGCTGCAAATGATTAATGAGCCCGGCCTTGGCGTTTCGACTTGATGATTGGTAGATAAAGTAGCAACTGCCTGGAAATCGATTACAGGCGTTATTGCACTGAATTAA
Organism: Syntrophomonas sp.; assembly: GCF_028707975.1. Classification (GTDB taxonomy): domain Bacteria; phylum Bacillota; class Syntrophomonadia; order Syntrophomonadales; family Syntrophomonadaceae; genus Syntrophomonas. Next base: position 10,579 of record NZ_JAQVZX010000006.1, read on the forward strand.
CACATATAGTAGAATAGATGTGCTTGGGAGGTGTTTATTTATGCCAACAGAAGACCATCAAATATATAGAGAATTACCTATGCTGCCTCTCCGCGGGGTGCTGGTTTTCCCCTATACCGTCATACACTTGGATGTAGGGCGGAAGAAGTCCATACATGCTATAGAAGACGCTATGCTGGGTTCCAAGGAAATATTTTTAGCAACGCAGAAGGAAGCCCAAACCGATGAACCGGATGAAGAAGATATTTATGAAGTAGGCACGGTTGCTGAAATAAGACAAATATTAAAAATGCCGGGTGGAACCATGCGGGTTTTGGTAGAAGGTTTATTTCGGGCGGAAATTCACTCTTATCTATCTAATGATCCTTATATGAAAGTGCAAGTGGAAGAATTAAGGGATAAAAAGATTAAGAGCCCTGAACAGGAAGCTCTCATGAGAAACCTGGTGGGTCAATTTGAACAATATGTAAGGATGAGCAAAAAGGTTCCTCCCGAAACGGTGGTTTCAGTAGTAGCTATTGAAGAAGGAGGAAGACTGGCGGATGTTATTGCATCCCATCTTAATCTGAGAATAAATGAAAAACAGCGGATATTGGAATTGAACGATATTGCTAAGAGGTTGAATTACCTTTGCGAACTGCTGGCCAAGGAAATGGAAGTTCTGGAACTGGAAAGAAAGATCAATATCCGGGTGCGCAAGCAGATGGAAAAGACGCAGAAGGAATACTATTTAAGGGAACAAATAAAGGCTATCCAAAAGGAATTGGGAGAAAAAGACGAGCGTACGAGTGAAGTTGAAGAATTCAGAGGACGCATCAAGAAAGCCAATATGCCCAAAGATGCTGAGGAAAAGGCCTTTAAGGAGTTGGAAAGGCTGGAAAAAATGCCACCGATGGTGGCTGAAGCCGTGGTGGTGCGCAACTACCTGGATTGGATTTTATCTTTGCCCTGGTCGTTCGAAACCCGGGATCGCTTGGATTTAAAAGCCGCCGAAGCAATATTGGATGAGGACCATTACGGTTTGGAAAAACCGAAAGAAAGAATTCTGGAGTATTTGGCCATTCGTAAGCTGGCCAAGAAAATGAAAGGTCCCATTCTCTGTTTGGTTGGTCCTCCCGGGGTAGGAAAGACCTCTTTAGGCAAGTCAGTAGCTCGCTCCCTGGGACGGAAATTCATCCGTATGTCTTTGGGAGGCATCCGGGATGAGGCCGAAATAAGAGGGCATCGTCGGACTTATGTAGGTTCCATGCCGGGCCGCATATTGCAGGGCATGAAAACAGCGGGTTCCAAAAACCCCGTCTTTCTCCTGGATGAAATCGACAAGATGACCATGGACTTTCGCGGAGACCCGGCCTCGGCCCTTCTAGAGGTCTTGGATCCCGAACAAAACTATATTTTCAGTGATCATTATCTGGAAATACCCTTTGATTTGTCCAAGGTAATGTTTATTACCACGGCCAACTCGGTTTTCAATATCCCTCGTCCCTTGCTGGACCGGATGGAAATAATAGAAATAACTGGATACACCGAGGAAGACAAAGTTCACATTGCCAGTGATTACCTGGTACCAAAACAAATAAAAGAACACGGCCTGAAGGAAAGTAATATTGCATTCTCCGAAGGAACCTTGCGCCGAATTATCCGCGAATATACTCGGGAAGCCGGGGTTAGAAACCTGGAAAGACAGATTGCTTCTATATGCCGCAAGGTGGCTCGCCAGGTGGTGGAAGATAAAGATACTTATGTTCATGTCGGCTCCAACAGTTTAAATCGTTTTTTAGGAGTAGGCAGATACCGCTATGGAATAGCGGAAAGCGAAAACCAGGTAGGGGTAGCAACTGGTTTGGCCTGGACGGAGAGTGGAGGGGAAATATTATCTATTGAAGTTGCTTTGCTAAAGGGCAAGGGGAACTTGACCTTAACCGGCAAGCTGGGTGAAGTGATGAAGGAATCAGCCCAGGCAGCATTAACCTATGTTCGTTCCAAAGCAGATGAATTAGGAATTAGTGACGAAATCCGTGATAAATATGATGTACACATCCATATTCCCGAAGGGGCCATCCCCAAGGATGGGCCATCCGCCGGAATAACTCTGGCTACGGCCCTGGCTTCAGCCATGTCTGGCCTCCCGGTTCGAAGTGAGCTTGCTATGACCGGTGAAATAACCCTGCGGGGTAGAATCCTGCCTATTGGCGGATTAAAAGAAAAAATTCTGGCGGCTCATAGAGCGGGGATTACCAAGGTACTTCTGCCGGTAGAAAATAAAAAGGATTTGGCCGAAATACCAGCCCCGGTTAAAAGAAAAATTAAGCTGGTTCTGGTCAGTCATATGGATGAAGTATTAGAGGAAACCCTGCTCAAGTTGGAACCTATGCAAACGGGTGAAGAATTTCCCGGTGTATTGCTAAATCCTGAGTTGGTTGGGGAGAGCCTGGGCCAGGAAAGGGTAGAGCCCGAAGCCAATAAAGATCTATGTTAGAAAAGTAAGGCGCGAGGTGTAAGGGATAATTTGGGCAGCGAAGAAGACAAATTAACAAGACAAAGAGGTCCTATGGGGTTAAAAGTAAAAAAAGCGGAATTAGAGGGAATTTATGTAGATATTAATCAACTACCGGCGGGCAATCTCCCGGAAATTGCCCTGACCGGTCGTTCCAATGTGGGGAAATCTTCTTTAATCAATAAAATATGCAACCGCAAAAAATTGGCCAAGTCCAGTTCAACTCCCGGTAAAACTAGAACCATAAATTATTATTTAATTAACGATCAATGGTTTATGGTTGATTTGCCGGGCTATGGTTACGCCCGGGTTTCCCGGGAAGAAAAATCCCGCTGGAAGAAAATGATTGAGGCTTATCTTAGCCAGCGGGAACAGCTTCGGGGTGTGATTCAATTACTGGATATTCGGCATGAACCCGGAGAAAATGATATTTTGATGAAAGACTGGCTATTGCATTTGCAGATACCGGTATTGATAGTAGCTACCAAAGCCGACAAGCTCTCCCGAGGGGCCAGAATGAAAAATATGGCGGTGATTCGTAAGACCCTGGATTTACCTGATATGCCCCTGGTATTTTCCGCTCATACCGGGGAGGGGGTAGAGGAATTAAAAGCCGCCCTGGCTGAGCTTCTCTCCCCTTAGAGGGAGGTTTTTTGACTTATTCTTTCTTTCATATATTGAATCAATTCTTGCTCACTTTTACCGGGCAGAGATTTAGAAAAATCATCTAGCAGATCATAAAGCCGTTCGCGGCCATTCTCTTCTGCCAGCAACTCCTGAGGGGTTTTTTTATCCAGTTCCCCATGAGGAGTAGACAACCAGCGCTCAGTTTCCCTATCTTTGATTACAGTAAACCACAAACTCATTAACTCCTCAGCCGGGGGCTGCTTGCGGAAACGGTTATTAACCACAGCCCATTCTTTCTCGGGTAAAATATCCACCAGCACTTGCTTAAGCTTATGAATATCCTCCAGTAAATCGGCAGCAAAAAGTATATTATCCATGCCGACTCCTATTCTGGCATAAGCTCGATTCTCTCCGGAAAAGTGGAACCAGCTATATCCTCCGGTTTGGTGAAGCAAGGTATAGTCTTTATTATTTGCCAGCTGTTTTAGGAGCAGGTTTCTTTCTTCATCGTTAATACTGCTGCTTTCTATATGATTGAAGCTTAGCAGTACTTTCTTATAAGCGTGGTCGAAAAGTCCATAGAGCATTTCTGCATTAAATTTTAAGAGGTTAGTAATTTTTTCTCCCAATAAACTACTCAAGTATTCCATATGTTGCTTTAGAAAATCCTTTTCCGCAGATTTGTTTTCCATAACCAACACCATACCGGAAAAAACATTTTCTCCCGGGAAATTGACTAATCGCCCTAAAAGAAGAACGGGGTTTTCTTCGGCATCAACTTCCCAGGGTTCCTTTAAGAGGACTTTATGCTCTTTAGCCAGGAAAATATCTTCAATCTCCAGGTGCATATCCTGGTATCCTTTAACTTCATATACCGATAAATAGGAAAAAACCAGAGCGGTTAAACAATCCCGCAAGGGATTTTCCATAAAGCTTCCATGTTCCTTTAAATATTGAAAAGCAAAGGTATCATCGTCATGGGAAGCCAGGTCAAACCATAAGCAGTCAGACATAAGGCTTTCATGTTCCGGGGGCAGATTTTTATCTACCGTAAAAGCAAGAAAGTGTTCTTTAATTTCTTTATTGACCTTTTTAATCTGCTGACCATAGAATTGATCCAGTTTTATTTTTGCCGCTATTATCAACTGGCTATAGCGAGTAAAGGGGTCGCCATCAAAGTCCAGCAACTCACTTAAGGCACCGCAGCACTTTTTGTATTTCTTCCCACTACCGCAAAGACAGGGGTCATTTCTACCTGGTTTTGCAACCTTCATCTCACGCCTCCTATTTATTTTTCTTGCTCAGATACTGCCGGGTGAAAGCGGGCAACGATGGTTTCTCCGCCTTTTACCTTCTGACCAGGAACCACCAGAATTTCGGCTTCCAGGGGTAAGTATAGTTCCGTACAGGAACCAAAGCGTATAAGGCCGATCCTTTCCCCTGCATTCAAGGTATCACCTGGATTCACCCAGCAAACAATGCGACGGGCTATTAGTCCGGTTATCTGCACTACCAGTATTCTCCCATATTCGGAAAGCAAACCTACATAGTTACGGGCATTTTTTTCACCCGCTTCCTTTTTGAAGGCAGGTAAAAAAATCCCGCCTTTTCGATTTACCCATTCTATGGTACCCGCCATGGGACTACGATTAACATGGACATTAAATAGATTTAAAAAAATCCTTAGCTGTATAGTTTTAGTCTGTAAATATTGATCCTCCCAGACAGTATTGATTTCCATTATCCTGCCATCAGCCGGGGCTAAAACCAGATCTTTATCCTCATTGACTTTTCGTTCCGGATTGCGAAAAAAATAAAGACAAAAAACAGTTAAGATGCTAGCGGCTATGGCGAACTTATACCAGGAGATCCATAGAAGCAAAAAAGTTATAACGGCAAAAAAAATAATAAAAGGCCATCCTTCACGGGCAATTATATTATTGTGCATTTCTTCTCCCTCAATTCTAATGCCATAATCTAGAGACAATTGTAACTCATAAAGGCCTTAAATGTTAAGTGAAATTTGCTCTGGAACTTGCACTAATGTATCTGCTTTAAGTAGAATTGAGAAAGAAGTTTAAAATTCGATAGAAAAAAACAGCAAGTAAGCATAAATTAACCAGGACTCTGCGGCAAGAATCCCTTTGTTGCATAAGGGTTGGATAAATATACAAGCATAAGGTTTATGACTTTTTGCTGTGAACCAGTGGAAATAAGGAGGTAAATCTTTGATGTCGATGGTCACGAGTTTGCCCAGTGTATATGAACCAGGACAGGTCGAGAACAAATGGTATCAATACTGGAGGGAGAATAATTATTTTGCCCCCCGTCCGGATTTGGAGGGAAAAGCTTTTTCCATTGTTATGCCCCCGCCCAATGTCACCGGGTCATTGCATCTGGGACATGCCCTGGATAATACTTTGCAGGATATATTAACCCGCTGGCGGAGAATGCAGGGATATAATGCTTTATGGCTGCCCGGAACCGACCATGCCGGGATAGCCACCCAGGCCAGGGTTGAGGAGGCGCTGGCCCGGGAGGGATTGAATAAGTACGAATTAGGCAGAGAAAATTTTTTGGAAAGGGTATGGGAGTGGAAGCACTTATATGGCAACCGGATAACCCAGCAGTTGAGTCTAATGGGCTCATCCTGCGATTGGAGCCGGGAGCGCTTCACTATGGATGAAGGTTGTTCCCGGGCGGTGCGTGAGGTTTTTGTCAATCTCTATGAAAAGGGCTTGATTTACCAGGGGGATTACATAATAAACTGGTGTCCCCGCTGTCACACGGCTATTTCCGATATTGAAGTGGAACATGAGGATAGTGCTGGCCATCTCTGGCATATAAGATACCCGCTGGAGGGTGAAGATGAGTTTATAGTGGTAGCCACTACCAGGCCGGAAACCATGCTGGGAGATACCGGGGTGGCCGTGCATCCTGATGACGAAAGATACCAGCATCTTATTGGCAAGAAAATCTTGCTTCCCCTGATGAACCGGGTGATACCGGTGTTTGCTGATGATTATGTGGACCAAGACTTTGGTACCGGGGCGGTTAAAGTAACCCCGGCCCATGACCCTAACGATTTTGATATGGGTTTGCGGCATGGGGTGGAGCAAATAGCGGTGATAGACAAGTATGGCTTTATGAATGAGAATGCTGGCCCTTACCAGGGTCTGGACCGTTATGCTTGCCGCCGCCAGGTAGTGGAAGATTTAGAAGCTCAGAGCTATCTGCTCCAGGTGGAAGAACACCGGCATGCCGTAGGACATTGCCAGCGCTGTGATACCGTAATCGAACCGTTGGTATCCACCCAGTGGTTTGTAAAGATGAAGCCTTTAGCTGAGCCCGCCATTCAAAAGGTGCTGGACGGAGAAATAAGATTCGTTCCGGAGCGTTTTACCCGGATATACATCAATTGGATGGAAAATATCCGGGATTGGTGCATATCCCGACAGTTGTGGTGGGGACACCGTATACCGGTATGGTTTTGCCAGGAATGTGGGGAGATAATCTGCAGTAAAGAAGATCCAGACTGCTGCCCGCAATGTGAGTCAGCTGAATTAAAACAGGATGATGATGTATTGGATACCTGGTTTAGCAGTGCTCTCTGGCCTTTTTCCACTCTGGGCTGGCCGGATAAGACCCGGGATTTGGATTTCTTTTACCCCACCACCGTCCTGGTTACCGGCCGCGATATCATTTTTTTTTGGGTGGCGCGTATGATTTTCTCCGGAATTGAACACACGGGAGAGGTCCCTTTCTATGATGTAAATATTCATGGATTGATTCTGGATGCCCAGGGCCGAAAAATGAGCAAGTCCTTAAATAACGGTATAGATCCGATTGAAGTGATAGAGAAGTTTGGCGCCGATACCCTGAGGTTTTCCCTAATTACTGGTGTAACACCAGGGAATGATGTTCGTTTTCATTGGGATAAGGTGGAGAACACCCGTAATTTTGCCAATAAAATATGGAATGCTTCGCGTTTTGTTCTTCTGAGTATGGAGGGATTTGAAGCCATCAAGCCAGGCATTGAGGAGCTGATGCTGGCGGATCGCTGGATTCTGTCGCGTTTACAGCTTACCATGGCGGAAGTAACCAGCTTATTGGACAAATATGACCTGGGTGAAGCAGCCCGCAGACTCTACGAATTTATCTGGGATGAATTTTGCGACTGGTACATTGAACTGGCCAAACCCCGGCTGGTAAACCAGGCTAATCCCCGGGAAAGATTGGTAGTGCAAAATGTCTTGCGGGATGTTCTGGTCGATATATTGCGCCTCCTGCATCCTTTTATGCCCTTTATCACTGAGGAGATATATCACTTTCTACCTGCTCACTCCGCTACCGTCATGCTGGATCCCTGGCCGGAGAGCAAAGAGGAATTGATCTGGCTGCCAGAGCTAGAGCAGATGCAGCAGTTGATGCAGGCTATTCGAGCTCTGCGTAATATTCGCTCCGAATTTAATATAAATCCCTCTACTCTCATTAAATCAATAATGGTAGTGCCGGATGAAGCGAGAAGGCAAGTCTTTATGGATAATCAGGCCATGATCAAGCAAATGGCCCGTTTGGAGCAGTTAGAGCTGCTGTATGAACTGGAGAAGAAACCGGAACAGGCGGTATCGGCCCTGCTTTCCGCAGCTGAGATCTATGTACCGTTGGAAGGCATAATCGATGTGGAAAAAGAAATCCAGCGCCTGCTAAAGGAATTAAAGACGGCCGAGAGCGATCTTCAAAAAGCGGAAAACAAACTTAACAATGAGAAGTTCCTGTCCAAAGCTCCTCCCGAGGTTATTGAGAAGGAGAGAAGTAAGGCTGGAGAGGCGATAAACAGAAAAGAGGGGATTTTACAACGCTTGCAGCTTTTGAAGAAATAGCAGGTCAACAACTTGAAGAAATAGCCAGCTCGGGCATTAAACCCGGTCTAAGCAGAATCGAAGCCCTGCTTCGGGAGATGGGGCAGCCGGAAAAGGGTCTAAAAACAGTCCATGTTGCTGGAACCAATGGCAAAGGTTCAACTTCCTTTATGCTATCTGCAGTTTTAAGTCAGGCCGGCTATCGCGTGGGGCGTTTTATTTCGCCCCATATTCATTCCTACCGGGAAAGATTTACTATAAATGATACTTTCATCGGGGAAGAAGAATTTTTATCCTATCTGGCACAGGTGAAAAAGCATATTAAGAATTTGAGCGAGCGGCCTACAGAATTTGAAATACTAACTGCTATAGCTTTAGAATATTTTCGCGACAAACAGGTGGATCTGGCCATATTTGAAGTTGGTATGGGTGGAATTTATGATTCAACCAATGTTATTGAGTCGGTGGTTTCGGTTATTACCGGCATAGATTATGACCATACCCAGTATTTGGGGACATCCCTGGAAGAAATCGCGAGGAATAAAGCGGGGATAATCAAGAATAAGGTGCCGCTGGTTATGGGGCCGGTTAATTCTCCAGCCCGGCAGGTGATTGCAGCTAGAGCCAGGGAGTTAGAGTCTCCGCTCTATTCCAGTTCAATGGTAAAAGTCACTTGTGAGGCCCGGTCCTGCCTGGAAGGGCAGTGGCTTAAGCTCGTTTTTTCCGGGCAAGTCATGGATAAGGTCTTTCTGTCTTCTCCGGCCTCCTATCAACTGGAAAACCTGGCGGTGGCTTTTACTGCTCTACAGATTTTGAAAATGGCCGGATTCTCGTGGACTGAGGGGGAAATGAAAGCGGCCCTGGCAAAACTAAGAATCCCGGGGCGAATGGAAGTAGTAAAGATGAACCCCCCGCTTATTTTAGATGCGGCCCATAATCCTCAGGCAGCCTCAGTATTGGCATCATCCTTGGAGGATATCTTACCCAGAAAGAAAAAAGTCCTGGTTCTGGGTGTACTGGATGATAAGGATGCACAGAATATACTAAAACCCTTAGGCCTCAATACCAGGGCTTTGGTTTTAAGCCGGCCGGAAGGTAGCAGGAGTAAAAACTGGAAAAGACTGAGGGATGATTGGTCTTTACTCTTTCCAGGAGCTGATTTATATCTTGAGGAAGATATTATAGAAGCCATTAAGCTGGGAGAGCGCCTGCTGGAGCCGGGAGAATATCTCTTGATTACCGGATCATTCTATCTTTTGGATAAGGCGCGAAAATACTTAACCAGTGTTTAAGCTATTGTTAACAGATTCTTAACACAGGCTTAAAGACATTGTTTGTTATAATTAGAATAGGATAAGTAGGATCGAGGAGGTATAAAAGTGGTTTTCAAGTTAAAGCCACGGGAAGACAAGTTCTTTGTTTTTTTTAATGAACTGGCAGAAGCGGTCTGTGATGCCGCTGATATATTGCTGGAATTTTCCAAGAAAGCTATGGATGCACAGGGAAAGCTGGAATTACTGACCCGGATGGAAGAGCAGGGAGACCAAACCTTGTCTTTGCTTATGAAGCAAATCAACAGCTCTTTCATAGCTCCTTTCGATCGGGAGGATATTCTCATGCTGGCCCGGGAATTAAACAATATTTTAGATCATATTCAGGGCTCCATGGAAAAGTTTGTTTTGTACAAAGCAGATGCGCCCAAAGAACCTGAATATATAATGAAACTTATTGCGGTTTTAAATACGGCTACCCGGGAGATTAAAAACGCAGTAACCAAACTTCCCGAGCTTAAAACCAGGCACGATGAAATTGTTATTTCCTGTGAAAAAATCAGGTCTTATGAACATGAGGGCGATTACCTGTACCGAGCAGGTATTGCTCTTCTTTTTGAGAAAACGGAAAATGTGGTTGAAATTATTAAATGGAAAGAGATTTATGAACACCTGGAGACTACACTGGATTATTGTGAAAACGTCAGTAACATAATTAAAGGAATAACGGTAAAATATGTTTAGTTTAGCAATGATTATACTGGTTATCCTATTGGCTCTCCTCTTTGACTTCATTAACGGTTTCCATGATACCGCCAACGCCATTGCCACATCAGTTTCCACCAAAGCTCTGTCGCCGCGTACGGCCATAATGATTGCTGCCACCCTGAATTTTGTCGGGGCCTTGAGTGGCACCGCAGTTGCGGCTACCATAGGCAAGAGCATCGTAGCTCCAGATCTGGTAACTCCTCTGGTTTTGATTACTGCTTTAATGGGGGCCATATTTTGGAACCTATTTACCTGGTATTTTGGCATTCCCAGCAGTTCATCCCATGCCCTGATAGGGGGACTGGTTGGAGGAGCGATAGCAGGTTTTGGCATTTACGCGGTTAACTGGCAGGGTTTTGTCAAGATCTTCAGCGGCTTAATTCTAGCACCCATACTGGGTCTTGTGGCTGGTAGCATGGTAATGACTCTATTATTTTGGATATTTAAGAAAGCTTCTCCGGCTAGAACCAATAACAAATTCCGCAAGCTCCAGATACTTTCCGCCTGCATGGCTTCTTTCGCTCATGGTTCCAATGATGCTCAAAAATCAATGGGAATAATAAGCTTGACCTTGTTAAGTGGAGGGTTAATAAGTAGTTTTCATGTTCCTATCTGGGTTATGCTAGCCTGTGCCCTGGCTATGGCCATGGGGACCGCAGTGGGAGGCTGGAGGATTATCAGGACCATGGGGGGGAAAATATTTCGTATTGAACCTATAAATGGCTTTGCCGCTGACTTCACTTCCGCAGCGGTAATCTATTCCGCCAGTCTACTTGGAGCTCCGGTTAGCACCACCCATGTTGTTTCCTCCGCCATTATGGGAGTTGGAGCAGCCAAACGCTTGAAGGGTGTGCGCTGGAATATTGCCCGCCAAATTCTAATCGCCTGGTTTGTAACCATTCCTTCAGCAGCATTAGCAGCAATGCTTGTTTACAAATTAATCAAAATCTTCCTATAATGATAGCAGCGGTTCTACTAAAAAGCTGGCGAACTGTTCTTTTCAAACTATGTCCAGTGAAAAGATAAGCAAGACAAGCAGAAAAATTTAAGAAAAGGGGGATGGGGGCTTGAAAGTCTTTAAAATTCCAGAAGCGACAATTATGAGGCTCTCAATCTACTCCCGCTATCTCAGGCAATTGATCGAGGAAGGCGTGGAAACAGTTTCATCGGGTGAAATCGCTGCTGGCGTAGGCGTTAGTTCGGCCCAGGTGAGAAAGGATCTGGCCTATTTTGGCGAGTTTGGCACCCGTGGGGTAGGATACAAGGTAGAAGACCTATATGGCTGTTTATTGAAGATTTTAGGACTTGACCGAAGATGGAATATTATTATCATAGGCGCCGGTAAATTGGGTTCGGCTTTTGCCCTGTACCAGGGCTTTCTGGATCGGGGATTTACTATCAGCGCGATTATGGATGTGGATGAGAAAATAATTGGCAGCGAACTGGATGGGGTAAAGATTGAGCCTCTGGAATTGCTTCAGCAGAGAGTGACGGAAAAGAATATTACGGTAGGGGTAATTACGGTGCCTGCTCCGGCGGCCCAGGATGTTACCGACCTCCTGGTAGCTTCGGGGGTAAAAGCCATTCTCAATTTTTCGCCGCGGGTACTCAAAGTACCCAATGAGGTCATATTGAGGAATGTGGATCTTTCAGTTAACCTGGAAGTTTTAAGTTTCTACCTGGCCTTGAATAACAGGTAGGAAACGGAAGACGGAGGATTGAATGGTCGTCAGTCGTCGGAAGAGGAAATACCCCCACCCTGCACCCTGCGGGTACTCCTGGTGTTCCATCCTGCGGATGTAACTATTAAGGTTGCACCCTGCGGTTACTATTGACGCACCCTGCGGTCGCTATTAAGGATGCGGCCATGGGAGGTTAGAAAGGATATCTAAAAGGGGATGCTCTGTTTCCTGGTTACAGGTAATGATGGGATTTATCCCCTTTTTTGCTGGTCTTGTTTTTAGCCGGTCCTAATGCTACACTTAAAAAAATGTGCGACTGGAGGAAGAAAAGTGGCAAGATCCAACGCCTACCCAGGCTGGCAGATTTTCTTGCTTTTACTGGTGCTGGGAGGAATTATAGGTGGATGGATAGGAGATGCCGTAGTAAAGCTATGGCCTAATTTGCATGTGCTGGGGCAGGTTCAGAGTATAGGTCTGCCTGCTTTTTCTTTAGACCTGAATGTATTTAGTTTGCAATTTGGCTTTATGCTTCATGTCAATTTTTTCACCATTTTAGGATTCGTTCTAGCCTATTTGCTATACCGGCGCTTTTGATGGGGAGGCGGTAATTTGCACAAGGGAATTATTTTAGCTTCAGCATCCCCACGGCGTCAGGACTTGTTGGATGCCCTGGGGGTTAAGTATAAAGCTGTTCCTGCCAAGGTGGAAGAGCAGTTCTTTCCGGGCGAGCTACCCCGGAAGACAGCGGAGAGAATCGCCCGCGAGAAAGCAGAGGCGGTAGCCAGGGATTTTGATAATGGCCTGGTTTTAGCTGCCGATACTATAGTTGTATGCGATGGTAAGCTTCTGGGTAAACCCCATGATGAAGATGATGCCTTTCATAAGTTGAGCTGTCTTAGTGGCAAATCTCATGAAGTAATAACAGCGGTTTGTTTACAAAATATTGATAAAGCTGAATCTGAGGTGGCAAGTGAAGTAACCCGGGTTTATTTTCGCAGCTTGTCAGCGGCAGAAATAAAAGCCTATATTGCCAGCGGGGAAGCCATGGACAAAGCGGGGGCCTATGGTATACAGGGGCTGGGTTCTGTTTTTGTCGAACGCATAGATGGCTGTTACTTTAATGTGGTGGGGCTTCCCGTCAGCCGGGTATATGAAATGCTGGCCCGGCAGGGTATAAATATCCTGGAGGAATGAGTGAAAGCCGATGAACGAGTATTTCGTAAATCTTAATATAAAGGAAATGCCGGAAACCATGCGTCCCCGGGAGAAGCTTATTGCTCAAGGTGAAGACAAGCTGGATGAGGCTGAACTCCTGGCCATTGTTCTGGGGAGTGGCACCAGGGAAATGAACGCACTGGAACTGGCCCGGCAGCTTTTAACTCGCCACGGCGGAAGTTTGAGGTATCTCATGGCAGCCAGCTTGGAGGAACTTACCACCGAGAGAGGAATCGGGATGGCCAAGGCAGTGAGCATTAAAGCAGCCATAGAAATGGGGAGAAGAGTAGTCGGCAATATCCAGCTAAGAAAGGTTATAAAATCTCCCGAAGATGTGCAAGAAGCGGTTAGAGAATTAGCCATGGAAGAAATGCGTCATTATGACCGAGAGCATTTTCGTGTTATGTATCTGGATCGCAAGGGCGGTCTTATTACCATGCAGGATATATCGATTGGGGGTTTGCACAGCTCTATAGTACACCCCCGTGAGGTTTTTAAAATAGCAGTGAAAAAGAGTGCAGCTTCCATGATTTTGGTACATAATCATCCCAGCGGTGATCCTACTCCCAGCCAGGAGGATATTGAAATAACCCGCCGTTTGATTGAGGCTGGTAGAATAATGGGAATCGAGATTCTGGATCATGTAATTATTGGGGAAGTTAATTACTGCAGCCTGAAAGCAAGAGGGCTAATTTAGTTAAGGAGGAAACAAGATAGTGGTTTTCGGCAAGGATATGGGTATTGACCTGGGTACTGCCAATACCCTGGTTCACTTAAAAGGTAAAGGGGTAATCCTTAGAGAACCTTCGGTTGTAGCTATACTAAATGATAGTGGAAAGGTACTGGCCGTGGGTGAAGAAGCCAAACAGATGATAGGCCGGACACCGGGAAATATTGTTGCTATCCGGCCCATGAAGGATGGAGTAATAGCTGATTTCGATATAACCCAGGCTATGCTCAAGTATTTTATTGCCAAGGCCCTGGATCAGAGAATGCCTCTGGTAAGACCCCGAGTGGTAATAAGCATACCTACCGGATGTACCACCGTGGAGGAACGTGCGGTTAGAGAAGCAGCACTGCAGGGTGGTGCCAAGGAGGTATATTTAATTGAGGAACCTATGGCAGCAGCTATTGGTGCAGGCCTGCCGGTTCATGAACCCACCGGCAACATGATTGTCGACATAGGTGGGGGAACTACCGAAGTAGCCGTAATATCCTTGGGTGGCGTGGTTACGGCCCGTTCGATAAGGGTAGCCGGCGACAACATGGACGAAGCCATAATTCAGAATTTGAGAAAGAACTATAATCTCCTGATAGGAGAGCGAACCGCCGAGAATATTAAAATATCGGTGGGGTCAGCCCTATGGGAAGGTGAGGAGGAGTTCTACGATGTACGGGGGCGCGATCTGGTAAGCGGTTTACCTAAAACTATAAAGGTATCTTGCCTGGAAATCCAAAAAGCCCTTAAAGAAACGGTAGAACAAATTGTGGATGGGATTAAGGTATGTCTGGAAAAAACCCCGCCGGAGCTGGCTTCGGATATTATGGATCGCGGTATTATCATGGCTGGGGGTGGAGCCATGCTTAAGGGTCTGGATAAATTGATCAGTCAGGAAACGGAAATGCCGGTTTACGTATGTGACGAACCCCTTTTGGCAGTGGCCCAGGGAACCGGACGGGTACTGGAAAATATTGAAGTTTTACGCAAGGTTTTGATATCTCCGAAAAAATCCTTTTAACCGGGTGAAGGCAATTGTTGAAAATATTACGCAACAAATACTTGTGGATGGCAGTAATCGCAGTATTGCTATCATTCCTGCTTATGCATCTTAGTTCCCCTGAACGCGGGGAAATAAGTATTGCGGAGAATTTGATAAGAGATATATTTACCCCGCTGCAAAGGGGGGTAAATGAGCTTAGGCATGATTGGGGAGGTATTGCCTCTATTCTCAATAACAAGGAAGTTCTTAGCCAGCAGATTCAGGCTTTGCAAAAAGAAAACCAGGAGCTCAAGATAGAGAATCAGGTTTTAAGGGAATCTCAGGAGGAGCTTAAACGCTTGCGAAGCTTGTTGGATTTCCAAAGTGACAGCCTGGATAGCTACGCCTTGTTACCGGCCCGGGTAATAAGCCGCAGCCCCAATAACTGGTATCGCTATCTGCTTATCAATAAAGGGAGCAAGCAGGGTATAAAGAAAGGGATGCCGGTTATCAGCCCTGACGGCCTGGTGGGCCAGGTAGGGAGCGTAAGCAAAGAATCAGCACAGGTCAACCTGATTACTGACCGTGAGGTGGCTGTAGGTGCTATACTTCAGGAAAGTCGGGAAACCAACGGGATAATTGAAGGACGTGGGGACAATAACCTGCTGCGTATGATAAATATTCCTTATTATTCTCCAGTTGAAAAGAACAATCGGGTAATAAGCTCCGGTTTGTCAGTAATTTATCCTCGGGGAATAGATATCGGAGTGGTAAAGAATATAAGCCGGGAACCCGGTGGGCTCTTATTATCCGCTGATATAGAACCGGTCGTAAATTTTGATAAGCTGGAGGAAGTACTGATTATAACTAGCTTCAAGCCAGCAGAAGCTGTACAAGGGGCGGAGGGTTCAGAAAATTGAGGTATTTGCTTCTTTTCCTATTACCTTTTACGGCTATATTATTACAGTCGACCGTTTTTAGTTTCTATAGTATAAAGGGGACATTACCTGACCTGGTACTTGTTTTCGTAGTATTTTTTGCCTTGATAAATGGGGCGCGGGGAGGAACCATATATGGCTTTCTTTGCGGTTTATTTGAAGATCTCTACCTGGGTCGATTTATTGGGGTTAATGCTCTATCCAAGGCTTTGACTGCTTACCTGGTAGGGCATTTTCAGGATAGAGTCTTTAAAGAGAATATACTCGTAGCTCTGGTAACGGTTATGCTGGGCACGATTATTAACTCCCTGGTTGTGTTTTTCTTAGCATTATTTACCCACGATATTTTTAATGTTGATATGAGTATTGCTGTTACTGTACTCTACCAGTGCATTTATAACACGGTTTTAGCCCTACCATTGTATCTATGGTATTATAATTCATCTTATAAAGGGGTTCTCAGGCCAACAGAGGAGAGGTAGATGAAAAACGATGAGTTCAAAAAACGCCTAAAAATATATACAGCCATAGTTGTCGTGCTACTAGCTGCACTTGCTATCCGGCTGGCCGTTGTGCAATTGTTTTTTAACGAGGTATACCAAACCCAGGCCAAAGACAACCGCATCCGCCTGGTAGCCATAAAGGCTCCGCGCGGGGAAATATATGATCGCAATGCCCGGATACTGGCGGCTAACAAATTGGTATATACGCTTTCGCTCACTTTTTTGCAACTAGGAGATCAACAACAAGTAATTAATAAGCTGGTAAGCCTGGTACAGGATTATTATCCCGATATTACTGCGGATATTATTGAAGAGAAAATTGAAAAGCAAAAATTCCGCCTCTTTGAGCCAGTAATTATTATACGGGATATACCCTGGGAATTGGTGGTGATATTGGAGGAAAACCGGCGGGATCTACCGGGAGTGGCAGTGGTAGTGGAACCTTGGCGCTACTATCCGGAAGCAGCCTTAGCAGGCCATGTATTGGGGTACATTCACTCCATAAACCCGGAGGAATTGGCCCGGGTAGAAACGCCCAAATACAGCATTAACAGCCTGATTGGCAAATCAGGCATTGAAAAATACTATGAGCAGTATCTGCGGGGTGAAGATGGCGCCCGGCAAGTGGAAGTTGACGCCCGGGGGCGTCCGATACGTGAACTGGTTACCCTGGAACCTTCACCCGGAGAAAATCTCTACCTTACGCTGGATACGAAGCTGCAGCGGGTAATGGAAAAGAGCATGGCGGATACCTTGAAACGCTTGCAGGCCAAGTATCCCAAGGCCCGGGTCGGTTCAGCCGTGCTAATGAATGTTAAAACCGGAGAAGTTTTGGCTATGTGCAGTGACCCTCCACTGGATCCCAATGATTGGAAAGGAAACCTCAGCCTGCAACGAGTACCCTATTATTTTCCCCAGGGTACGGCGTACAATCCCATGGAACCGGGAGCCGAGGTAAATCGTGCCCTGCAATCCACCTATCCACCTGGCTCCACCTTTAAACCCATAACTGGTATGGCCGCTCTGGAAAAAGGGGGAGTTGATCCTTTAAAAAGCCTGGTAAAATGTACGGGCGCCTATTGGATAGCTCCATATATCCCTTGTACGGGAGTACACGGCAATGTGAACTATTATACCGGTATGGCCACCTCCTGCAATAGCTTTTTCCAGGAAATGGGCCGCAGGGCGGGCAAGGATGCCATAATATGGGTGGGCAGGCAGTTCGGATTAGGGATGAAAACTGGCATTGACCTTCCTGATGAAGAAAGCGGGCTGTTACCCTCACCCGAATGGAAGAAGAAAAAATTTGCCCGGATTACAGACAAGAAGTACGAACTATTGCAAAAGCAATTGGAAGAAAAGTATGAGCAGTTATTGGCTGAGGCTCAGGATGATGAGCAGAAACGCAGTTTAGAAAAAAAGCTCAAACAGGAAAGAATAAAGCTGGAAGCCCATTATGATATTGATTATAACTTTGATACCAACTGGCAGGATTTCGATACCTTTAACATGTCTATAGGCCAGGGGGGCAACAGTTATACCGTAATCCAGCTGGCCAACTATGTGGCCACCATAGCCAATGGAGGCCATTTGATGAAGCCTTATGTAGTCAGTCGCATAGTTTCTCATGACAACAAGGTGATAAAGGTTTATAATCCCCGGCTTGTACATGATTCCGAAGTGAAAGCGGAAAGCATCAGGGAAACCCAGAAAGCCATGCTGGCGGTTACCCAGCCAGGTGGCACGGCTCACTTTCTTTTTTATAATTTTCCGAAAGAAATAGGAGTAGCTGCTAAGACCGGAACCGCCCAAACGGGACGTGCCGGTGATAATCAATTAAAAGAATTTCACGGAGTATTTATAGCTTTTGCTCCTTATGATGATCCGGAAATTGCCTTTGCTGGAGTGGTGGAATATGGCCATCATGGAAGTGAATCAGTGGGCTATGTGGCTAAAGATATTTTTGAACAATATTTTGGTTTAGTGGATCACCTGGCAGAAGCAGAAGCGGATAAGATAGATGAAGGTAAAGCAGCAGTGGAAAATGTAAGTGCAGGTCAGCCAATAGAGTAATCGCTTCGTTCACAAAGAGCTAAATAACTTAAAAAGTCAGTCCATGATAGCGAAAAATCGGGGAATTTTTGGGTAGGAACATACGGTTTTCAGGGAATATTTGAGTAATATTCCCTTATTTTTTTGTTTTTCTATAGAGGAAAAAAAAGGAATTTATAGAATTAGATGTATAGCAAAGAGCGGATGGCATAATTAGGAAACGTAGTAAACACGTGACCCCATTTTCATTGCTGTATGTATACTCCACCGTGCGGTACTCCTTATATGATATCCGTTCATTATTAAGGTTTAGAATATGGTGGCTTGGCTAAGAATTTTTAGATTGGAGGCTAGACAATGGCGGCAATTAGGGAAAAGCCCAGCGAAATACACCTGAATTTGAGCGCTTGCAACAGCTTCGAAGACATGAAAAGGGAATTAGAGAGAAGATTAACTTGGACCCAGGATTGCTCATGGGGGAGCCGTATTAGTATTACTGCGAAAACCGGGAAATTAACTTTAAAGCAGACCCAAGAAATAAAGACATTTCTGGCGGAGCGCGGTTTACGCTTGCATGACCTGCTGGTTAAGAACGAGCCTTATGAGGAAGAGGAAAACGACTTTTTTGAAAACTTCTCCCATTATGAAGAAACAGCTTTAATTTGTCGTCATTTACGTTCAGGCAACAAGTTTTTCACTAATGGCAATGTGGTAATACTTGGTGATATCAACCCCGGGGCTGAAATAATTGCCGGAGGCAATATCCTGGTTATGGGAAGTCTTAGAGGAATGGTTCATGCGGGAGCATCTGGTGACGAAAAAGCGATTATAGTTGCCTATCGCTTGATTCCTACCCAATTAAGGATAGCTGACCACATAACCCGCCCACCAGATGGGGAGGTAGTGGTGGTTGATAGCCCTGAAATGGCCCGGATTCGATCCGGTAAAGTCTGTATAGAAAAGCTAAAAATATGATTGGAGGACTGAAGATGAAGAGTAGGGTTATCGTTATTACCTCAGGCAAAGGCGGAGTAGGAAAAACCACAACTACTGCCAATCTAGGAACATCGCTGGCCATGATGGACAAAAGAGTGGTATTGGTAGACACCGACATTGGCCTGAGAAACCTGGATGTAGTGATGGGTTTGGAAAATCGCATAGTATTTGATATCGTTGATGTGGTCAATGGGAAATGTAAACTCAAGCAAGGTCTTATAAAGGACAAGCGTTTTGAAGGATTACATCTCTTACCGGCGGCCCAAACCAAAGATAAGACTGCTATTACACCTCACCAGATGAAAAATCTTACCAATGAGTTGCGTCAGGATTTTGATTTTATACTGGTAGACTGCCCAGCGGGGATAGAGCAGGGCTTTAGGAATGCTATAGCCGGGGCGGATGATGCTATTGTTGTTGCTATGCCCGAGGTTTCATCAGTCCGGGACGCAGATCGTATAATCGGTCTCTTGGAGGCTGCCGGGCTTAGAAATAGCCAATTGGTTGTGAATCGACTGAGAAGCAAGATGGTCAGACGGGGTGATATGATGGATATAAAGGATATCCTGGATATTCTTTCTATAGACCTGCTGGGAGTGGTACCTGAAGACGAATGTATAGTGGTTTCCACTAACCGGGGAGAACCGGCTGTTATGGAGAGTGCTTCCAGAGCCGGTGCCGCTTATAGACGGATTGCCCGAAGAATGATGGGAGAAGAGATTCCAGTAATATCCTTCGATGAACCGGAAAACCTTTTTTACCGATTCAAAAAAATTCTGAAAATGGCTAGATAGGAAGGGGGAGGGAGTCTTGTTGGATATTATTAACCGGCTATTGGGAAGGGAGAATGCAGGTAGCAGGGATATAGCGCGGGAGAGGTTGCGGCTGGTTTTAATTCATGATCGAGCTTCAGTATCCCCCAATTTCTTAAATGCATTAAAAGAGGAATTAATAAGAGTGATTCGGGAATATATGGAAATAGACGAAGAGTCCATCATCGTGGACCTGGAGAATGAAGATAATTCAGTTGCTCTGGTGGCTAACATTCCTATACGGGGCTTTAAAAGAGCCGCCAACGAATAGGGGTGCTATTGTAGCTGGCTGGCATAAGAGGAGGCGATACAGCAGGAGACCGCAAGGTCTCCTTATTTGTGTCAAGGGACGGTTTTAAATATATCAAGGGGACGGTCCTTCTGATATATATCATAATATATCTGCGTGAATCAGCGTCTATAATAACCTCCTGTAATGCCTTTATTTTCATTGGTGGTTGTGTCCTCCGGACATGGGGGGTTAGTAAGAAAATAGAATTCTTGACGCAGATGGACACTAATTTTTATGATTAACGCTGATATTAATCTGCGCAATAATAATATATCTGCGTAAAGCACCCTGCGCCCTGCGGGTACTCCTGCTATTCCATCCTCCAGGCGGAAGGGGGGGTAATACGGGAATTACATCCGCTAGACAGAGCTTTATGGTCCCATTATAATGAATTGGGGAGGCAGCAGCAATTGAATGCAAAAAGATTAAGATTTATTGATAAGGCTTTTATATTCGCTTTATTGAGCTTGCTAATTTTTGGCCTGGTGATTCTAAGAAGCGCTAGTATTGGGATTTCCAGTGACCCCTTTTTTTATCTAAAAAAGCAAGTATTTATAATATTTCTTGGCCTGGCTATGGCCATACTAATAATAAGATATGACTATTCCCAGTTTAGAAGATTCAGCCCTATACTTTACGGTATTTCAATCATACTCTTAGTTGCCGTTCTTATATGGGGGACAGAGATCAGGGGGACAACCGGATGGATTGGACTGGGATCTTTGCCAATGGTACAGCCGGCGGAGTTTACCAAGGTCTTGCTAATTCTGGCTTTTGCTGAATTTCTAAATCATCGTAAAGGCGAGCTTGATACATTGTCTGATATGTTACCCTGTTTTCTTTTTATGGGGATACCGTTTCTTTTGATAATATTACAACCTGATTTGGGAACTGCCCTGGTTTATATTGCTATCACCTTGGTGATGATGTTTGCCGCCGGTGCTAATTCCAAGATATTAATTCAGGTGATTGCCGTTGCTGTGGGTCTGGTCGCTCTTGGCCTTTATCTACATGTCCAATTCGGTATGTGCTTGCCTCTGGAAGATTACCAGTTGAAACGCCTTACTATTTTTCTAAATCCTTATGAAGATGGGCAGGGCGGACGGGGGATGGGTTGGAACACCATTCAATCATTGGTTGCCATAGGCTCCGGCGGTTTAACGGGGAAAGGGTTATTCCAGGGTACTCAAGTACAATTAAATTTTTTGCCTGAGCATCATACCGATTTTATTTATGCGGTGATAGGAGAGGAACTGGGGTTTTTAGGTGCTGCTTTTGTAATAATCTGCTACGGGGTTTTGCTTATAAGAGCCATTATTATCGCTTTGAACTCGAAAGAATTATTTGGAAGTTTGCTGGTATTAGGGATCACTGCTATGTGGTTGTTTCATGTTTTCGAAAGCATTGGCATGTCGATTGGTTTGATGCCTATAACAGGAATCCCGCTTCCGTTCCTGAGTTATGGGGGAAGCTCAATGCTATCCAATCTTATAGCGGCCGGTTTGATATTAAGCGTAAATGTAAGAGGAAAGAAGATTGTTTTTTAAATAGCCTGTACCAACCGGTAGTTTTTTGTAAGGAATTATCCATGGGATAAAGGAGGTTTTTTAATGAGCAATTCTGGTCTGAAGGATTTTACAAAAACTACAGTGAAAGAATTACTCTTGTTTATTCCTAACCTGTTAAAGCTTCTATATCGCCTGCTTAACGACCAGGCAGTTACTACCCTTGACAAGACTTTATTATTGGCCACGGCAGCCTATGTAATCTCACCATGGGATTTTCTTCCTGACATGGTGCCATTTTTAGGCCAACTAGATGACCTGGTATTGCTGGCGCTGGTTTTCAAACGATTGACAGATAGCGTAAGCTCTGAGGTGTTGCATAGTTATTGGGATGGTAAGCCCGATTTACTTCATCTCCTGGAGGACATAGTTAAGCTGGGACTACAATTCCTTCCCCCCGGCATATACCAGCGACTGGTCAAACATACTGAACAGCCATACCAGGCAGACCTGAAATATGGAAGTGAGTAATGCCCAGAAGGAGATACTATTTCAATTAAATAAACTTGAGCATGAAGGGAGGATTTTCAGAGGTATTGTAGAAATAAATAGGTAATGGAAGTTTAAAACTCACCGAGTTTTCCGGTCTAAGGTTTTGTGGCTATGAGCGGGAAGCCGATAGGTATGAGGGGAAACGCCCATGCCTCCCGTTTGGAAAGGAGAGTTAAAAGTATGGTGGTGGAGTAAAATACCGGGCTTGTCTATCTGGGATGGGCCTGGTTTTTGTTTGCAATATTGGTTTCACTGCCAAACCCTTTTTGGCATAAATTTTACATAGATATAACGAACGACATAGTATAAGAGAAGCATGAAGAGTCTCTTGGGACGAGACTAAAACCATTGGAGGGTTTATTGCTATGGAAGCAGCTGTAAACAGTTTATTTGCACAAAAAATGGAAATAGTGGAAATAGTTAAGATGTCCCTGCAGGTATCAGGATCAGCTACTATAATCAGTGCCCTGATAGGAATTCCCCTGGGGGCCTGGATAGGTTTGTCTGAGTTTAAAGGCAAGAGGTTCTTATTAAAATTAGTATACACTATGATGGCCTTGCCACCGGTGCTGGCTGGTCTCCTGGTCTATCTGCTTCTTTCCCGCAGTGGGCCTCTGGGATTTATGGAATTGCTTTTTACTCCCTCAGCGATGATTATTGCCCAGTGCCTTCTGGTTACACCAATTGTGACCGGACTGGTATCTGCCGGCGTAGCTGCCAAGGAAGGCTTGATCTTTGAGCATGCCATTAGCCTCGGAGCGAGCAAGGCACAAGCTACCTGGACCATAATAAAGGAGGCGCGTACAGGAATTATTGCCGGGGTTATGACCGGTTTTGGGAGGGCTTTCGCGGAGGTCGGAGCGGTAATGCTGGTGGGAGGAAATATAAGGCATATGACCAGAGTGCTTACCACCTCCATAGTAATGGAAACCAGACAGGGTAATTTCGAGATGGGCGTAGCCCTGGGGATTATACTTTTATTGCTATCGTTCATGGTAAGTTCAATAGTTCTGTCAAATGCTGATGAATTTAGTTTGAAGTAGAGGTGTTGCCAATGAACTTATTCGAAATATCCGGATTAAGGAAGAGCTTCGGAAGTAGAACCGTATTGAATATCGATGAACTCACGCTTCAGGCAGGTAAAATTTATGCTGTCTTAGGTCCCAATGGTTCTGGTAAAACGACATTATTGCGGATTTTGAATCTTTTAGCTGCACCCGATACCGGCCGGATTAAGTTTATGGGAGGTGATATCGGAATTTCACAGGCTGACCGGCTGTCTGTATCGCGGCAAATGTGCATGGTGTTTCAGAGGCCATTCATGTTTCGCAGTACGGTATTCAATAATGTAGCCTATGGTTTAAAGCTCAGGCGAGTGGCCAAGGCCGATTGCGAAAAAAGGGTTAATGAAGCCTTGGACTTTGTGGGTATGGGGAATTTTGTCAAGCAATCCGCTACCCGCCTTTCCGGAGGGGAGACCCAGAGAGTGGCTCTGGCCCGGGCTCTGGTTTTGCAGCCCCAGGTTTTGCTGTTGGATGAACCCACAGCTAACCTTGATCCAGGAAGTGTCCAGCAAATTGAGGAGATAATCCGCAAATATCACCAGGAATACAATACCAGTGTAATCATAGTCACCCACAATCTATTTCAAGCTAAAAGAATGGCTGACGAAACTATTCTTCTGATTAATGGCGAGGTGCTTGAGCGAGCTTCCACAGCTGAGTTTTTTGAACATCCTCGGGAGCTTGGAACCCGTCATTTTCTGGATGGAACCATGGTTTATTAGAGAGAGCTATTAGAGAGGGGAGCAATTATCAAAGCTCCAAAAGGAAAGGAGACAGTATTATGAAAAGATTTCGGGACTTAATTGCAGTAATAGCTATTTGTATGATGGCTTTTACCCTGCTGCCGTTTAATGTTGAGGCAGCTCAGGTGGAAAGCACTATGACCCTGGCTACCACGACCAGCACCCAGGATTCCGGACTGCTCGATTACTTGCTGCCGGTTTTTGAAAAGGATTACAATACCAAAGTTAAAGTAATAGCGGTGGGAAGCGGTCAAGCTATGGAAATGGGAAAAAAGGGAGACGCTGATGTATTATTGGTACACTCCCGCGCTGCCGAGGACAAATTTGTGGCTGATGGTTTTGGCATAAACCGCAAGGATGTAATGCATAACGAATTTCTGATTGTTGGACCTGCCAGCGATCCGGCTAAAATTAAAGGAACTACCGATGTAGTAGCGGGATTCAAAAAAATAGCTGCCAGTGAAAGCAAATTTGTCTCCCGTGGGGACAAATCAGGTACTCATGTCAAAGAACAGGGAATATGGAAAAAAGCGGACATTATCCCGGCTCTTCCCTGGTACATTGAGGCCGGAAAAGGCATGGGTGATACCCTTTTGATGTCGGGTGAAATGAAAGCTTACACTCTGGCGGATGAGGCCACCTGGCTAAGCTGGAAAGGAAAAACCGAATTGACCGAGATTCTTCAGGGCGATAAGTTGCTTTTCAATCCTTATGGGGTTATTGCAGTCAACCCGGCCAAGCATCCTGGTGTCCATAAAAACGCTGCCAATGCATTTATTGAATTCATGACCGGAAGCAAGGGACAGAATATGATAGCTTCGTTTGGTAAAGAAAAACATGGTAAAGCCCTCTTTACCGCTGATGCTCTTCCTGCTCCGGCTGCTCCCGCTCCGGCTGCTCCCGCTCCGGCTGCTCCCGCTCCGGCTGCTCCCGCCCCGGCAGCAGTAAGCCCGGCTGAACAAGCCACGGTTAATGTCTATGCCTTAAATGTTCGCACTGGTCCGGGAACCAATTACAGGGTTCTGGGTAGTGTTATAAGGGGAACTCAGCTGCAGGTACTGGGCAGCAGTGGAAAATGGTTGAAGGTAAAATATAACAACAACGAAGCCTATGTAGCCGGATGGCTGGTAAAGAAGTAGATAGTAATTCGGGAAAAGGAATATTAATTACTGAGCAATAGATTTTGAAAATATTCTAAAGGCAAGTGGAAATCCCACTTGCCTAATTTCTTGGGCATGTCTGGCTTGGGTGGACAGCCAGGCGATGAGATTCGCTATGGAGAAAGTACTAAAGATAGCGTCAGAATCTGATTAATAGCGGTCAAATACTTGTCATTTTTAAAGCTTGAAGGCTATAAAAGTAAAGCTCTGATGTTACTGCAAAAAGTTATAAATATGCATTAGCGTGCATAAATATATGCTCCAGCGTCCTTAATCGCGACCGAAGGGAGCATCAGTTGTGCCCGACAGGGCGCAACGCATGGGCAACACTTGCGGCTCAAGGGGTACCGCGCTAATCTCCCATCCTGGTAACAAACCTAATAGCGACACCCGCAGGGTGGAACACCAGTAGTACCCGCAGGGTGATAGCGCTCACGCGATGTCCTGTCGCTCGTCCCCTTTCGCCTGCTCACCTTCGCCGGTAGTTGCATCCATGCTTCGCCCCAGCGCTTTGTATATTTATGCAACCCTTATGCAACAAAAAGGGGTTTTTGCAGTAGAGTCAGCTTTTAGCTATTTTCCGTTAAAGGCGTTTGTCAAAATCTTCAGGACATCCGAAAATTCCAGTTTTTTAAATGAGCCCAGGGTGCCATGAGCAGTTGCTTTTTCGGCCATTTCGATCAAACGATCTGATTCCACCCCGATTTCGCTTAGACTGCCGGCCAGATGCAGCGAGCGGAAAAACTCCGCCGTCTTTTTTATGCCCGCCCGGGCTACTATGAGGTCTTCAGTTCCTTCTATGCTCCAAACCTGCCGTGCGTAATCTGCCAGGCGGGGTGCAGTCACCTCATCCATGACATAGTGCATCCAATAAGGAGTGAGGATGGCCAGGCCTAGACCATGGGTGATATCATAGAGAGCACTGATTTCGTGTTCTATATCGTGGGTGGCCCAATCAGTTCGCTTGCCTGCCCCCAGCAATCCATTCAGAGCCAGGCTTCCCGTCCACATCAGATTGGCGCGGGCCTCATAGTTGTCTGGTTCGGCCAAAGCTATTGGCCCATAGTGGATACAGGTCTTCAGCATAGCTTCCGCCAGGCGATCCTGAATAAAAGTTCCCGGAGTAGGGCTGAAATATTGCTCAAATACATGACTCATAATATCCACCGTTCCCGCTGCCGTTTGTTCAGGTGGAACGCTGAAGCTGTATTCCGGATCGAGAATGGAAAAACGGGGAATCAAGACGGTACTGCCGGTTCCCAGCTTCTGCTCCGTTTCCTTGTTGCTGATGACAGCGTTGCCGTTCATTTCCGAACCAGTAGCAGCCAGAGTAAGTATGCATCCCAGTGGCAAAGCATAGTTTATTCTAGCCCGGCGGGTAAAGAAGTCCCAGGCATCCCCCTCATAACCGGCGCCGGCAGCAATGATTTTAGCGCAATCAATCGTGCTTCCCCCGCCAACTGCCAGCACCAACTCTATCTCATGTTCTTTGCAGAGCTCCACCCCCTGGCGTACGCTGCTTATGCGCGGGTTGGGTTGAACCCCGGAAAGTTCTAAATGAGTAATTCCGAAATCATCAAAAATATTTACCACCTGCTCATAAAGCCCACTACGCTTGATGCTGCCACCACCGTAGACCAGCAGCACCCTCCTGCCGTAAACCAAAATCTCCCGGGCCAATTCCTCAATCTTGCCCCGCCCAAAATGAATGCGGGTGGGAAAATGAATATCGAAGTTTAACATACTTATAACCATTCCTTTCTTGAGGCACAGAACATCATGAAATAATTTCTGTAAAGGCTTTTACCTGCATTATGTTTTGTGCTGGTTTATGTTTTTTCTCCTGGCATGCATATTGTTTTAGCAGTACAGCTGCTGCCGAATTATTATTATCTTAGCGCAAATTCAGGGTCAGGGAAAGCAGAGGAGATATTAGTGCCACGCATGCCGGTATCTAGAGTATTCTTTGCTTATCTGTTATAATTAAAATAATAAAAAGGGGCCTCCAAGCTCCCGGGGGCATAGCACCACTGGAATACGAGGTGCTGCGGAATGTGAAGATCTAACTGGAGGATCCCGGTTCTTGTGGGAAGCCTCCAGTTGCGTTTATAGGAAAATTACAAAAAGGAGCATGAATTGTGCGGGTTGGGGTCAGGCCACGATATGCAGTATATGAATCGACCGGGATTTCATGAAGAGGAAAGTTATGGTCTATGAAAACGTCACCCTCTGGGTGCCTTAGAAAGGGGAGATGTTGATGAAAACCATGACTGCTTTTGAAAAACAGCTTCAGATTGAAAAGCAAAACCGAATAGCTAAAACACATTGTAAATTATGCAAACACCTTATCGGAAACAAGCCCCACATTGTGTTCGAGGAGAGATATTTTCACTCTGTCTGCTTGAAAAAGAAGACAAACATAGCCCTGGACAGGTAAATGACATGAATCAAGCAAATTTGATTAACCAGCCCAACATTTCTAAAGTGGCCCGGCTCCACCGCCTGTTTTATTTTGCTGAAATCTAACTATATGTCACTGACAAAACCCCTGTTTTTGTATACGGTATATTTATAAAAATCTTCCCCCAGAGTAATTGCGGGTTTTCTTAAATAGCTATTATTAATTGACATTATAGCTAAAACATCTTAATATAATGGCTAATTAAGAACTGGGGGCGAGCTTATGCGTGTCAATACTACAGATTTGCAGAATGCTTTCGGGAAATATCTTTCCCTGGTAGCGAAGGAAGATATTATTATTACCAAAAACGGGAAAAGCGTGGCCAAAATGATTCGCTATAATGAACCCGAGTATTTTCTGGTCCACGAAGAAGCAAGAGGTTATAAAACCACCAAAAAAATCAGTTATGAAGAATACATGGAGCTGGTCGATTCATCTGACCAGAGGTATGAACTTATTGATGGCGAGATTTATCTGCTGGCGTCACCAAGTATTAAACATCAGATTGTAGTTAACGAAATAGCCTGGCATTTTAATAACTATTTTAGAGGAAAGTCTTGCCGGTCCTTAACGGCGCCACTGGATGTGAGGCTGTTCGGATTTGCGACCAAGTTCGAAGAAGATCCCAATGTTGTCCAGCCGGATATTGTTGTCATCTGCGACCTGGACAAGGTCAACGAGGCTAACAAATATGAGGGCATACCCACACTTGTGGTTGAGGTATTGTCTCCATCGATGAAAGGCAAAGATATGGTTACGAAATTAGAATTATACATGAAAAGCGGGGTTTCGGAATACTGGATAGTAAATCTGGAGAATAAGAGTATTTTGCAGTATTCCTTTTCCCCGGAAAGAGATATAGAGAGCTTAAAATGCCTGAGGGAGGAAGACATAATAGAATCAAGTGCTTTCGCCGGGCTTAAGATATCGTTGGGAGAAATTTTTGCTGAAATCTAACGACCTTCTTTAATTGGCTTTCCTTGAATTGGCGGGGACAAAACTCTGAAGAAGACATCAAAATTGTATTAAAGAACTTCATTTCGAAGAAGCCTTAAAACAGATTAGAGTCGCTAGTTAGCGATTTTTCTACAGCAATCTTAATGTCTTTCACAAAATAATGTGTCGTTAAGTATGGCACATTATTTTTCTATAGGCAAAGGATAATGTCGCAGGCAATATTGTGCTAATTAATGAAAATGATTATAATATTATCCAATCATACATTGTTAAGGAACAAAAGCAAATTCCTATCTATTATCTATTATCTATTTATCTTCCAACATGATTATGAACCTGGAAAGGAAGGGGGGTTGTGTTTTTTAAATAAGGCAAAAGCTGGGGCTGATGCAAATAGGTGATATTATTGCAGAGAGGGGATAAATTAATGAATTTTAATTATACAGAAGAACAGCTCATGTTGAAGGACGCGGTGAGGAAGTTTTCAGAGAAAGAGATTGCTCCTCTGGTCAAATGGATGGAAAGCGAAAAGAGGACACCACGGGATTTGATCAAAAAGATTAAAGATTTAGGCTGGTGCGCCATCCAATACCCGGAGAAATACAGTGGTACGGGAAACACCTATGTTGAGTATGTTATTATGCAGATTGAGATGGCAAGGGTATATTGTTCAACCGCATGTACCATCTCGGTTAACGGCATGCTGGGGGCGAATATCATGAAATTTGCCACCGAAGAGCAGAAAATGAAATTCCTTCCGGAGCACCTTTATGGTGAGGGGATTGGTAGTTTCGCTTTTACCGAAGCGGCAACCGGCTCCGATCCGAATGCGCTTCGGACAACATGTGTCCGTGACGGGGATGAATGGGTTATCAATGGAGAAAAGGTTTTTATCACCAATGCAACCATGCCGGGTTTGATGGGCATATTCTGCAAGGATGTCGAAATGGGCGGCAAGTGCACGAACATCATCATACCCAAGGGGACCGAAGGATATTCCACCCCGAGGATTTATGATAAGATGGGCATGCACGGGCTGGAAGTATCCGATGTCGTATTGGACAATGTAAGGGTGCCTTATGAAAACACAACCGGCGGTGAGGCCATGCGGGGCAAGGGGTTCCAGGTACTGCTCGGCTCCACTCAGATTGGCAAACTTTCGGTCTGCGCTCAGGCTGTGGGTATGGCTCAAGCGGCTTTGGAGGAGGCGGTTAATTATTCCAAGGTGCGGGTGCAGCGTGGTAAGCCCATCTCCAACTTCCAGACCATCCAGTCCTTGATTGGCGATATGGCCACCGATGTGATGGTAGCGCAGCAGATAGTACTGGCTACCGCATTTAAAGCGTCAGAAGGGAAAGAGCTGGCCGCCGATGCCGCCAGAACCAGATTGTTTACTTCCGAAGCTGTTCACCGGGTGGCAAGTAAAGCCATGCAGGTCAT
The DNA here is from genome assembly GCF_028707975.1 of Syntrophomonas sp. GTDB lineage: Bacteria > Bacillota > Syntrophomonadia > Syntrophomonadales > Syntrophomonadaceae > Syntrophomonas. Next base: position 40,676 of record NZ_JAQVZX010000006.1, read on the forward strand.
GGGGGCTTACAGCTATACAACCGAGTTCCCCATTGAGCGCATCTTCCGCGATGCCAAGCTAACCGAGATTTATGAAGGCGTAAATGAGATTCAGCGACTCATAGCTTCGACTGATCTGCTGAGATAGCAAAAGTTGACAAGGGTAGGGGGTTGTTGTCACATTTTAGCTTATACCGGCTGGAAAGGTCTATAGTGGAAACCAGCCCTTGATCCGCGAGACAAGCCGCAGGTGTTGCCCATGCGTGGGGCGCCCTGTCGGGCACAACTGATGCTTCCTTCGGTCGCTATTAAGGACGCTGGAGCGGTATATTTATGCACGCAAATGCATATTTATAACTCTTTGCAATAACATCAATCATACATTGGTAAGGAACAAAAGTAAATTCCTATCTATTATCTATTATCTATTTATCTTCCAACATGATTATAAACCTGGAAAGGAAGGGGGGTTGTGTTTTTTACAGTGACATCAGAATTGTATAATAAAACTGTAAAACTAATGCTGAAAAGGAGCGATTAAAAAGGAAAAACTTGAGCATTAAAACTAAAGCATGAAATTCAAAAAGAAGCCCGTCTCAGTTTTATGGGCTTTAATCGCTAAAGCCGAAGTCTACTGGATCAAATACTTCTGTATAATTATGCCGTAATGAAAAAGGGGAATTGAAGTGGGCTGCACGAAAGCATATGTTGAGTTGAATGGATTTGAGGGAACGGTAACAATTAATGAACCAGTTTTACGTTACCCTGGTAATCCAATATTAACATGCCATGACATTAACAAAATCTGGGATAATGATAGTCGATTATATACATACAGCGTTCATAATGCAGGAATGGCAGAAGTGACTGGTACGAATGGCCAGACTCAGACAATAATGCTCTTTCGTTCCCACATTACTGATGGTCGTAGTGTAATAGGAAAAGCTGAAAGTGACAATGGCTTAAACGGTTGGAAGGTCGACCCCAGACCATTTTTATTACCTGCGACAGAGAATGACATATTTGCTAAGGGTGTCGATATTGCCTCTATTATTGAATCTGAGGCCGGCGGTGTGGAAGATATTCGGGTTAATCCCGTTGGGAGCGGCTTGTATGTATTGACTTATAGTGCCTATCACGAACAGATTGCTGATAGAGTCAAGGTTATGATGGCTGTTACAAAGGACTTTAAGACTATTGTTCGCTATGGTCCAATATCTGAACAAGATATGCGCAATGTTGTTATATTTCCTGAACCTGATAAAGATAAAACATGGATAGCCTTGCTGCGTCCAAACGATAAAAACAGGGAAGTTTCTGGCTCCGGTCATATCGGTGGCTCATTTGGGGAAATATGTACAGCTTTCGCACCAGGTCCTACCGGACCATGGGAAATCGGCAATGTAATCATGAGAAGCGGTCACGGGCCCAGTGCATTCCAGGCTAAGATTGGCCCAGGTGCCCCGCCTATTAGAACTCGCTATGGGTGGCTAAATATCTTTCATGGTGTACGTTCAACCTTGGCTGGCAATCCTTATACCTTGGGTGTGGCATTCCATGACCTTGAAGACCCAACCAATCCAAGTAAACTTCGTATTAGTGCCAAACCGTTGTTAATGCCCAGTGCAAGTGATTGTTTAGTTAGAGAGACTGATTATGCCCACGTTCCTAATGTAGTGTTCAGCTGTGGTGCATTAACCGGTAAGGAGGATACAGTAGCTATATATTATGGCGGTAATGATACAGTTATGAATGTCGGCCTGGCAAATATACAAATTCTAAATGAGATGTGTAATGCTTTCCGCCTGGATCCATTGACAGGGAAACATCTGTATTCTCTGTAAAAGCTAACATCTTGTTTCTAGGTATCATGGTCTTTTAGAATTTTCATCTTGTTTTACGGATTTGGGGAATCAATTGATTTTGATTGGTTTTCTCCTACCATATTTGATTACTGAAGAAGTTGCAGAAAGCCTTGTAACCAAAGTAGAGTTTCGTTTAGAGGGTCGATGATGTTAAACCTATTAATTTCGTGTTTGTGGCAGCTGCTATTTTATAAAATCGCCGGAATTCAGGAAATCCCCGGGTGAACCTATCCGGAATGGTACTTTGTCCATATCAATATTTAAGAAGTGCTTGTCCAGGCTGATTAACCAATCCACCCGGGCAGTAAGAGCAGAAGCCAGTATTTTTACATCGTGGCGGTTGATTAAACTTGCCGCTTTTTTTATGCTTTCTTCATTCGCTTCAACTATTATAAATGCCAGGGAACGGAACAAGTGATAAAAATGGGGCAAGTATGCAGGTAGTTTTTTTTCAATGTTACGTGTTGCTTCTCTGACCACTTCCGCGGAAATTATCGGAATCAGGACTCTTAATTCTGCCAGATTTAGAATTTCCCGTGATCCACCCTGGGGGGAAGCTAAGCCGGCAATTATTACACTGCTATCAAGAAATATCCGGATCGATTTCATACTCATGGTTCCCTTCACGTAGCTCAGACAACAATTCTTCCAGTTTCAGGTCGGCCTGCTTCAGGCCATACTCAACCTGACGGGCCAGCTCGTTAACAACGGTATTTTCAGGATAAAGCACCAATGCCCTGCCAATCTCACAAACCCGAAGAAGCGAATTATCTTTGATATCTAAACGGCGCCTGAATTCTACAGGGATGGTAAACTGTCCGCGCTCCCTCATCTGAACCTTCTTGCTTATAACCCTTTTGGACACGGGAACACCTTCTTTCAGAATTTCTTATTTCTGAATTCATATTACATGAAATTATATTGAACAGTCAAGGTGTGTGCAGGGCAAACATATTTAACCTTTGCATAAAGTTTGATTGCCTAGCTGGCCAACGCTGCGTTCCAGGAAAAAACAGCATTTGTTTTTTATCGTAATATAGCTGAAAGATATGAGGCAAAGGGAGGCGTAAATTTATTTGAAAGCTTTATTTGTTACATGGGTAAATTCCAGTCCCTGCCTCTTTTCACGTCTTCTCTGAGCTCTTCAATAAACCGCTTGACAATAATTAATAGCAGGCTTACCATAATAGTATACTAATAAACTAGTACACTATTGTTCTGGGAGGTGGAAGCTATGAAATTTGACAGTTCCCGTCCCATTTATCGGCAGATAATTGACAGCTATAAAAAGCAGCTTATTCGGGGTGAGCTTAAGACGGGTGATAAAATACCATCCCAGCGGGAATATGCCGAGCAGGTACGCATAAACCCGAATACCGTGCAGAGAGCTTATCGGGAAATGGAGGCCCTGCAAATGGTGGAAACGCAGCGGGGGCAGGGGACATTTATTATTGTTGCCGAGCCGATGCTGACAGAGATCAAGTTGGAGATGGCCCGGGATGTGCTGGAGTATTTTAGCGGGGAGATGAAGTCTCTGGGATATACCTACGCCCAGATGATAAGCATGTTGGAGGAAGAAGAAAAGAAACAGGGAGGAGGGTTTTAATGATTGAGTTTAAAAAGGTGTCGAAAAGGTTTGGCAGTACACAGGCCCTGGATAAGTTGGACGCAAATTTCCCCACCGGTAAAATAATTGGTCTTTTTGGTCCCAATGGAGCAGGTAAATCAACCAGTATTAAAATGATAGCAGGACTCAATCGTCCGGATCAGGGGCAAGTACTGATAGACGGTGAACTGCCGCGCATGAGCAAAGCCCAAATAGCCTATTTGCCGGAAATAGATCATTTATATCCCTGGATGACTGTTGGCCAAGCGGCCGAATTTACCCGAACTTTTTATGGGGATTGGGACAACGATAAATACCATGAGCTTTTAAAATACTTAAACCTGAGTGCGGAAATGAAAACAGGTAAAATATCCAAAGGTCAGAGGGCCAAAACCAAGCTATTGCTTACTGTTGCCCGGCGTGCTCCTTATCTATTAATGGATGAACCATTATCAGGTATAGATATTCTGACCCGGGAAGAGATAATAAACGCCCTGGTAAGAGATTATCGGGAAGGGGAACAGACCATAATAATATCCACTCATGAGATTGCCGAAGTAGAGAGCCTGGTTGACGAAGTGTTTTTTATCGATCAAGGAAAGATTATGCTATCCGGATCGGCGGAAGAATTCCGAGTGGAAAGGGGCCAATCTCTGGTAGAAATAATGAAGGAGGCGTTTCGCCATGTCGACCAGTAAGTTGAAAATGTTTTCCCAATTATATACCAAAGATCTGCGGGAATTAGTACCTGAAATCGTTATAGTAGTAGCTGCGGCAGTGATTCTTAACGGATTGTTCTATTTTAATATGAACCGGGATACATCATTTCACCCGGCAGTTTTTATAATACCTACTTTTATGGTGCTGGCCGTGGCTGCTTTTTTGCCGTTTGTTTCTTCTTTCAAACTGGTAAGCCGTGAGTGGAGCAATAATACGGTTTATCTCATCATGTCATTGCCGGTTTCAGGGGTCATGATTATGGGGGCCAAGCTGGCTGCTTTAATTACCCAGTATATTGCAGGGACTTTGATAGCTGTCTTGATGGGATTGTTTTTGGCTCGGGAAGCAATTCCGGATATTATGAAATTAATATCCAACTACCCGGATATCCTGAACCTGGCCATTTTGTTTTATTTACTGAGTATTGCCGCTTTACTATTTCTGATTAGCATGGGTTTTTTGAGTCAGATTACAGGAAAATTAAGCTCGCGCTTCTCCAGTCTGATTACTTTTATAGTTTTCCTTCTCACCTTTTATAGCATGAGTAAAATCATCAATTATTCTATCGTTAAACTGAGAATGATAACGCCTGCTGATTCGTCGGCAATCCTTAACAATTCGTTCCTGACCGGGGATCTATTAATATTGTTGCTGGCGGCGACAGTAGTATTCACCCTGGCGGTGGTAATTTATGATCGCAAGATAGAGCTATGATTCGCGGGCATGCCCGCCCAGGTGCGGGCATGGGGACGGTTCTTTTGCCCGCAGGTAGACATTATCTTAGATACTATGAAACAGCTTGATGAAGAATATTGCAGCAAGGCAGAATGGTTGGATTGGCAAAATAAATGGCCAGAATGGGCATTATTTAATATCAACATAAATGATAGCAGAATAAAGAACAATGGGATTATGCTGCCATGCTCCCCTCAATAATTGCTGATATTGCTTCCCAGGGCTATACTTTCGAAATACCAACACCCATGCCCGTGCATTGGGACGATGCGGGCAAAAGAACCCCCATGCCCGCAAACCTTGTTCACAAAATTACGCAGTTATGGTAATATGTCGTAAAGTCTAATTGATAAAAAGGGCATAGCTCTTCCTATACACTACCAATTAAAGGTATAATGGCAGTGATGTTATCTCATATTAGAATAAGATTGTGCCGTTGCCCTACCTGGTGGGCCGTTCCGATGACCCGACCAGACGATGATTAATTAGGGATAGGGGGTACTATAATGAAAAACGAAGAAAAAATCCTTAGTATTCTTGAGTTTATGCAGTCAGATATTAAAAGCCTTAAGGATGGCCAGGCTAATCTGGAGCAAGGCCAGGCTAATCTGGAGCAAGGCCAGGCTCTTACCAATTCTCGCCTAGATACTCTGGAGCAAGGCCAGGCTCTTACCAATTCTCGCCTAGATACTCTGGAGCAAGGCCAGGCTGTATTGCAAGAGGGCCTGGTTGCTACTAATTCGCACCTAGACACCCTGGAAAAAGGTCTGTCTGCTACTAATTCTCGCCTGGATACTCTAGAGGAAAGTGTGGCTAAATTAAGCCAGTCCCAGGCCCGGATGGAAAATCAGCTTACTGAACATATCCGGGGTTTATGGGACTTCCAGTCGGTACAAACTGATGTTAATAACCGTGTTCTGGCTGCCCTGGAACGCATTGAGAATAAGATAGAAAAACATGACATACAAATCCAGGCTTTAGATCTAACCAAGTCCAACAAGCGAAAAATTAAATAGTAAGAACTCTCACCCTATAGCCAACGCCCATGCCGGGCGCACAACAAAAGCCACCCTGCAAAGGTGGCTTTTTTCAGTTCCAAACTAAACTATTTCTTGTATCCCGTCCCGGTAATTGTGGCAGGATTAATGTGAGAATTCACAGGTTTCTGCAACAGGAATTGTCTGGTGGATATACTAATATTTATACCACTCTATTAGAAATCAAATATCCTATGATAAAATAAAAACATAAGGAAAGGGCGCTGATAGATGTGCCAGAGATATTGGACCCCAAGGTAGACTTGGCTTTCAAAAAAGTATTTGGCTCCCAGGAAAACAAAAGTATCTTGCTCAGTTTTCTTAACGCAGTGTTAAGCTGGACCGGAGAACAACAGATTGTAGATCTTAAAATCCTAAACCCTTACCTGGAACCGGAGAACATTGATGACAGTGTAGGCATACTGGATATCAAACTGCAATTAGAAAACAATGACCTGGTCGATGTAGAAATGCAGATTGGCAACCTGGGTAACATGGAGAGACGTAGCACCTACTATGTTTGTCGCATGTTTGGAGACCAGAATATAAGCAGTGGGAGATATCAAGACCTTAACCGGGTAATCGCCATAAATGTATTGGATTTTATCAGGATAAAACATATCAAACGCTATCACACAATATTCAGATTACGAGAAACACAAGATAACATAGACCTGACCGATGCAATAGAGATTCATTTCATCGAGTTGCCCAAACTAAAGCTAGAAATGGCGAGTTATGCCAACCCGTTGGATAGGTGGGTGGTGTTTTTGAAAGGAGGATGGGATGACATGGAACTGCTTGATAAATTAGCCAAACAAGACCCCGCCATCGGGAAAGCTAAACAGGTGTTGGAACAAATGGCTTCCAACCCCAGGGAAAGAGAACTCTACGAACTCAGACGAAAAGCCATATTAGACAGAAACTCAGCTCTTTATGAAGCAAAGATGGAAGGCATATCGGAAGGCAAACGGGAAGGCATATCGGAAGGCAAACGGGAAGGCAAATTAGAAACAGCCCGTGTAGCATTGCTAAAAGGCGCTGATATAGAATTTGTTGCGGAGATTACCAATTTGCCTTTGGAAAGCATTCAGAAGTTGAAAGCCGAGATAGTGAGCTAAAGGTGCGGGCAAAAGAACCGTCCCCATGCCCGCGTTTTTATAGCGGGAATAAAATATGGCTGTTTAAAATATATATTTCATATAATGCCTTGCTGGGAGACGAGCAAGCGTTAGCCAAGTAAAGTTGGGGTGAAATATGATGGTCAGAAGCTTCAAACTGCGAATGCTCCTGGTAATATTTCTGGTTGCTACCGCCGGTTTGGCCATGCAGTCAGGTGAAAGCAGCCGTAGAATTGCTGAGCCGGTCATTCGTTATATGCTCAAAGATTACGGGGTGGAGCAGAAAATTGCCAGCTTTATTGACAACCTGAGGGACCCGGGTAGCCTTGATCTAGTTCCAGCCCGCAGCAGTTCTACCCTGGCTTTGCCCTGCGAGTATATTGCGGTTAAGAAGAACTATGGTTGGTATTGGAATAGCAAGACGCATAAACAGGAGTTTTCACCGGGCATCTACCTGGAAGTAAGCCGCAATACCGTAGTGAAACCCATATTGGATGGGCGGGTAATAGAAATATCAAGCAATGAGGAAGGTCGCCAGGTATTGCTGGAACATAATGAGAGCTTTTATTCCTTATATGGTGGATTAGATGAAGTTTTCGTGGAAAAAGGAAAGGAACTTGCTAAAGACAGTCTTATCGGTAAAACCGGCAACACCCTCTATTTTGAAATCAGAAATCAGGATGGACCGCAGGATCCCACGCCGCTTTTTGAATAGAAGTGAAGTTTGCTCGCCTTTTTGGTATTCCTATCCGGGTCAATCCCCTGTTTTTGTTGCTGGCTATTCTTTACAGCTGCTTGGGCCTGGGGCGGGAAATAATCATTATTTTGGCTGCAGTGTTTTTGCATGAAATGGCTCATACCCTGGTTGCTTTGATGCTGGAAATAAAGGTGACTGTGATTGAAATCCTACCCTTTGGGGGTCAGGCTCAGATTGAGGATTTTACTGGTCTGGATCCGGGCAAAGAAATCTACCTGGCCCTGGCTGGACCGGCGGTGAGTCTGCTGCTGGCGGGCTTATTCTATTTTTTACAGCCTTATCTTGATCTAGATCTGCTCTTTTTCGTAAATATCAATCTGCTACTGGGCTTATTTAATCTCTTGCCGGCTCTCCCCCTGGATGGAGGGAGGGTTTTTCGCGCTCTAATATCACCTCTGCTGGGTTTTAAAAGGTCGACCAAAATCGCGGCCTTTTTGGGCCAGTTCATAGCCCTCCTCCTGCTTGCCTATGGTCTTTATCTAAGCTATACTCGCTTTACCGGGGCCAATTATATAGTGATTGGGATTTTTCTTTTCTGGGCTGCCCGGCGGGAAGGCAAGTTGTTGCTTTATAGTTTTATGCGCTATTTGATACACAAGAAAGCGGAACTGGCCCGGAAAGGTTTTTTATCCTGCAATCAGTTGGTGGCTTACCCTTATACCCCGGTCAAAGACATATTAAATGCTACCGGTCCCAGTTATTATTTGGTGGTGGTAGTGCTGGATGAAGAGCACCATCCTTGCGGAATGATAAGCGAAGTAGAGTTAATTGAATGCTTCCTGGAGAAAGGCCCGCGGGTCTCTTTGGAGGATTGCTGGTAGCTCAACCTTGTCCCCGGTAGCCTTTTAGAATTTTAGTCTTCTGGAATTGTCGTTCTACTCTCTTTATCAAAGGGTTTTTCCAGGCCTTTGGGCGTGTAAAGTCTTAGTTTTATGGTAATATATATAAGAAAAGTGAGGGGTAAGGGGTTAAGTTTCCTACGACATCTTACTATTCAAGCGCCTGCTAACTCACATTTCATCAATAGTTGTGGCCCCCGGCCATGGGGGGGTAATACGAAAAGTTACATTATACATTAATGGAGGAATAGTATTTTTGAAAGACCGGCTTTTTCGCGATATTCTACCCCGAGTAGCGAAACCGGCGCGTTACACGGGCAGTGAACTCAACATGATAAAGAAAGACTGGGAACAGGCGGGAGTAAAGATGGCTTTTGCCTTTCCCGATGTCTATGAAGTGGGGATGTCCCATGTGGGGGGGAAGATACTCTATGGGCTGGTCAATGAAAAAAGCCGGCACCTTTTGGAGAGGGTTTTCGCTCCCTGGCCGGATATGGAAGCGATAATGCGGGCGGAACAGATAGCGCTTTTCTCCCTGGAGTCTTTTCATCCCGTATTGGACTTTGAGGTGCTGGGTTTTTCCTTGCAATATGAATTGTCCATTACCAATGTTTTAAATATGCTGGATTTGGCCGGAATACCCTTGTGGTCAAGAGAAAGGAATGAGGCTCATCCTCTGCTTATTGCGGGTGGACCAGTGGTTTTCAACCCGGAACCCTTTGCCGATTTTTTCGATATATTTATTATCGGTGATGGGGAAGAGGTTCTGCTGGAGTTCCTGGATGAAATGGAGGCCAGCCGGGGATTGGGGAAAGCGGAAAAACTGAAAAGGCTGGCAGCTATTGAAGGTGTCTATGCTCCGGCCCTATATAGCGTAGAATACAAAGAGGACGGGACGTTAAAGTCCTTTGAACCAAAGTTCCCGGGAGTGCCGGCCCGGGTTCGTAAAAGGGTGGTTAAAGACCTGGATCAGGCTTATTATCCTGATAAGCCTTTGGTTCCCTATATGGAGATAACCCATGACCGGGCCGTTTTAGAGGTAATGAGGGGCTGTCAGCGGGGATGCCGCTTCTGTCACGCGGGAATAGTTTACCGGCCGGTGCGGGAAAGGAGCCTGGAAATGCTGGAGAATCAGGCCCGGCGTCAACTGCAAAATACCGGCTATGAGGAGATATCCCTGGCTTCTTTGAGCAGCCTGGATTATTCGGGAATAGACCCCTTGCTAAAGAGTTTGGTGGGAAACTATGGGGAAAAGGGTATTGGGGTATCTTTACCATCTTTGCGGGTTGATGCCTTTTCCATTGACCTGGCCAATGAAGTGCAGAAGGTCAGGAAAACTACTTTAACCCTGGCCCCGGAAGCGGGAACCCAACGCTTAAGGGATGTAATTAATAAAAATGTCAGTGAGGAGCAGTTGCTGGAGGCCGTAGAAGCCGCCTTTAAATCCGGCTGGCTTTCGCTTAAACTGTATTTTATGATAGGCTTGCCGGGGGAAACAGAAGAGGATCTGGAGGGAATTACAGAAATACTGCAAAAGGTCAAATACATTGGGGACAAGTATTCCCGCCGCCCGGTGGAGCTCCGGGCCAGCCTGGCTTCTTTTGTGCCCAAGGCCCATACTCCGTTCCAATGGCGGGTTCAGAACAGTATTGCGGAGCTGGAAGGCAAGCGCCAGTTTTTATCGCGCAGAAGAAAAAAGCGAATCAAGCTGAGTTTTCATGACAGCCGCACCAGCTATCTGGAAGGAACTATTGCTCGGGGAGACAGGAGACTGTCCCCGGTGATTTATCTGGCTTGGCGAAAGGGTTGCAAGTTTGATGCCTGGTCGGAGTATTTCAACTTTGACTGGTGGTGGGAGGCCTTCCAGGAAAGTGCCGTGGATCCGGAGTTCTATACCGGACGGCAGCGTCCCTACGAAGAAGAATTCCCCTGGGATTTTATTGATATTGGAGTCAGCAAAGACTTTTTGCGGGAAGAAGACCAGAAGGCTGAGGAGGGCTTGACCACAGCCGATTGCCGGCAGGAAGGCTGCAGTGACTGTGGCATTTGTCTTTCGATGGAAATAAGTTTGGATATTAAGGGTGGAAGCGCTCATGCGATTGAGAAGCAGATATAGTGTAGGGCCGGAATTAAAGTTTCTGGGCAATCTGGATATGATGCACCTGATGGAAAGAAGCCTGCGGCGAGCCGCTATTCCTTACGCCCTCAGCGAGGGCTTTAATCCCCACATCAAGTTGTCTATGGGTACGGTACTGCCAGTAGGCTTGTGGGGGGAGAACGAATATTTTGACCTGGAACTAGCTCAGACGATGGATTTGCTAGATTTCAGGCAAAAACTCTCCGCGGTTTTGCCCTCCTATCTGCAATTAAAGGAATGCCAGGAGATAGCAGATACCGCTCCCTCTCTGATGAAAATCATAAATGCCGCTTCTTATGTATATTTGCTCGAACCTCCTTTCCCCTCTTTGGACAAATGGAAAGAGGAACTACTGGCCCGGTCATCTTTAACGGTCAGAAGCCGGGGCAAAAAAAAAGGCCTTGACAAAGAACTGCGTACTGGTATTTATAGAATAGAGGTTGATGAAAGTTTGAATATTGGGCGGGTAGAAATATGGGTGGCAGTTGGCGAACCGGTAAATGTGCGTTATGACGAACTCGGTGAGTTGTTGCTGCAGACTGGCTTTACGCAAAACAGTATAGCCGAGGTTTTCCGCAGTGGGAATTATATTCGGGAGGGTTCTGGGTACCTTTCACCGCTGGAAGTGCTATGAAAGTGAGGGGTAAGGAGATGAGTGCTTGTACCTGGGACTCATTCTGCTTATTCACATGCTTATGCTTGCCCATCAACGCTGAGTGCCGGGGAATAAACAAAAAAAGGTGAGCTGAATTGATTAAAGAAATAATTGCCGAAGTGTATCCCTGGGAATCAAGGGTGGCGATAGTGGAGGATGGCCGCCTGGCTGAGGTTTTTTGGGCTGACCAGGGGGAGAATGTAGGCAAGATATACAAGGGTAAAATTAAAGATATATTACCGGGTCTGTCCTGTGTTTTTATTGACATCGGATTGGCGAGGAACGCTTTTTTATACGCCGGCGATGTTGTCAGGGTAGGGAAAAAGAAAGGGCTTAATGTATATGAACTCTTAAAAAGCGGACAGGATATTATGGTACAAGTGAAAAAGGAAGCTTTTTCGGAAAAAGGAGCTCGGGTAACAGGAGATCTCAGTATCCCCGGGCGCTTGCTGGTTCTTCTACCTTTTCAGAATGAGGTATCCATTTCGCGTAAAATCACCGGAGATGAGCGGAGGCAGCACCTGCGTTCCTTGCTGGAGCAAAACAAGCCGGAAAATGGTGGCATCATTGTGAGAACTGCGTGTCTGGAAGCTGAAGATCAGGAGATAATCCAGGAATTAAACAGGTTGCTCAAGGCCTGGGAGGAAGTAAAACAGCGCTATCAAAACCGAAAAGCTCCCAGTCTCATATATGAAGATATGGATGTTTTGGAAAGGACCATGCGGGATTATCTGGATGGAAATTTGAGCCGGATAGTAATAAACCATCGGAGGCTTAAGGACAAGATTCTGGACTATATCAGCGGTAAGAAGGTTTTTGATCGGGTGACGATTGATTATGAAGAGGGAGCTCTTTTTGAAAGGTACAACTTGGAGAAGGATATTAAAAGATCGCTGCGCCGGAAAATATGGTTGAAAAATGGAGGCTACCTGATTTTTGACCGTACCGAAGCCATGACCGTTATAGATGTTAACAGTGGCAAATTTACCGGCAAAGATAATTTTGAAGAAACGGTTTTCAAGATAAATATGGAAGCGGCCATAGAAATACCACGGCAGCTCAGGTTGCGCAGCCTGGGGGGGATAATTCTCATTGACTTTATAGATATGAAAGAGAAGTCGCACCGGGATGAGTTGATAAAGGTTTTAAAGACGGAACTGGAAAAGGACAAGGCCCATACTCGTATTATCGGTATAACTGGTCTGGGCTTCCTGGAAATGACCCGAAAGAAATCGCGATACGGGGTAGTGGAGTTTTTCACCGATGAGTGTCCCAGTTGTAGTGGCCGGGGTCATACCATTAACCTGCAGGCCCTGGCCAGTGAAGCCAAGAGGAAAATGGCTCATATGGGATACCTGGAGAATAGCCAGATAGTATGTCAAGCAGAACCGCGTCTATTAAAGATATTAAAAGATGACGAAAAAGATATAGGATACATTGAAAGGCGGAGCGGCAAGAGAGTAAAATTATTATGTGATCCCGATTTAGCCCTGGGAGAATACAAGATATACTCCGGCAGCGAATAGCAGCAATATCTTGACTAGCTCTGTTATTTATGTTAAGTTTTTATCTGGGTTTCATGTTTTTGTAACCGCACAGTTCGGGTTTTTAAATGGCCTTATAGCTTACCTGCAATTGGCGAGTCTGAGAAATATGGGGGTGTATTGAAGTGTATGCAATTATTGAAAGTGGTGGGAAACAGTATAAAGCATATGAAGGAAGCATAATAAAAGTTGAAAGACTGGATGTTGAGGCCGGTGAAAAACTTACTCTGGATCAAGTTCTTTTTTTCAATGACGGGAATGGCAATGTAAAGATTGGGAATCCACTGGTGGCTGGCGTACGGGTGATTGCTGAGGTATTGGAACAGGGAAAACACAAAAAAATTACGGTTTTCAAGTATAAACGCAGAAAGAACTATCGCAAGAAACAGGGACATCGCCAACCGTATACCAAGATTAAAGTGGAAAAAATAGAGGCTTAATGCTTGCGCTAACTATTAATTACAAGAATAATAAAATTATATCATTCAAAATAGAGGGACATGCGGGTTTTGCCCCTGAAGGTGAGGATATATACTGTGCCGGTGTGTCAGCGGTAGCCCAGACCGCCTTGATTGGTCTAATTAAACAGCTGACAGTTGAGCCCAAGTATCGGATGGAAAAAGGTTTCCTGGAATGTGAACTTCCTCCCTCTTTGAATGAAGAAGAGTTGGAAAAGGCCCAGATAATTCTATCTACCATGGAAGCAGGATTGCTTTCCATGCAAGCAGCATATCCCAGTAGAATTAAAGTTAATATCAGGAGGTGTTAAGAATGTTCTTTTTTGATTTGCAGTTATTTGCCCACAAAAAAGGGGTTGGCAGTTCCAAAAACGGTAGAGACAGCCAGTCCAAGAGGCTGGGAGTTAAAAGGTATGACGGTCAGATAGTTACCGCCGGTAACATTCTGGTTCGCCAGAGAGGCACCAGGATTCATCCCGGACAGAATGTAATGATTGGCGGAGATGATACCCTTTTCGCGGTAATTGATGGTAAAGTAAAATATGAGAGAAAAGGTCGGGACAAAAAGCAGGTCAGTGTATACCCGCTGGAAACCATGACCATGTAATTCCCATCTGGACTTATAACAGAGCCCCTGGAGTTTTTCAGGGGTTTTTGTTATTATTAGGTAGTTGAGAGGGAAGATATATTAAGGCGAAACACTGTATTGAGTTACAATATAAAGGGGAGTTATTTTGGAAGCCAAACATAGCATGGAGATATTAAGAAGGGTCAGGCATGATTTTGCCAACCACCTGCAGGTTATAAGCGGATACCTGGAACTGGGAAGATATCAGCAGGTAAAAGAATATATTGCTGAAATAGTGAAGGATATGGCTGAAGAGAAAAAAATATTTGAGGCGGGCCTCTCCGCTAAAGAAGCACTATATTTTTTTGAAAAAACATTAACAGCTCGTGAGCTGGGGATAATATTAAGGTTCGAGGAATTGGAAGTCAACTCGCTGGACCTATCCCGGCTTAACCATGAACTGGATAAAGCGTTGCATGAATTGTCCAGTCAGCTAAAGGGAAGGGAAGAGGAACCAGTGGTTTATCTTTTCTTATATAATAATGGAGAAGAAATAACGATGCTTTTTTCCTGTCCTTTGCTAGCGCAAAGCCCGGTAAAGATTAGCATCAAGGAGTGAAACCATGTTTGTTGATCAGGCCCGGATATTTGTAAAGGGCGGAGACGGAGGAAACGGGATAGTGGCTTTCCGTCGCGAAAAATATGTTCCTATGGGCGGCCCGTCTGGTGGTGATGGAGGGCGGGGAGCTAATGTAATATTAGTGGCTGATGAAGGACTAAAGACTCTAATGGATTTTAAATATCGCCGGCATTTTAAAGCTGAGCGCGGAGCCCATGGACAGGGCAAAAATATGCATGGTGCCGGTGGGCGTGATTTACAGGTAAAAGTCCCGGTAGGAACGGTGATAAAAGACGATGAAAGTGGAGAGGTTTTGGCTGATCTGCTGGTTCATGGACAAGAGGCTGTAGTGGCCAGAGGGGGGAGAGGAGGACGAGGCAATGCTCGTTTTAGTTCGGCCATAAATAAAGCGCCGTCCTTCTCGGAAAATGGTGAACCGGGAGAAGAGAAATGGATTCGTCTGGAATTGAAATTGCTGGCTGATGTAGGATTGGTTGGTTTCCCCAATGCGGGAAAATCTACTTTAATATCGAGAGTTTCGGCGGCACGGCCTAAAATCGCCGATTATCCTTTTACCACTCTGGTGCCTAACCTGGGGGTGGTCATGACCAGGGAGAGGGATACTTTCGTTCTGGCTGATATTCCTGGTTTAATTGAGGGCGCTCATCAGGGTTGGGGATTGGGACATGAATTTCTCCGGCATATTGAGCGCACGCGCGTAATCCTGTTTATTCTGGATGCAGCCCAGACGGAGGGAAGGGATGTAGTAGAGGATTACCGGGTTCTCTACCGGGAACTGGAGCTGCATAATCCGGATTTACTTAAACGACCGCAGCTCATTGTCGCTAATAAAATGGATATCCCAGATGTCCAGGATAATGCCCGGAGACTGGAGAGTGAGCTGGGGAAGACGGTGCACTGTATATCCGCCGTGACCGGGGAGGGAATAGAGGAATTAATAGAAATAACCTATGCGCTTTTGCAAGCTGCTCCCCAGGAAATTCCCCGTGGCGAAGAACCGGTAGTAAGGCGCTTTGAAGAAGAGCTACCCTTTCAAATCGATATAGTGGACGGAGTTTTTGAAGTTAGTGGCGCGCGCATCGAGAAACTGGTAATCATGACTAACTTCAATAGCGACGAAGGCCTGCAGCGCTTTCAAAGAACTGTAATTAAGATGGGCCTGGAAGAGGCCTTAAAAGAGCAAGGAATCAAAAAAGGGGATACCGTAAGAATAAAGGACTTTGAGTTCGAGTTTACGGAATAATTTTGAAACAGGGTGATAGGAAATGGGCTGGCGTGATAAACTTAATAAATGCCGCCGGGTAGTGATCAAGGTGGGAACCAGCACCTTGACTTACAGCAATGGACAGCTTAACCTGCAGCGTATAGAACAGCTGGTGCGGGAAATGGCTGATTTACATAACCGTGATATGGAAGTATTACTGGTCACTTCGGGAGCCATTGGAGTAGGCGCCAACCGGATGGGCTATAAAAAAGTTCCTAAAACCATGCCGGAGAAACAAGCCCTGGCAGCGGTAGGTCAGGGAGCTCTGCTGCATCTCTATGAAAAGTTTTTTGGCGAATATGGCAAAACGGTGGCCCAGGTCTTGTTAACCCGGGATGATCTGGATGACCGTATGCGCTACCTAAATGCCACCAATGCTTTGCTGGCCATCCTGGCTATGGATGTTATTCCTATCATAAATGAGAACGATACCGTAGTAGTCGATGAGATCAAGTTCGGCGATAATGACACCCTTTCAGCCCTGGTGGCCGGGATAGTGAATGCTGATCTCTTGCTGATTCTCTCTGATGTCGATGGTCTTTATGACTGTGACCCCAGGACGAACAAGGAGGCGGTGCTGCAACACCAGGTAAGTGAGATTACCAGCGACATGGAAGAGAAATCCACCAGCCGCGGGAGCAGTTTTTCCAGTGGGGGAATGTTTACCAAGTTGAAGGCGGCCCAGGTCTGTATAGCTGCCGGCGTACCCATGGTAATTGCTAATAGCGATGAAGACAATGTAATTCGCCGGGTGGTGGGGGGAGAAGAACTGGGTACATTTTTTATTCCCCGTGAGGAGAAAATGCATGCCCGGGAAAAGTGGATAGCCTTTGGTACTGTTTGCCAGGGCAAGCTTTTGGTTGATGCCGGCGCTCGTCAGGCCTTGCTCAACCGGGGAAAAAGCCTGCTGCCTTCCGGGGTGACCGGGGTTGAAGGGGAATTTGACCGGGGAACGGTGGTGGCTGTGGTTGAGCCTGATGGCCGGGAAATTGCCCGGGGCCTGGTTAATTACGCTGCCCGGGAAATCGCCTTGATAGCAGGTAAAAGGAGCAGTGAGATAGAAGCTATACTAGGAGAGAAGGATTATGATGAGGTAATTCACCGCAACAACCTCTGGGTAAGGGGATAAATCTCTATGAAGATAATATAGGGAAAGCAGGAGGATTTAACCTTAACTCTACTGCAAAAACTATTGGTGTTGCATAAAGGTTGCATAAATATACAAGCGAGCGTTGGCGAAGCATGGGTGCAGCCCCTGCGGGTACAACTGATGCTCCACCCTTCGGGTGTCGCTACTGAGGTAGCTGAGCGGTATATTTATTACTTTTTGCAGTGGAATCAACCTTCTATTCCAAGGTAAAGGAGAGATGAGAAATGGATAAAAGCTTGGAAGAAAAACTTATAGAGCAGGGTAAAAAGGCCAAAGCGGCTTCACGCTTCCTGGCTACAGCCTCTACCACCCTCAAGAATGAAGCCCTGCTGAAAACGGCGGACGCTCTGGAAGCACATGGGGCGGAAATAGTGGCCGCCAATGCCGTTGACCTGGAGTTGGGAGAAAAACAGGGTTTGACTCCGGCCTTGCTGGAGCGCCTGGCCTTAAATGAGAGCCGGATAAAGGATATGGCCCAGGGACTGCGGGAGATTGCCGCTCTTCCAGACCCGGTGGGGGAGGTTCTGGGGATGTGGAGAAGGCCCAATGGTCTGGAAGTGGGAAGAATAAGAACCCCTATTGGAGTTATAGGTATTATTTATGAATCCCGGCCCAATGTAACAGCTGATGCCGCCGGGCTCTGCCTCAAAGCAGGCAATGCTATACTCTTGCGTGGAGGTGAAGAAGCCTTAAATTCCAACCGGATAATTGCCCGGATTATTGCACAGACCGCTAAAGATTGCGGCATTCCCGAGGGTGCCGTTCAGCTGGTCGACAGCGAGGACCGGCAGGCGGCTGTCTATATGATGAAAATGAATGATTATCTGGATGTTCTGATTCCCCGAGGAGGGAAAGGCTTGAAACAAGCGGTGCTGGAGCATGCCAGTGTTCCGGTAATTATGACGGGAATGGGTAATTGCCATGTTTATGTGGATGCTCTGGCGGATTTGGGCAAGGCGCAAAAAATCGTCTTCAATGCCAAAGTGCAAAGACCCTCGGTATGCAATGCCGCTGAAACCTTGCTGGTGAATGCGAAAATTGCCGGAGAATTCCTACCGACCATGATTGCCGAGCTGAAGGGTGCCGGGGTAGAAATTCGGGGTTGTGAAAGAAGCCGGGAGATAGTTCCGGATATTCTCCCTGCCCGGGAAGAAGACTGGGATGAGGAATACCTGGATTTAATCCTGGCGATAAAGGTGCTGGATAGTGTGGAAGATGCAATAGAGCATATTAACTGTCATGGAACTGGTCACAGTGAAGCTATAATAAGTGAGGACTATGGCCGTGTCCGGCGCTTCATGTCTGCAGTTGATGCGGCAGCTGTCTATGCCAACGCTTCCACTCGCTTTACTGATGGCAATGTTTTCGGCTTTGGAGCCGAGATGGGGATAAGCACCCAGAAGCTGCATGCCCGGGGACCTATGGGCTTGCAAGAATTGACTACCACCAAGTTTATTATTTATGGGGATGGACAGATTCGCTAAGTAATAAGGATTGTACGAGAGCAAAATGCTAGCACATTTATTGCCTGTTTTACAGGCCTATGGTGTCTGGGGCTTGCTGATTCTGGCTTTTGCCGAATCATCTTTCTTCCCGGTTTTTCCTGATTTTATTTTAATACCGCTTTGCCTGGCGAATCCGGAACAAGCTATTTTCTATGCCTTTCTGGCAACGGTGGGTTCGGCTACGGGCGCCTATTTTGGCTATGTGCTGGGTAATGTTGTGGGGCAACCTCTCTTGCGCCGCCTGGCCTCGGGTGAGAAAATAGCCCTGATAGAAAAGACCTACCAAAAGTACGGGGCCTGGGCGGTATGTATTGCGGGACTGGCTCCTCTTCCTTACAAGCTTTTCACCATATCATCAGGAATTTTTCGCTTGTCCTTGCCCGGCTTTTTGACGGCAACATTGGCAGGTCGCGGGCTGCGCTTTTTTGCTGAAGCGATTCTGATAATGAGCGTAGGCGAGCAGGCGATAGTTTTTATAACCCAGAATTCAGGCTGGCTTAGCACTATAGTTATATCTGTGATAATTATTCTACTTATGCTTTTCTTCAAACGACAAA
>NZ_JAQVZX010000142.1 GCF_028707975.1 Syntrophomonas sp.
AGGCCTCCAGGTCAGTAATAACATCTTCCTTAACCACCAGGTCGGTAGCCCCCAAATCTACACAGGAGCGAAATAAAAACGGGTAGTATTGCTGTTCCAAACCGGTATTAAGCAGCATTATATTGCGCGAAGTAACCGCACCCTGCCAGGCCCAGCCGAAGACCTGCTCCAGCCCCGCCATCTCAGAAAAGGTAAAGGAAGGGGCCGAACCCAGCTGGCTAAGGTCAATGGTGGCTACTCTCCATCCTGGATCGTGTTTAATAAATTCACCACTCTGTATTACTGTAAAAGGTTTGGTTCCGGTATGGGCCAAGAGGCGGAAAGAAAACAGGCAATCTACCAGCAGGAATACCAAAAGAACTACCAGCAAGCAACCTGCGATGCTGGATGACTGCAGCCATCCTGGTCGTTTTTCTTTTAGTTCCAAAGTGAAGCCGGAGGCCAGAATAGCCAGGGCAGCAAAGCTGCTGAAACGCAAAGGCCAGAGCAAATGGCTCAGCGGCAGGGTTATGTATATAGCCCGGAATAAAGGGAAAGTGATAAGAAGCAGGATAATGCCGCAGACAGCAAGGCTCCGAGCCCAGGCAGGCTTTGATTTCCAGGTAACAAGGCTGACCAGAAGAAGCATTATCAGGCTTATGCCCCAGTAGAATGTCTCCACATTCTTGAAACGGTACAGGGGAGATAAAGAAATATGGGCCGGGACAAACTGCACCACCTGTTTGACCGCCTGGGCATCAATGCCGGTGATGCCCCCGCTCAAGCTGGGCAAAAGCCACCAGGATGAGCTTAACACTCCGGCAGCAAGAACCAGGAGCCCTCGGGCCAGGTCTTTGACGCTGCAGCCTTGAAAAACCCAGAGAAAAAAGGCAAAAAGGGCTAAAGATAGGCAATAAACGGCCGCAATCATGGCATGGCAAAGCAATACTAGTTGTACAGTTAAAATAACAGCTATTATGGCCCTATAGGATTTCCGCTGCGTTATAATATGTAAAAAAAGGGCAAATAGCAGGGGAAGCAGAGCAGTAGCCAGTACCCGTGGCAAATTGCCCTCGGAGAACGCTACCCGCACATTGTCCTGCCAGAGCAGCCAGACCACAGCAGCCATAACCGCCGGCCACAACCCCATCCTGCGTGACAGCAGAAGCCAGGAGAGAGCCCCCAGTAGCGCGCATAGATATATGTATAGGTTGCCAGCGGTAAAGATATCCCCACTTAAGCCCCTTAACCCAGCCAGGGCATAATAAGGCAAAGGCGCCCAGTAGCGGAAAGGCTGTACCCCATTGTACCAGTATTCGGTAAATTGAGGGTAGTAGTTCCCCTGTTGTATCTGTTCGTAGAGCATTTCAGCTTTAAAAAGATGTCCCCAGCTATCGGAACCCCAGGGAAAACGCTGTTCCACCGGTGGCCAGAGTATATGCTGGTAGGCCAGGAGAGAAAGGAATAAAATCAGCGCCGCAGCCAGCAGATACTGCCGGACGGAATAAGAGGCTCTCCGGGAACCGGCGAAAATGGGAGGGGGCTTGTATAATAATTTCCTATTGTTAGCAGCCTCTTTATCTCGCTGATCCAAATCGGCAAAATCAGGATCAGCTATGGCTGCCGCCTCCTGAGCGGTAATATTTTCCTCCCGGGCTTTAAGCTCGGAAGCAATCTGCTCATCCAGGGCCAGGTTATGATTATTAACCTGAATACCCCGGGTGGGGGTTTCCCAAAGATTCAACTGGTACAGCTTCAAGCCTAATTTGGCCAAATATTCATCCACCCGGTTGAAGAAATACATGGCTATATTTTCGGTAGTAGGTTGTATTAAATCAAAGGGATGAACCTGGTTTAATATGGTATTTTCATAGGGCCCCAGGGCCGCAGAAACCGCCTGGGAAACCCGCCTGAATTCTATAGTGTCCCCAATTTCTCGGGGGACATCCACCTCGGTCTCTACCTGCCAGGAATGCGCATGTACCGGGCCAGTTGTGCCACCGAAAATAACGAAGTGGCGGGCATTTACGAATCCCACCAGCTTCATACTATAAATGCTGTCATCCCCGGTTGCTCTACTTGCTGCAACTCGGTTAAACTCAGGATAGTTATTAGTATTATGGTGTTGAATACAATTGGGAGAGTTTTGGGCGGTGGAGGGATGGTTATTATCATCTTCTTTCTGTGGAATAGGCTCCCTGATGCTTTTCTCTTCCAGTTCAGCCTGAAGAAGAAGAATTTCCTGTTCTATTGCTTGCATTTCCCCTCTTTTTACCGCAACTTCTGCTTCTGCTTCAGCCAGGATTTTTGCTGCTAATAAATGGGCCTTCTCTTCCATTCCCGCAGCAATTCTCTGGCTCTCCTCCAGGGAGCGCTCCAAAGATTCTTTTCTCATTGCTTGACGAGCGATTTCCTGTTTTAGTTCCTCAATGCAAAGATCGACTGCCTGTTTTTTTTGCAGCAGCTTATCCATCTGCAGCTTTAGACTCTCAGCGAGGGCCCGTTCATGATCAGTCTTATCCATTATTCAATATCCAAGGTGTCTGCCGTCTCGTTTCAGGAAGACACATCATGCCTCCTGTTTTCCTTGGTTATTAAGGTAGGGGTAAAGCCTGAATCCTCAGGTTCCTCCCTGACTTTCTCCAGAGATACCCGGTAATTATCCAAAACTTCCCGAAACTCTTCTTTAAAGCGAGCCACTTTGATGCGCAAGAAATCAAGCTCATGTAATTTTTGCTTCAGTTCCTCCTCAGCATTTTCCAGCATATGGCGGGCCCGTTCTCGGGCTTGTTCCTCAATTCTCTGGGCATTAATCTGGGCAGTGACCATTACATCAGAGATAATTCTTTCTCTTTCCATATAAGTATTCAATCGCTCTTGTAACTCTTCTCGCTTTTCTTCAGCCTTTTGCAATTCTGCCTGAATTTTTTCTATTTCTGAATCAAGTGCTATAATTCTTTGCTGGTGTTCGTTCTCCATGCTCTCTATCTGGCTTATTACTTCGCCAGGCTTAAAACCGAAAAATGTTTTTGAAAACTTCATTTTATCTTCCTCCCCCTTCTCCAACTGCTACATAGCTTTATTATAGCTATGTGCACGATGAAGTTCACTATTATTCCCAACGAAATTAGTGGCGATGTTGAAAAATACAGATAAGAAGCCTGAATCGTGACTATTTTACTATATAAACCATGACTTAAGTTAGTATATACATATTAGCATGGAAAGAGCACCATTTAAAGTGATTTTTAATAATTTATTACATGATTCTAATATATGTTCTATCCGTGCTTCATAGACAGAAATCAAAATTTCCTCTTAATATTGCAAATATAGGCAGGAAAGTCCATCAAGGTATAGAAGTATCTATTATAAAATACTGTATAATAGAATTAATCGTACCTTTCATTACTTTTCATTACTCATATCAACTGTAGCTAATTCACCAAATCATTTATTTTTGGCTTGTCGTACTAATAATTAGCCTAGGCTTTTCTTGATATCTGGAGGAGGGATCATTATGAGAAGTATTGGTTCCAGATTAACGCTGTATATTAGTATGGTGGTGCTGTTTTTTTGTGCTGGTTTAGGCTTCATATCTTATTTTTATGCTTCCAAAGCCTTAATGGCTAACATTGAACAAAGTGTGGTAGCCAAAGCCCAGGATGCCACCAGGCTGGTAGGCAGCGAGCTAGATAACCATTTATCGGTAATGGAAACTATTGCGGAACAGCCGGAAATTACTAGTATGAAATGGGAAGAGCAGCGCCCCATTCTGGAACAAGCCAACAAAAGACTGGGTTATTTGATGATGGGGGTTGCCGGGCTGGATGGGCAGGTGCTCACAACTGCGGGTTCGACCACCAACTTAAAGGATCGGGATTACTTTGACCAGGCCCTTAAAGGGCAATCCAGTGTTTCCGATCCTA
>NZ_JAQVZX010000046.1 GCF_028707975.1 Syntrophomonas sp.
AAGAAAAACCAAATGCAGGCCAAAGATGCTGAGGGTTTTGGCATGGCTGACCGGGAGCGGAGCATCTCCGTTGATAAAAATACCCTATTCAATATCGGCTCGATCAGCAAGGTTTATTGTGCTACAGCCATTATGCTGCTGGTAGATGAGGGCAAGGTAGAGCTCGACCAGCCGGTGACTGCCTACCTGCCGGAATTCACCATGGAAGATGAACGCTATAAAGACATCACCGTCCGAATGCTGCTCAACCACTCCTCGGGTTTGCCCGGTACCATCGGTTCCAATAGTTTTGGTTTTGAATATCATAAAGAATATTACCAGGATGTACTGGATACCCTGGCAAAATCTCATCTCAAACATCGGCCGGGCGAAATGGCACCTTATTGCAATGACGGTTTTACCCTGGCGGAGATGATAGTTGCCCGGATTTCTGGAAAAAGCTACCTTCAATTTCTAAGTGAGCGGGTATTTGAACCCCTGGGCTTAAACCATACCGGTCCGGGTGTTGGCCAACGGCAGGGACTAAAAGAGGGATCCGTGGCCAGGTATTATACCACTGACGGTAAAAGCGAGCCGCTGGAAGTAGTATCGTTGTTGGGTTCGGGCGGCCTGTCAGCGACGCCGGAGGATTTATGCAAGTTCGCCGATACATTTTCCGCTTCCGGTCCCCAGATACTTTCACCGGCATCCCTGGCGGAAATGAGAAAGGGGCAACCCGCCGAGTCCTATATGCAATTCAAACAACCGGAGCTGAGTTTTGGACTGGGCTGGGATTTGACGGAGATTGCTCACTATAAAGCAAAAGGTATAAATGTTTTGGGCAAGAGCGGCGGTACCGGCAACTATAGTTCGATGCTTTATACCATTCCAGATAAAAGAATATCGGTCGCCGTCATTTTTACCGGTCCCCAAAGCAACGCGATGGTAATCGCCGCTTCCATCATGGAAGCTTTTCTTTGCGAAAATGGTCTTTTCGATAAAACACCTGCGGTGTTGAAGCTGCCGCTCAAAGCCCAGTCTCTTCCGTCTGAACTGGCGAATTATGAAGGTTATTATTCCAACGGCAGCGTTCTTAAGCGCTTGAAGGTCGACCGGGCGGAGAATAAGCTGACTGTCTATATGCTGGAAGGCGGCCAGGAGACAGAAATCCTATCAGCGATTTATAATGATGGCTATTTTCACAACCAGGGAAAGAAGTACTATTTCATAACGCTGGGCGGCAGGCAATATTTCGTACAGCATTCGGCTACACTCGCAGTTGATATGATTGCCGACCAAAAACTGGAGCCTGTGGCCAAAGCAAGCGAATTGAAGATAGCTGTCGATGAGCGAAAGTGGCTGCGGCGAAATGCCAAAGCCTACGAGGCAAGAATGCTGGTGTCGGGGCATGTTATCACTTCGCGGCAGTTCAGTGAACTCCCGGGCTATATCGACTTCGATGGCATAAAACGGGTCATATCCCCTGCCTTCGCAGGACTGGCCATAAATTCCATGCGTGACCTGACCGAGCTCAGATTAAGTGAGAAGGACGGTATAAGCTGGGCCTGGATTTCCGGGATGCTGTATACGCCCGCCGATGCGGTTCAATCGCTGGCAAGCGGCGATACCAACATAACTACCGGCCGGGAAGGTTATAATGAATGGCGGAAGGTGGCGGAAGACAGCATACTCGATTTCCAAATCCCCAACAAAGGCCGTGTTATCGTTTTTGACCCTGATGGCCAAGCCATTTACGATAGCGCCGTAGATAGCGGACCGGTACTGGCAACGACTGGCAGTTTTGTCGAAGTGGCCGGCGATCCGGGGGCTACCTTCAAGCTAAGCGCAAGCAACCCATTGTAATAGGATAGATAAAGGACCTTTCCGTCTCTATACAGCGGATGGGTCCTTTTTATTTTTGGGCGAAAGCGTAACAGCCGGATAAGCTAATAGCCGAGCAAAATTTGGCCAGAAGACGAACATTTTGCAGTGATGTATCATGGAGGCAGAACCATAATGCGCATGAGTGTCAATTCCCAGCCGATTATTCAAAGGCTGGAGTTCGGTACCTTCTCCTTGACAGGGCGAATCCGGGCCCTGCAGCAAAGTAAGCGGTGAACACCATACGAAAAGGAGGGCAGATAACGCTATATTGCCAAGTGATTTTCCTGCTTCCTGACCCAGATCATTTGCATTCACAGCCTGACCTCCTTTTCTATTACTATTTAATTGACCTATCCCAACCCAATCTCCCCACCCTCTCTTGAGTATCTTATATTGCAGGTAATTTCTTTGCTGCTGAATAGACAGGGTAACCTGACCTCCTTGCTCTACATGCTGCATGGCATTGGACAATAAGTTCAAGAGTATCTGCAAGAGCCGGTCATGGTCAGCATCGATTTCCTTGATAGCGTTATCAAAATCTATACTATAGGAAATACCCTTATCCTGCATGGCAAGACTAACCGGGGTTAAATGCTCCAAAAGCTCGGTAATCGGAAAGCGGCTAAAATTCAAGGATACGACCCGGTTTTCCACCAGGGACAGGTTATAAATTTCTTTTACCAGGTGCGAAAGCCGTATAACTTCATCCTGTAGTAGAGCAATATTTTCAATATCCGGCGGAATAGAACCGCTTTGCAATCCTTCCAGTTGTCCCCGCAGAAATGTCAGGGGGGTTCGTAATTCATGCGATATATCGGCAGTTAATACCTTCAAGATTTTTCTACTACCGCTTGGCAATATATCACTTATCTCCAACGACCGCCTTCTTGGGCGACTATCTCTGAGTGGCAAGATGAACACCAGCGCAGGAACAGCTTTATTACTGGACTTTAGGGCAATATAAAAAACCACCCACCGGTAAAATTTTTATCAATAGATGGTAGAATATTTGGTGGAGGCGGGGCTTACCATATAGTAAGCAAACATGGAATTAAGTTGGCCAAAGATTTTTAAAACCCGATTAAAACTCATAATGTGACCACATACTTACAATAATAACTGTCTTTTCTTCTTCGATAACCCGATATACAAGCCTGTGCTGGCGATTAATTCTTCGTGAATACAAACCCTTAAAATCCCCGATCAATTTTTCATAGGGTGGTGGATTCTGATAAGGATTAGTTTTAAGAACTTCAAGTAACTTATCGGTTTTTGTTTTCAGAGCAGGAATAGACTTTATTTTTTCTTTGTCCTTTTCTGCTGATTTCAGTATAACGATTCTGTAGCTGTTTACCATTTAAATTCTACGCAATCCTCTATTTTCGCATCCAACCCCTCGTTTAGCTTTTCCTTCATACCAGGAATAGAGGTTAAATATAATGTTTCCATTAAGCCCTTATAATCCTCTTCACTAAGAATTACGACATTACCTTTTTTAGTGCTCACATTAATTACATCATTAAAGTCAATTGCTAAATCTAAATATTTAAATAAATTTTTTCTAAAATTAGTAGCATTAGTATTAAGCATTTACACCCACTCCTTATGCGTACATTTTAATGTACATGATTTTCCTTGTCAAACTATTTCGGCTATATCAGCCAAATTTTTAATTTGGGGAAGTTTTTTTGGTTTTTCTATGATGTTGATACAATGAATATTGACCTGGTGACCGTGGTTTATTAAGTTAAAGAAAGGCCGAGAAAATAAGATTTGCTTTTCCAAAAAAGCAGAAATGTAATGCCACATATATTTGAGAGTCTTGCATAACTCCAAAAATTTTAGAATTTCAAACGAGTTATTTTTAATACTGCCGTTGACCAGGCAGAAGATTCTTATCATCAAGCTTCTGATGGATTATTGTAATAGGATTACACTGAAAAGAGCACACTACCCCCTAAAGAATGTTCAGAACCTACCCATATCTGGATTGCGGATCAGTTCAGTATCCTTAGATGTTAACTAACCGGTTCTTTTCTTAGTGCCCAACCTAAAGCAGATAAAATACTATAAACAATAAAAGCAGTTACAATAAAAGATTTATTTAGATTATCGTTAGCTATTGAGAATGCAACTAAAGCTCCTAATATGGCAGCTTGGATTAAGAACATTTGTAAAAACCGACCCCAATCAATAATCCACGGGCCATCTATTTTTCTTTCTCCTATAAATTGTTTGACTGCATGATATCCCGGAAGACAAATAACTACACATATTAACAACATTATATTAAACTCGGCAATAACGATACCAAGGGCAATACCTAAAATAATAGCTAAAATTAATGGCATTCTAAACACCCCTTATATTTACCAAGAAATGACTAGTCCTTATTGGTCAGAGCGTCGATGAAAGCCAATTCTAAGTCATATCACAAAACCCATCAATAGTATAATATATAGTCCCAAACATGGGTTGGTTACAATTAACCTTCGCTTCCATCGCTCGCTCCGCCAGGTAACAACTCTTTAAAGCTAATGGGGGCATCCGGGTTTATTAGCCAGTCTTGTCCCAATATTCCTACCTTTTCAAGCATATTATAAATCTCTTCGTTAATTTCGGAAGGGTCAGCAGGATCAGAATACAGTAAAAGGTCTTTATCCGGATATTGACGAATCAACCTGTCCATAACTTTTATAGTTCTTGCTCTATATAAAGTCTCTTTACAACGATTACATTCCAAAACAGGCACTTCATTGATTGTTACCTTTTTACCGGAAATTTCTCTATCAACATTACTTCTCATTGTCGTCATCGTTCCTCCACAATGACATAAACGTTCTGTCATCGGACTACCTCTGTGAACTAATTCATCTATGTTCAATTCCCCCCCCCTTTATCTTTAGTTTAAACTGTCATGTGACAGTTGTAAATAAAGCGGTGGTATAATTGTATGAATGTGGGAAATGTACCCTTAACTTCCCTCATTTAATATGCGGGACATAAACCGAAACCTTATAAGAATTACCACTATCATCATTAGTAATAGAATGGCTGGATGATATAACAGGAATATACTTGCAACCAGGGGTGCCAGGAGTATCCGTACCATGTTTTTTAGTGCCTGATTGTTATTGATTATAGTAGCAATGGGCGGCGAATGTTGGTAATAGAAACTGACGAATGCTGTACCCTCTCATCCCGTAACTCAATGCTTAACGTGAGCAACAATGGCTGCTGCGAATCGTATAATACCTCAACGCCCCTTTCCATAAGTGCTTGAATAACGCCCATTGTTTCTGAACCCGGGTCAAGATCCAACTGGTTTTCTCTCAGATCAACGGTAGCTCCTTGTGCTAATCCACCTCGATTAATTAGGGGTGAAATGTCATACAGTTGATTACCACTTAGATTGAGCTTTTTCAGTTTGCTCAGGCGACTTAACTCCCGAATATCACGAATCATATTTTTAGACAAGTCTAATTCCTCAAGGTTGACAGCAAATTTTAATTTAGCCAGTTTTTCAATACCCTTTTCGCTGGCATTTAAAGAGATCAATTGCTGAATATTTTCTCGCCCTACTGCACCGACCTTTTTGCGCCTGATTCAGGATTTCGTTAGGCAAGCTTTTCTGGCTATCATAAGCTAATCCGTCTTCCCCTTGAAGATTGCATGAATCATTGTGTGCAACAGCCTGGTAAGGGGAAATAAGTAATAATAGGATAAACAAACCAAATATAAGTGGAGATAGAATCGCTTAATAAACGTTGTATACATAATAAGGTCTCCCTGTTTACCACTGGTAATAACTTTTTCCTTTGTTAAAAAAGGTGGTTCTGTAAAGGTTAAGTTTTTAAGGTAAAATTGATAAAAATCGGACAATAGCTGGCTATGAGGATTTTTTCACGGCAGGATGGTGAATTGCTTATAGTCTATTTAACCATGCCAATATTTTAGATAAGGGTCTGCCGGTCAGTTCCATCTGCTGCAATAGTCAAGTTAGATTTCATATAAACCCACTATAGTAACGTTTTTACCCATGAAAATTACAATTTCATGGGTAATATTGGGATAATAATGATAGCGTTATAATATTAACCAGTGATATACTAAAAAGAGAAAAAAGCAAATTTCTTTCTATTTTCTATATATCTATTATTTTTTTGACAGAAGTTTTGAAATAACAGAAACTTAATCTAGTAATATCCGTATTCTCTCTACTACTTCCTTTACAATAATATCTGGAACTTGACAGGCAAATTGTGCATTCCTTGCTTGCCAATCCAGGCTTTTAACTTGATCGGTTAGGATAACGCCCTGGATTTGTAGTCCTGATGGTATTGCTACTTCAAAAGGATAACCTTTTATCTGTGATGTGATAGGACAAGCAAGTAATAGACTGGTCTTATGATTGTATGCTTTTGGGGAAATAACCAGAGCTGGTCTTTTTCCAGCCTGTTCATGCCCAGACTGAGTGTCAAACTCCAGCCATATAATATCTCCCCGTTTTGGAATATAACTTTTTACCATATCTCTCTCCCAACTACTGAACCTGTACCTATTTCTTTATGCAAGTTTTCAGTAGTGATATCGTTTAACATCTCTTCTAAAGATAACTTCTTTTTCTTAATTACAATCGTCTCATCTTTGAAGCTAATTTCAACTATCGCCCCGTCACTTATCTCAGCTTGTTCGGCAACCCACTGCGGAATGCGTACTCCAAGACTATTACCCCATTTTGCCACCTTCATCTGCATATTTAATCCCCCTTCCGGTTTATACATAGTATATACTGATTCCCATTAAAATACAACAACCTAACCCGGCATAGCCGGAACCAAAAAGGATTTTAATATTCCATGCTGAAATATACCAGAAAATATCAAAACAGGGAGAGAAAACGATGCTCACACAACGTTGGAGCATAAGCGGAGCCGTAAAAAATGCTCTGGACCGCTATCTTAAGGGTGAGCTTAAGAGCAGCGGATCGGTCTGTTCCGAGCACCAGCATGCCGTAGATTTCCATTCTTAAAATAATGGCCTTAAGCAGTTTAGTTTAACTCAAAAGTCAAGCAAATGACATGGGGGAGACCAATTCTTAACCTTTATGAAGGTTGATATGGCCTTCCCTTTTTCATGGGAAAATAATTTTGATTTCTTTTTCGGGGTATTGCCTCTGCCCTCTCGGGTACTGAACCTTGCGGCTACTGCTTCTCTCAAAATTTTTTTTACATCTATTGACATTTACCTCGACTCATAGTAATAATATAAATGCAAGTACTTGCATTTATATTAAAGGAGGTTGTTTATGTTAAAAGGAAGTCGGAAAGTCAAAACTATTATCCTTTTATCCATGTTAATCCTGGTTCTTCTGGCAGTATCCGCTTGCAGCAACAGTCAAAAGACCAGCAGCCAGAATCCTGCCATCCCCAGCGATGCTGCTAAATTGCGGGTGGCCGTGTCCATAGTCCCCCAGACCACATTTGTTAAAGCGGTGGGCGGGGATATGGTCGAAGTGGTAACCATGATTCCGCCGGGAGCCAGCCCTGAAAACTATGCTCCTTCCCCCCAGATCATGGAACAATTGAGTGATGCCAAACTCTATTTTTCCATTGCGGTACCCGCTGAAAAGAACGGTATCTTGCCCCGGCTCCAGGAGGCCAACTCCCAGATGAAGGTGGTCGACCTGGCAGCTAAAGTCGATCAAATTTATCCCGCCCGGGAAATGGCTCCGGGAGAAAGCGATCCCCATCGCTGGCTTTCCCCCAAACGGGTAAAAGAGATGATAAAAATTATAGCTGCAGAGTTGACTGCCCTTGATCCTCAAAATGCTGCCAGCTACCAAAAGAATGCCTTGGCCTATCAAGGCGAACTGGATAAATTGGATAAGGATATTTCCTCTTCGCTGGGCAAGGTGACAGGACAAAGCTTTATTGTCTACCACCCTGCCATGGGCTACTTTGCTGATGATTATGGTCTCAAAATGATTGCCCTGGAGGAGGAAGGCAAGGAAGCTACGGTCCAGGATTTCCAGGCGGTTATAGACCAGGCCAAAAAGGAAAAGATAAAGGTAGTATTCTACCAGGCGGAAATGGATAGCAAACAGGCCCGGACCCTGGCCCAGGAACTGGGGGGAGAAGCCCAGCTTATCGCTCCGCTGGCTCCCGACTATATCAATAACCTGCGTAAAACCGCCTCGACCTTCGCCCAGGTTATGCAGCAGCAATAATTTTTGCTATACTTTTAAGTACACAAAACTAAGGTGGTATTAACTTGAGTGCAATGACCCCAGCGGTTTGCCTGCAGAATATAAGTGCTGGCTACGGCAATATCCCTGCCCTGGAAAACATAAATCTCAATATTGAACCAGGAAGCTTTACTGGAATTATTGGTCCCAACGGAGGGGGCAAGACCACGCTTCTAAAGGTTATGCTGGGACTGCTTGAACCCTGGACCGGGCAAGTTCGCATATTGGGACAGAACCCGCAGCAAAATCGCCGCCTGGTTGGTTACGTCCCCCAGGCGGCAAACATCAATCGTCAGTTTCCCATTTCGGTACGCGAAGCAGTTTCCTTAGGCAGATTGGCGGGCAAACGGCCGATTTTCCACCGTTATAGTCCGGTTGACCGGGATATGGTGAACTACTGTCTCAACCGCTTGGATGTCCTGAACCTGGCGGAGCGGCAGATCGGGCGGCTTTCCGGTGGACAGTGGCAGAGGGTTTTAATTGCCCGCGCCCTGGCGGTGGAACCAGTTTTGCTGCTTTTGGATGAACCTACCAGCGGTCTGGATGCCAATGCCAGCAGCATGGTCTATGAATTGCTGCAGGAACTGAATAAAGAGATAACTATTATCATGGTCACGCACGATACCCTGGCTATCAGCACCTATGTCCGGGATATTGCCTGCATCAACCATCACCTTCATTATCACGGCGAACCTGATATCAGTCCCGATCTGGTCATAAAACTTTATGGCTGTCCGGTAGATTTAATTGCCCATGGGGTAGCTCATCGGGTCCTGGAAGAACACGGAGGCAATCGATGATCACAGCTTTGTTGCAATATAATTTCTTGCAAAATGCCCTTATCGGAGCCTTGCTGGCCAGCCTGGCCTGCGGCATTATAGGACCGATTATTGTGGAAAAGCGGCTGCTTATGATGAGCGGTGGGATAGCCCATACCGCCTTCGGAGGCATCGGCCTGGGCTATTACCTGCAGGTGGAGCCGATGTATACGGCCCTTGGCTTTTCGCTTTTTTCATCCCTATCCATTGCCCAAATCCAGCGGCGCTCAACGGTAATGCCTGATGTACTCATCGGCATGTTCTGGCCGCTGGGTATGGCTCTAGGCATACTTTTTATTTCTTTTACCCCCGGTTATCCACCAAGTATGAGTACTTACCTGTTCGGCGATATTCTGACCGTTTCCCGCAGTGATTTATGGGTGATGGCTCTTCTTGATGCTTTGCTGCTCTTTATTAGTATTTCTTTCTTCCATCTCCTGCAGGCCTATCTATTCGATGAAGAGTTCAGCGATGCTCTGGGTCTACCCATGGTTTTAGCTGAAGCGTTAACCTATGCCATGATAGCTTTGACGGTAGTCGTCCTTATTCGTGTGGTGGGTATTATTCTCATCCTGGCCCTGCTCTGTGTCCCACCTGCCCTGGCTCGTATTTTCCGCAATGATCTACCCTCCATCATGGGCCTGTCGGTAATACTGGGTGCAATACTATGCCTGGCCGGGCTGGTAATTTCCTACCATTATAACCTGGCATCCGGAGCAGCTATTGTAATTTTGTCCGTTGCGGCATACTGCCTGGTTCACTTGCTCACGCAACCGGTCAAATTATACTTGCGCCATATGCACGGGACTTTGGAAACTTCGGACAATTCTGCTCATAATATTAAGCGGTAATTAGAAAGGAACAACGGACCATGGATCTTAAGCAGATTCGCCAGCAGCTCGCTAAAAACAATTTAAAAGCAACCCGGCCCCGGCAGGCTATTTTAGAGGCTTTAGCCCAAGCTTCAGGCTGGGTAACCGCCAAATCCCTGTTTGATAAATTATCGGGACAAGAAGCGAATATTGATTTTTCCACCATCTGTCGTAATCTTGAGCTTTTAAGCAGCATCGGCATACTTTGCCGGGTGGATCGTGATTCCAACGGGATTTTTGCCTATAGCCTGAGTGAAATGGATGAGCACCACCATCACCTGATTTGCCGTTCCTGCGGTAAGATAAGCCCGATGGAATTCTGCCCCCTGCAGCAATTGAACTCCACTCAGACAGCAGGATACAGTGAGCTGGAATGCCGTTTTGAAATATACGGCTGCTGCCGGGACTGCCAGGGCAAGCAAGGTAAATAAAAACCAAGTGTTTATATTACTATCAGCAGGAGGAAAACACTGATGCGCTCTTCCCCGGAGATGTCCAGGCCGAATCACTTTCGATCTTACATAAAATTCTTTATTCTATTGTTAATTCTGAGCTTAATCTCTGTCAGTCTTAAACCGGCTACTCTGCTCATCAATTCCCAAGCAATCGGCAGCCTGCGTACCTTATTTTTGAGCATAATTCTGGAGTCTCTGGCAGGCTTCCATAGCGAAAACTATATCCTCCCGATCAATTTCCAAGAGACTGGCAATTTTCGGGACGTTTATCCCCGCAATGGAAACTCGTTCGCGAAATGTATAGAAATAATTATTGTCGAAGAATAACTGGGTGATAAGCTGATCCGTACCGGCATCCACCTTGGTTTTAAGATTACGGATATCTTCAACCAGACTCCCGCATTCACTATGTCCTTCCGGATAACAGGCCCCGATTATATTAAAGTCGCCGTTTTCCTTAATAAATGAAATCAAATCACTGGCATAGCGAAAATCCTGTTTCGGTGCCAATTCAGGATTTATATCACCGCGCAGTGCCAGAATATTTTCTAAGCCCTGTTTTCTAAAACCATCCATCATGTTCAGCACATCAGCTTTGCTGAGATAGATGCCGGGAAGATGCACAACCCTTTTAATGCCGTAATGGTTTTTGATAGCCGCAGCTATTTCCAGGGTGGCGGTATTGTTCTCACTTCCGCCCGCACCGTAGGTTACGCTGATGAAATCCGGATTTAACCCCATCAATCCATCAAGCGTATCGTAGATTATCTCAACGGGGGCGGTGCGCCGGGGAGGAAATATCTCCAGCGGCAACACTGTTTTATCTTTAAAAAATTCTGATGTTCTCATAGCTGCAAGCTTTTCCGGGGTTACTCCCTTTCGCAGCTTCCCCAGCGCATTGCAAAAAGATCAGTTAATGCAGCAATTGTTTCATTGCTTAAAGGCGGGCAAACATCCCTTGGGTTTTTCAATTTGCGGATTAACAGAAAAAATCAGCTATACCCTTTTACCTCCCTGATATGTATAAATACTGGCTTCATTATGAACGTCCCGGTGTAACCATGTAGCAGGGCCCATTAAAGGTTAGGAAGGATATCCCGTTATACATACTTTAGGTATAATTAGACAAATCTTTGCGCTCCGGCTTAATGCCATGAGCAAAAGCCAGCGCCTTGACCCATGTCTTTTCGGTTTCATATTTGAGAAACTCATAAAGGGGATTTAAGTCCTCGGCTTCATCGTACTTCTGCAGACACTCGTAATACAAGCGCTTATCCTCGTTGTAGACGATCAGAGGCGGGTGGTTATGCGTCATGAAATAGAAATTCATGAGCGTTCTCCCGACACGTCCATTGCCATCTGCAAAGGGGTGTATATACTCCAACCTGGCATGAAAATAGGCGGCTGCTTTCAAAACATCTTTACCCTCATAAGCCTCAACCTCAGCGATGAGTTCGGTCAGGTCGTTTCCTACATCTTCCGCAGCGGAGCCCACCTCATAGATGCCGGTTACATAATCGTGCTTTTTGAATTCCCCTGGCCGTTCCTCATTTTCAATGTACCTGCGCTCATCATAGGTTCCGCCGGTGAGAATCATGTGAATTTCCTTTACCAGTTCAATATTTATAGGCGCCTCTCCCACAATTTTTTCTTTCAAAAACTCATAGCACAGCTTTTGGTTCTGCTGCTCGAACAGAGTGCGGAGACTTCCGGTATAGCCTACCACCCTGTCGTTTTCAAAAATTTCCCTTGTATCGTGATAGGTAATTTCTTCGTTCTCTATCTTTCCGGAATGGAACGCAAACAGGATTCGAAAGCTGTCAAGATATTTATCAAGATCGGCAGTGGACGCGATTTTGTATGACCGCCAAAGTTCAACAACCTGGCTATATTGATCCAAACGCTTTCCTCCTCTTTACATTATTTGTCTCATTATATCACAGCCTCTTTCAGACAGGATAAGGTTGCGCTCAGGTTATACCGGGATGTTCTTTATGTAACACTTTATAACAATAATGATGCGTTACAAAGAAGGATGACCCGGCGCATTTCGGCGTAGTAATATGCAGCTATATTGAATCTATAAATTTTTTAGGATTAATTATATATCTTCCCTCTGAAGTAACCGTTTTTGTTTCTATAATTGTATGACTCTACTGCAAAAACCCCTCTTGTTGCATAAGGGTTGCATAAATATACAAAGCGCTGGCGAAGCCTGATTCGGAACGACACGGGGGTCGTTCCCTACACACCCTTCGGTCGCTTTTAATGTAGCTGAGCGGTATATTTATGCATGCTAATGCATATTTATAACTTTTTGCAGTGACATCTTGTATTAATTATCTGTTCAAATGTCATATCGGGATTCAGTTAAAAAATCGGTTGGCCTCCATTGCCGGGTAATTATTCCGGCAGCAATAATTTTATCTTTTCTTTTAACCGGAATCCGGGAAATTCACTGGCCAGAATATCCATATAAATCTGGTCATATTTCTTACCATTTATGATACAGGTTTCCCGCAAGCGGCCGGCTATTTTAAATCCGCACTTATCATAACAGCGGATGGCACGAGGATTAAAGGAGAACGGAATCAGGTGAATGCTATTGAGATTCAGAACCTGAAATCCATAGTCCAGCAGCAACATCACAGTTTCGCTTCCATAGCCTTGGTTCAGGCAGTCTTGAGCGCCGATGTAGAGACCGATTTCTGCCTTGCGGTTAATAAAATCAATATTGAGCAGACCACCACTGCCGATTAAAGTATTATTTTCTCTCAGGGTAATACCAAAGAGATGGTCACCCCGGACTGTAGCCTGTGCGAAGTAGTCCCGGCTGCTCTCCGGGGTAATAATTTGAGGGAATAGCGCCAGGAAGATACTGGTTTCAAGCTCATTCAGCCAGCGAGCATAGGTTTCGCTGTCTTCGCTGCGAATCGGTGTTAAATATATGCGTTCTCCTTCGATTTTGCGGCTCATCTTTATTGAAACCTCCTTATCTTGCTTATGTTTTTTCTACCAAATTAGTTGTGCATCTAATGCCATTTTGCATTTCAAATTCCGGGGATATTCAGGTAAACGTTCCTATTTAATGTTATATCGCCCAAAATAAAGAATATCATATATAATATTACTTGATGTTCTCGTTATAACCAAGAGATTCCTGAAGGAAGGAATATGAGGAACTTATTCTGCTTATAATTAACAAAAAGCGAGGTAGCAATTTGAGTATTTAAATGAAGCCAGTGGCCACAGGTTCACTCACCCCGGCCCAACAAGAAGCAGTCCAGAGCGGTGACCTGGTGCTGGACATCAATATTCTTTCCGGCACTCAGAAGATCAGCAGGTTTAACGGAACCCTTTCCGTCCAGGTGCCTTACAACGGACCCCAACCGGTGGCCGTGTGGTACTTAAACGATAAAGGCGACCTGGAAAAAGTAAACTGCACCTTCAAAGACGGTATAGTCAGCGTTGACCTTGACCATCTCTCCCTGTATGTAATGGGTCGGGATACTAAGCAAACTGATAAAGAAGAACCTATCATCGAGGATAAAGAACCCGGCTGGAAAAATCCTTTTTCCGATGTCAAAGAAGCCGACTGGTTCTACTATGCTGTGAATTATGTCTATAAAAATGGTCTTATGGTAGGAACTTCTGAGACTACTTTCAGTCCTTATACTAATACAACAAGAGGGATGATTGTCACCATACTGCACACACTTGAAGGTTCACCAATGCCAAATATAACTAACGGCTTCACAGATGTAGGGTCGGACAAATATTATACAGATGCAGTGGCCTGGCGAGTGCTAATAAAATCGTAAGCGGCTATGGCAACGGTATATTCGGACCTGAAAACTCTATTACCCGCGAACAGATGGCTGTAATCCTGATGAATTATGCTCAGTACAAAGGCTATGATGTGTCGATGAGAGCTGACCTTTCTAAATTTGCAGATGGAGAGTCTATCTCCCCATGGGCAAAGGATGCTATGTCCTGGGCAAATGCTGAGGGATTAATTCAAGGCAGCGGAAGTCAATTGATGCCTGCCGACAATGTCCAGCGGTGTCAGGTGGCTGCAATCCTTCAAAGCTTTATAGAAAGAATCGCAAAGTAATAACCATCAGCAATAAAATAAGGCTGCCGGTCAGCAGCGGCCCAGCCCATTAAAAAAGCGGCGGTTCGGAATAGATTTTATTCCGGCCGTCGCTTTTTTAGTAGTAAGGAAGTGTGACAAGGGGGCAAGGAAAAAACCGCCCCTCGTTACCCCCTGTTACATTCCAAGCAGTTTTTTGAGTTCTGCCTCTGGCCACCGGTTGTTTGGGAAAATCCTTGATTCCTCATATTCTTTGCTGAAAATCAAAGTAGGCCTGACTGAATTGTCGTACAGAAAGACGATGTCGCAAACAGCAGCGACTTCTGGTATTAGTCCCAATGCTTTGCGATATCTTGAACGGATTTTATCCTCCGGCACATCATGTCCTCCGGAAGCATGCCGCTCCTTCACCCTGGCTATATTGATATTTACATCAATAGTCAGTACATAAACACACCGCACTTCATATCCAAGTGCTTTCGCCTTCTGCATCAGCAGTAGGTTACGCTCAGTCGAAAGGACCGTTTCAAATGTAAAATCCTCCCCTGTATCCAGAAGTTTATTGCGAAGAGCTTCAGCCTGCTGCGCGGCTTCAAGATCCGTAAGGTTATACTCCCTTTTGATGTCATCCGCATTTACATAGGTTCCTGATACGGGGAAATGGTGGGCGATTGTTGTTTTGCCGACACCATTCGGGCCTGCAAAGACCAACACAGCAGGTTTTTTATTCATATCAGTCATTGACATATTCCCGTCTTCCGTCAGCATACTCTAAATACGCCTTTTTATTTTCCTCATCATACCGGGCAACAGGAGAACCATTCTGTTTCTTTTTCGCGATTGCATCGTCTACGGCCACACCGAACAATTCTTCTATCTGCCTGGCTGAATATCCATTGATTCCAGACTTTTTGGCACTTACGACGAAGGGAATAGCATCTTCGCTGACCGCTTTACGCAGGAACAAACCGACTGCGGTTGTCATGCTCAGGCCAAGCCGGCTGAAAAGCTGCTCGGCTGCTTCCTTGACGTTTCTGTCTATACGCATTGTCACCTGCACGTCATTTCGAGCTTTCATGGCTGCGCCTCCTTTCATAACTGCTCTATATCTTTATTATACGCGCTTAAGAAGAAATTTCAACAAATATACAGTAGCTATATGTATTTTTGTGGACCTTTCTGCGTTTTAGGCTCTGTAATAAAGGATCCACCCGTCCCCATGTCACATATGTAACCTCAAAAGTTTTGCCATAATTGACTGATTCGCTCTTTTTCGATAGCGACTGCATATCTGCTTTTTTATGGGTTGGACATGAAAATCTATTAGTCAAGTTATATCCCGGTAGAATAGTTATTCCCAAAGCTGTTTATGATGAACGCTGCCAGGCCGACGCCATTCTCCAGAACTTTATTGAAAACATCATAAACTAGGGGAATACGAACAGCAGCAGGATGTGGAAAGGGCCTATGATGGCCGGGACTTTTATTTATTGCAGGCCCGCCCGTAACCGTCTTGCCGGAATATACATTTGCGGCACTGAAAAAACAGCCAACGATATGGTCAAGTGGCAATTACCGGGATGCGGTACCCATGGAAGATTTTTGCATTAAATATATCATAAATCAATTGGCCATTTAGTAATATGCAGCTATATTGAATCAATAAATTTTTTAGGATTAATTATATATCTTCCCTCTGAAGTAACCGTTTTTGTTTCTATAATTGTATTAATTATCTGTTCAAATGTCATATCGGGATTCACCTGTAATGCTAATGCGGTTAAACCCGCAATATAAGGAATAGCCATACTAAATCCTCCATATGCCCAGTAAACATATTGATCATCACCATTATTGCTCGCAGTTGTCCTAAAATCTGATGGGACAATGATAAATGATATATCAGTTTTATTACCGGCCGGTTCAGATCTTGAAGAGAACTGACCTCTGACGGGTCAAACCCGTTAAGCCAAGTGTCCTTTATGGTTCTAAAAGACCTTTCTACTTTTGCTTTCGCAGCACCGTCGCGGATAGGAGCGTGAAT
>NZ_JAQVZX010000143.1 GCF_028707975.1 Syntrophomonas sp.
AAGCAGCTTAAGGTGGTTTGAAGCCTCCACCTGTATGGCGGCTTCGAGGGGCCCTCCCTCATCTTCTGTGCAGCATGGCTGCATTATGCAACTTGCTCAGTTGCATCTCTGCGCCTTCGTGGCGCACAATCATCAAACGTATTGCCCTTCTGCTCCAGCCGGAAGACCGGGTACTGGAGATTGCTGCCGGTACAGGCATTATTGCCCTTGGGTTGGCTGACCGGATGCAGAATATTGACGCTATTGATTTCTCTCCTAGTATGGTAGCTAAGGCACAGAAAAAGGCGCAACATTTGGGATTGGCCAATGTGCATTTTTCCGCGCAGAACGCCTGTGATCTTCGTTTCGCTCCCGGCAGTTTCGATGCTGTCATCATTTGCAACACCCTGCACATCATGCCGGAGCCGGAAAAAGCACTGGCAGAAAGCCACAGGGTACTTAAGCCGGACGGTAGACTGATTGCGCCTACTTTTGTACATGCAGGCAGTAAAAAGGCTCTATTGTTTTTTGCGCTAATGTCGCTAAGTGGTTTGCGCGCCTATCACAAATGGACGCAGCAGAGCTTTCATGCTTTTCTGGAAGAAAACGCTTTTACCGTCCTGGATTCCGTGTTGCTCAAAGCTTCCTTTCCCCTGGCCTATGTCGTGGCCAGGCCAAAACAATAAAGACCCGGGTCAATGTTTAATTTTTATCATTTCAATCCAGTTTATCATGGTATCCAGCGTCAACTTCGTATTGCCTACATTGTAGTGGTTCGAGGCGCATTCCCTTTCCGTAAGCAGGCGAAAAGATAAAAAGAAAATAGTTGCAGCATTGGAAGATCAATTCCGGGTATAAAGCACTTCCGGCAGCATATTTTGTGCAAACAACTGCTTTCACATTTATAACCATTCCTTTCGCTAACGCTCAGGCACAAAACGTAAACAAGTTTATAATGGGCGATGAAGAGGAGCAGTAGGAAGGCTTTACAAGCAAGATATTATCCAGACTTAATTAATCTTAAGTAAAGCCTCCATGAGGCAGGCAGGGCATGATTCATTTATGCATTATCTGGCAAGTTTGTATAGTGCATATTGATTAAGTGAAACTCCCTCTTTTTCAGCTTCCAGGACCAGCCTCATGTGCAGGGATTTAGGAAGCCTTACCACAAATTTGCCGCTATAATCTTCTTGATTAACAGGGAGGGAAATATCCAGGTTGTTTTCAAGTTTGGTTTCAATATAGCCCTCAAGAGCTTCATTCAGGTTTTTATATAATTCCTCCAATGTATCGCCTGTACTCTGGCATCCGTCCAGCTCCATTATCCTGCCGTAAAAATAATGTCCGCTTTCATCATTTATTTCCTGAATAATTCTCGTATAAGGCAATTTAACATATTCTTCCGTCCGCATACATAGAACCCCTTTCTAAGGTATTAGGAATAAGCGGCTTATTCACCTATTCGGGTTAAAATATCTTTGACATAGACTGCTTTCAACGGCGTTTCTATTTTTACAGTTATTAAGTCTCCGTTTTGGTGCAAGTAGTGTCGGTGTGAGCCCTTCTGCCTTTTATATTCGTATCCGTTTGCTTTTAATACCTTTTCAGCTTCTTCGGGACGTATTCCGTTTGGCTGCCGTTTCATTTTTTCTATTATTTTATCCACGCCCGCCACACCTAAAACCTCCCGTTATTATAGTATTATATATAGTATCGCTTTGCAATAATAAGTAGACGAATCAAACAGAGGGACGATATTGGTTTGGTAATATGCCCGTGCTCTTTTTCTCAGCGGCCGAAATGTCTTCATCCTCCATGCTGAGAAGAATTTCATCCAGCACACTTTCAGTAAAAAGCTGATGGTTCACATCCTGCAGGACCATATAACAAAGTTTCAATCTTTGTTTTGTATTGTATTGCCCGTGGTTATGGCGCAGCACGCCCTTTGCCGATTTCTCCAGCCCGCAAAGGCATCTGGCAAATGTGGTTTTCCCGCTTCGTTAAAGCCTAAAATGCCTATAACCGTGTTTTGCGGCAGTTTTAGAGAGGGAATAGTAAGCGATTGCCGGTTGTTATAGGAGAACGAGAAACCTTCGATATATAACATTTTTTCGCGCGAATGATTTGGCCCCGCCTTATTCTCCAGTTCCGTAACGGACAAGGAGCGAAGCCCCAAATCGTTTATCGCTGACAGTCCGATTTTTCGGAAATTCAAATGCAGACAAGAAACGCCAGCGGCGTGATGACGGCCTGCGCGGCGTCGGGCAGTTGATGGGAAATAAAATGCTCCAACTCATCGGTGTTTTTCTCCATGAGCTTACGCATTTTCCCGCTGGGGTGCAGATTGTGGAAGCCTAAGGCAAACAACCTCAACCCGGATCCGCCAGAGGATAAAACGGATCAAGGCTTCATATTTAGTGGTAATTGACGAGATAGGTTTTGTCCCTATTACCAGGCCAGAAGCTAATTTGTTTTTTCAATTGATATCATCACTTTACGAACAGACAGCCTTAATAATAACTTCAAACAAGGGTTTTGAAGACTGGGCCGAATTGATGGGAGACCCGGTTATCGCTACCGCTATCCTGGATCGAATCGCTCATCACAGTGAAATATTCAATCTGACCGGCGACAGTTACCGCCTTAAACATCGAGATTCTATACTAAGCCCGTAGTCCTATGGAAAATTATTGGCCAAAATTTCTCCAAAATACTTGACCGCTTACATATATTCGATTAAGTCCTTCGACATTTCTTTCGTGCTCTGGATATAGCGTTTACCCTATTTACACAGTATAGTTGCCGCAGTACAATGTAAGTACAATATA
This sequence comes from Syntrophomonas sp., assembly GCF_028707975.1. Classification (GTDB taxonomy): domain Bacteria; phylum Bacillota; class Syntrophomonadia; order Syntrophomonadales; family Syntrophomonadaceae; genus Syntrophomonas. The sequence continues at coordinate 2,808 of NZ_JAQVZX010000143.1, forward strand.
AAAAGGAGCTGTTATCATGGCGCAGACAAGTATAACCATGCGAATTGATGAGAATTTAAAGAAACAGGCAGAAGAGCTTTTCGAAGAATTTGGAATGAATATGACTACTGCATTAACAGTATTTATAAAAGCAGCAGTTAGACAAGGTAAAATACCTTTTGAAATCTCTGTTGATATCCCTAATGCGGAGACAATTGAAGCGATGAAAGAAGCAGATAGAATTATCCATGATGATTCTGTAAAAGGATTTTATGATGTCGATGAGATGATGAAGGAGATTATAGGTTAATGTATATCGTCAAAAGAACTAGAAAGTTTGATAAAGATTTAAAATTATTGGTAAAACGTGGTTATAATATTGATTTATTAACTGAAGTAGTTAAAAAGTTGGCCAATGGCGATAAATTAGCCGAAAAGTATCAGGATCATGCATTAAGCGGAAATTGGATAAAATACAGAGAATGTCATATAATACCTGATTGGTTGTTAATTTATAGAATTGATAAAGATACTATAGTATTAATATTAACACGTACCGGTACTCATAGTGATTTGTTTTAAATCTGCCATTTTAGCCACATCGCAATTCTTCTGAACAAACAAACCCTTTTAAACATTATTATCATGGCGGATTATTAATGGGTCTGCAGCTGCCCCCATAGCCGAAAAAAACCAGGCCAAAAGGCCGAAAGCCCCTTCCATGGAATCATTGTATTCCTTACCTACTGATATAATATGCATGCAAAGTAATAATATCAATATGTATAGCTCGAAAGATCGATATGCCCTGCCTTCTATGTGGTTTCTGTTCGTCAGGCCAGAGATTTGCCGCCGACTTCCTTCAGATTCCTCGTCGCCGAGGACACCCTTGTCTTTGGCTGTACACTTCCCACTATCAGGGCGTGTTAGGGACTTTCACCCGTTAGACTATGCCCATGCAAGGCGAACTAAAAAAGGTTCCCCAGCTATCCATACGCCCGGGAACCTGTGTTTGCTAATTAAATTCATACATTGATCAGATATGCTTCCTCGCCTCTATCCGCCCCCTTATACCATTCTTGAGGGGCTTGGGTGG
>NZ_JAQVZX010000144.1 GCF_028707975.1 Syntrophomonas sp.
GCAGCCTGGCTTACCGCCTGGATTACGATGGCCGCTCCTGCTGTTACATAACCGATACAGAACACTACTCCTGTGTTGATCCGCATCTGAAAGCCTTTTGTGAAGAGACCGACCTGATGATATATGATAGCAACTACACCGATGAAGAATATCCCCGTTTTCTTGGCTATGGCCATTCCACCTGGCAGGAAGGCATCAAACTGGCTCAAGCAGCCGGGGCCAAGAAACTGGTGCTTTTCCACCATGATAAAGCTCGCAGTGATGAAGAAATGGCTAAAATCGAAAAAGAGGCGCAAAGATGTTTTCCCAACTGTATTGCCGCTCGTGAAGGAATGGTGATTGCTCTTTGAGAAGTTATACCCCCCAGATTCTGGAACAAATTGAGGACATAATAAATATTGGCATTGCTCTATCAGCAGAAAAAGACAAAAACCGTCTTCTGGAGATGATTGTTACCGAAGCCCGGAGGATTACCAACGCTGATGCCGGAACCCTTTATCTCTGTGAAAACAACTGTTTGAGCTTCAAGATTATGCAAAATGAATCCATGAACAGCTTTTTGGGGGGTCGGGGAGAAAAAATTAACATCCCCCCAGTTCCTTTGAAGATGGAAAATGTATCCGCTTATGCCGCCATTAGTCATAAGAGTGTCAATATTCCCAATGTATACCAGGCGGAGGAGTTCGATTTTTCCGGTCCCAAGAAATACGATGGGAATACTGGGTACCGTACTCTTTCCATGCTGGTCATTCCCCTGGAGAATCATGAAGAAGAGGTAATAGGGGTATTGCAGTTGATAAATGCCCGTGATGAAAATGGGAAACTGATTCCTTTCGCTCCCTACTTCGAAAATGTAATTACTTCACTGGCTTCACAGGCGGCTATAGCTATAAGTAATATGCAGCTTGTAGCCGATATAGAAGAGCTGTTCAATTCTTTTGTTCAGGTGATGGCAACCGCGATTGATGCCCGAACTCCTTATAATGCCAACCATACCCGCCGCGTGGCCCTGCTGGCCGGGGAAATGGCCCGGGCCGTCAACCGGCAGAGCCAGGGATACTGGGCCGGAGTATCGTTTAGTAAAGAGCAAATAGCCCAACTGGAAATGGCCGGCTGGTTGCATGATATAGGCAAGATTGCCACCCCCCTGGAGGTAATGAACAAATCAACTCGCATTGAACGCCAGCTGGAGCTGGTTTTGCAGCGCTTTGATTATATCTTATCCAGTAGTGAAGCCGAATACTTGAAAGAAAAGCAAGCTCTTCTATCTATTAATAGCAATGATAGCCGGGAGCAACTGGAGCAATTGGAAATATCCTGGGAGGAAAAGCAGGACTATATAAAGGAAAGCCGCGAATTCATAATCAAGGTCGATCACCCATCCACTTTCGTCAACCTGGAAATAGTAGAGAAGCTAAAGGAAATAGCAGCTCGAAGTTACAGGGATGGTTCGGGAAAGCTGCAGCCCTGGCTCCGGGAGAATGAGCTTAAGTCCCTCTGTGTTTCCAAGGGTACCCTGACTGAGCAGGAGCGAAAAATCATGGAAGAGCATGTGGTGGTAACGGGAAAAATGTTGGAGAAAATACCCTTTACCAAAAAATTGCAGGATGTTCCTTTTTTCGCCTCCATCCATCACGAACACCTTAACGGAAGAGGTTATCCCCAAGGACTCAGCGGGGAGCAAATCCCCCTGGAAGGCCGCATTCTGGCCCTGGTAGATGTATTCGATGCTCTCACTGCCTCCGACCGGCCCTATAAAAATGCCCTGCCCCTGGAGCAAGCATTAAAAATTTTGGGCTTTATGGTGAAGGATGGGGAGCTGGATGGGGATCTGTTGCAACTGCTAGTTGAACAGCGGGTTTGGGAAAATATTTTGGACTAAAGCGGGTGGTGATATGGCTTCTAAGCAGGGGACATATTTTACCTCGTTATGTAACGGAATGATAAAAGTGATAATCATTTTTCCCGCTATTCTTTACCTGGTACATGGCTAAATCCGCTTTGTTGATGAGATTGCGGCTATCATTGGCATCTTTGGGGTATAGGCTGATACCGATACTTGCCGTCAGATATAGTTCCCAGCCCCAGAACATGAAAGGATGAGCAAGAGCCGTTAGTATTTTTTTAGCAATAGTTGCAGCATCTGCTTCGCTTTTTATCTGGGGAAATATTAACAGAAACTCATCTCCACCCAAACGAGCCAGGGTATCACTTTCTCGCAACAATTCCCTCAGCCTATCCGCTACCGCCTGCAACAACAGGTCACCTGCTTCATGTCCATAGCTGTCATTGACCTCCTTAAATCCATCCAAATCAAGAAAGACTACAGCCAGCATCTCTTTATTACGCTGCGCCATGCTGATGGCATTATCCAGGCGGTCATAGAATAAATAGCGATTAGGCAGACCCGTAAGAGCATCATGAAAGGCCTTAAAGCGGTTTATTTTTGCTGCCGCCCGCACTTGTTCGTATTCGCTGTCTATTTCCTTTAACATATGTTTAAGCTGCTTAACCCGGCTATAATGACCGGTCAGGTCGGAAATCTGCAGCAATATATATTTTTCATCATCATAGTCCAGTGGTTCTACCAGCAGATTCTGGCGCACATCCTTTCGTATCTCCCCCACCGGAGCAATAAAGCAGTGGTGCAGAGCACCGGAGAGAAACCGGCTTTGCCGGTGAAAAAGAGCCCCCTGAAAGGCATCGAGGCAAGGCTTACGGGATAAGTCGGGAAAGAGCTTAGGCAGTTTCTGACCAATAGTTTCTTCCTGACTTTTTCCCGTATATTGCTCCAACCAGGCATTCCAAAAAACTATTTTCAGATCTTTATCCAGTATTATTATTCCCTGGTTTACCTTATCCAGAGCCAAATAGGCCAGTTTAAACATCTTGTTCCTCCAGCAGAAAATCTATTTTCTTGAGTAAAGAAGAAACAGAGTTCAGGTTCAAGGCAATCATAATAACACCCTGAACCTCTATTTCAGCCACGGTAAAATTAGTATGCAATATCAGTATATAAACCCCATCTTTGAGAAAAAGCCTTTGATCTGATTCCGTAACATCGATAAGCTCCACTTCCGGTACGGTGAACACCACCCGGGTCTCCAACAAATTGCCGAATTCTCCTATTACTGCATTTAGAATAAGATTACTTATTTCTTTCAGGACATCAAAGTCGGTGTCCAGAAAACGCGGCGGCACTGCATCTCCCTCTTCCAGCAGCAGTTCCTCTCCTATGCAGGCATTAACCAATAGTTTAGCCTTCTGTACTGGAAAAACCAGAAATGCCTTGCCCCTAAAATCCTGCCCGAAACTTAAATAAGAAGATACTATATGCCCCGGTGAGAAAATTTCCGGCAATGGCAGGTTACCCTGTTCCATTTCCGCTTCGGGAATCAACTCCACCCGTGGTACTGATAATAGGATCCTGAGCCCTACCATTTCCGAAAGGAGACTGGCCGCATGTCCCACATAAACATTTACCAATTCAGTAAGGACATCCTTCTGCAGGGGATTAAGCATAAGACCCCTCCTTGAGCAAAGCCAGCAGTTCCCCGGCCTTTTCATTATTCAAGGGCTTGTTGAAAAAAGCTAAAACCCCCATTTCCTCAACTTCCTCCCGGGTGGCCTTCTGTATATCCGCCGAAATTATGATTACTTTAACCTGCGGATTGCTTTCCTTAACCATCTGTAAAAACTCCTGGCCGTTCATTTCCGGCATTAACAAGTCAGTGATTATGAAATCAGGCTTCTCTTGCTCATAGAGGTCATAAGCATCCCGGCCATTATTGGCCGTAATAAGTTCCGCTTCCGGAAGATACTTTATAAAAATCTTTTTCAAAAACCCTTGGAAGAACT
>NZ_JAQVZX010000145.1 GCF_028707975.1 Syntrophomonas sp.
TTATCTGCCAGGTGATCAATGGTGGGGAACTGGGAGAGAGGAAAGGAATCAATGTACCCGGAGCTCGTATAAATATGCCTTTCCTCAGTGAAAGGGATCAAGAAGATATTAACTTTGGCATAGAGCAGGAAGTTGATTTCATTGCCGCTTCTTTTGTGCGCACGGCGGATGATGTGCTGGAAATAAGGCGTCTTTTGGAGCGGCGGGATGCCGATATAGATATAATAGCCAAGATTGAAAGCCAGCAAGGGGTAGAAAACCTGGAAGACATCATTAAAGTAGCTGATGGGATAATGGTAGCCAGAGGGGATTTGGGAGTAGAGATACCGGCGGAGGAAGTACCGCTGGTGCAAAAAAACATCATAGAGAAATGCAGTCCCCGAGGGAAAATGGTAATCATCGCTACCCAGATGCTGGATTCCATGATCGTAAACCCCCGTCCTACGCGGGCGGAAGTCTCCGATGTAGCCAATGCGATTTTTGACGGTGCCGATGCCATTATGCTTTCAGGAGAAACAGCGGCGGGGAAATACCCGGTTGAGGTGGTCAAGACCATGGCCCGCATAGCCGGGCGGGCGGAAGAAGTATTGCCTTACCAGGAAATCCTGCGGCAGAGGAGACTGCAAGGAGAGCTATCCATAACTGATGCTATCAGCTTTGCTACCTGTGCTACCGCCATGAACCTGAACGCCTCGGCCATAATTACTCCTACCGTAACCGGTCTTACTGCCAGGATGGTAGCCAAATACCGGCCCCAGGCCAATATTGTCGCCGTTACCACCGAAGAGCGGATATTGAACAAACTGGCTCTGGTGTGGGGCGTCTACCCCCTCTTGATTCCTGAAACCTCAGGCACCGATGAACTATTCAACGAATCGGTAAAAGCGGCCTTAGAGTCTTCCTATATTAACAACGGAGACCTGGTGATATTGACTGCCGGGGTACCCATCGGTTCCCCAGGAGGCACCAATCTTTTAAAGGTTCATGTTGTAGGCCGGATTCTGGCCCAGGGTATGGGCATAGGTAAAGACCCGGTCACCGGCCGGGTAAGAATAGTAGTATATCCGGAAGATATGGAAAAGATTAAAGACGGGGACATCGTTGTAACCACCAGTGCCGACTGTGCCCTGGCCCCTCACTTGCCTCGAATTGCCGCCCTGGTGGCGGAGGAAGGGGGCCTGACCTCCAATGCGGCTATCATGGGCTTGAACGCCAATATTCCTGTCATTGTAGGAGCCAGAAATGCCACCGGTCTATTGGAGGATGATATGCAGGTCACCCTGGATACCCCTCATGGCCGGGTTTACCAGGGAATTGCCCGGGTACGTTAATAATTTCGGAAGTTTAAGCTACGAAAAAGGCAAAATTAGGTTTTTAACGGAAAATGAGAATCCACTTATATCTCTTTATTCCACAGAGCTTTTAAGGTAATGGACAGGCCGGGAAAATTCGGATGTTCTACCAACTCCTCTTCCATTCCGCCCGCCACCAGGGCGTATACACCATCACGCCAGGCGAAACACTCAAGCGTTTTTTCCTGGGGATTGACCAGCCAATAATGTTCTACCCGGGCCTCCTGGTAAATCCGTCTTTTTTGCAAGCGGTCTTTGCGGCTGGTGGAAGGAGACAGAATTTCCACCACCAGCATGGGCGGCCCGTCAATTCGAATATCTTTTACAATGACTTCCTGTTCGCTTGCCACATAAAGCAAATCCGGCTGGACCACATTAACATCATGCAAGGTAACATCCAAGGGTGCATCAAAGACCTCCCCTTTGGGATCAACCTTCCAGAAATAATCTTCCAGGATTCTTTGTAACCTGCGGGAAACCCGCTGGTGCATAACATTGGGTGCCGGTTCTTTTATCAACATGCCATCAAGAATCTCGAAATGATAACCCGGCTCTTCCGGCAACAGCAGGTAATCCTGGTAGGTAAGCTTCCTGGGTTCCTCAGTTTCATACGGGGATGCACTTTCCTGAATGCTGCCGTTACTCAGTGCTTTGATTACATCGTCCTTCTTATAGCGGTACTGCTTGTTGCCCAGTTCAATGTAAGGTATTTTCTTTTCCCGGGTGTATCTCCATATCGTTTCTACCGAGAGATGCAGGGCTTCGGCTAGAGCCTGGGCAGTTATCAATTCCTTATCCATGTCTATTACACCAGTGCCAGTTCCAGCTTAATCTTGCGTTTTTTCCAGTCGGGCATTACTTGGTCCAATTGGCGGTAAAATCCGGGGCCGTGGTTGTGATGTTTCAAGTGACACAATTCGTGAGTAACGACATAATCGATGCATTCCCGAGGTACGCGGATCAGGTCGGTGTTGAGCGTCATAACCCCATTTTTGGACAGGCTGCCCCAGCGTTTCTTCATCTTCCTTATTTTCAGGCAGGGCTTTTTTACAGCTGATTTTTCAAAGCAAAGCCAGCAGCGTTCAAATGATTCGGCGAAGCGGGCGGCGGCTTTTTCCGCATACCAGCGGTCCAGCAGGCTTTTGACTCGTGCCTCGGTGATGTTTCCTTTGATGAAAACATGAAAATAGCCATGGATGAGCTTTACCTGGTTGATGTCCCCCGGACAAATCTTCAGCCGGTAGGAGCGTCCCAGGTAGAGGTGGGTTTCCCCGCCCACATAATGGCGTGGAGGGGTCTGGGGGTAAAACTGTCCGAAATAGTCGATCTGCTTCTTAATCCAGGCGGCGCGCCTTAGCACCCTTTGTTCAACCTCGGCTAAAGCGGTTCCCACAGGGGCCTTGACGATAATTGTTTTATCGGGATATACTGCGATTTCCAGGGTTTTGCGGTGGGCGTATATGAGATTGTAAGTGATGCTTTCTTTGCCGTAATTAATTCTACCATGTGAGAGGCTCATTTGCTGCTCCTGTGTCTGGCTATCTGCAGGGTCTTCTCGATTATATCATCCATCTGCTCCTCGCTGAGTTCCACCCCATGCACACCCCTTATTTTATCGTAGAGATAATCGTCTATTTCATTGATGGCCTGATTCTGGCTGACATCATCATCCCAGAACTGCACCTTCCAATGCCGCTGCAATATCTCCTGGATGGCCAGGGCGGTCTGGGCTGAGAGTGTTTGACATTTATCTTTTCCCGGGGAGTTCATGAAGAAAGGTTTGAGCACACCATAATAGGCCATGGCGTCCTCATTGCCCAAAAGAGTTTCCGGCATATCGTCATGTTGCCGGGTGACGACCTTGTTCCTGATTTCCGAGACCAGGTTCAGGTATTCAAGATCGGATATACGCTTGGCCCGGAAGCCATCGATGGCCTGTTGAATGAGTAAGGAAAACTTCTCATAAAAAGCCGGGTCCTCTTCCATCTTTTCAGTGATGGCCTTTTTGGTGGCATGCGCAATAGCATCGGCGCGGGCGGCCTTGGACTTGGTTTCATAGACTCCGCGCTCTTCCTTGATGGCCAGGAAGGCATTGTCATCGAATATATTTACCGGCTCGTTTAACTGAATAACCTCATTGGCCTGGATATGAACATCGAGCAGCTTCTTAATCTTCGGCTCGAAATCCCGGTAATCAATGGCCTCGGCATAGCGCAGCTTGACGGCGGCCTTGAGTTTTTGAAAACGTTTCAGGTCGCTCTTGTAACGTTTTAGGGTAGCTTCTGCGCAATTCATGATAAAAGCTTCGACTGAAAGGGCCAGGCCCAGGGTCTTGGAGTAGTCGGCCAGGCGCTGGTAAAAATCTTCGCGCAGGGCCGCATCGGCCAGCATAACCTCAAAAGCCTCCTCATCATAGCTGTTTTTTACTTCTTTGAACAAATCCCAGAGGTCGGCATAGCGCTGGGGCA
>NZ_JAQVZX010000146.1 GCF_028707975.1 Syntrophomonas sp.
GCCGCCTCAGCGCCAGCTTGATAATAACCGGAGCCTTGATAGGTTCTTCTTTCATATTGCAGGCCAACCACGCCGCCTGGGTTGAAGAATACAGTTTTCTGGGGGTGCTGGGCTTCGGGGTGGCCATCATAAGCCTGGTCGTATTCTTGATTTCCTCGCTGCGGCCGTAGGGTGTCAAGAGAACCGTCCCCTTGACACCCTATTTAAAGCCTTTATCCTGGGATTTTTCAAAGTGCAGGTTCAAATCGCTAAAGGAATATACTTTGATGGGATGAGTGAAACCTTTCACCAGTTCCTCGCCTACATAATGCAGAGAAGCTTTGGTTTCCCCTTCCGGAAGCAGGTCGTAGGAGCGCTCGGAAACCAGTACCAGGGTTTCAAAGAGTTTGGTAAGGGCCTCAACGCGAGAGGCTAGATTGGCATCTTCACCGATTAGCGTGTAATCCATGCGTTCCGGGCTGCCTACATTGCCCACTACCACCGGTCCGGTATTAATACCTACAGCTACCAGCAGAGGTACTGCGCCCTGTTCAGCCCACTTCTGATTTAATTCTGCCACCTTTACCTGGATTTCCCGGGCCACCTTGATGGCCCTCTCCACATGATCCTCAAAATAGACCGGCGCTCCGAAAAAGGCCATCAGACCATCTCCCAGGTATTTATCCAGGGTGCCGCCATGGCTTTGAATGGAGTCGGTCATTGCGGTCAGGTACTCATTGAGCCGGTTGATTACATCCACCGGGTCCTTATTTTCGCTGAAGGCGGTAAAGCCGCGGATATCGGCGAACATAATTGTAACCACCTGCTTTTTGCCGCCCAGGGAAAGTTCATCCGGGTTTTTCAAGAGTTCATCCACCACATCGGCGGAAACGTAGCGGGAAAACATGGCTTTGGTTTTACGTCTTCCCAGTTCAGCCTGGATAAACTCAGTGGCCGTTACCACCACATAACTCAGCAGAATAAGGGCCAGGGGAGCAGCCAGGCTGAGCCATATCCGCTGGTATTCCCACAGGCCGTAAACCAGAGCAATGCCCGCCAGGGTTACCAGAACCGTGCCAATTAGCCCCTTCCAGGGACCGCGTCCTCTGACCACCAGTGAAGTCAGAAGGCCTGCCAGCAAAAGGAAGGCTATATTGAACGGCTGCTCTGCCTCGCGATACCAGCTGTCTTCCAAAAAAGTCTGGATAATGGAAGCATGAATCTCTACCCCCGGGGTGTCCAGGGCTCCGCCCTTTACCATATTGCTGGTGGTATAGGGGGTGGCCACAAAGTCATGATCCTCCGGCGTAATGCTGCCGATAAGGACGATTTTGTCTTTAAAATACGCGGGGGGGACTTTTTCTTCTATGACATCAGCATAGCTTATGGTTTTGAATGTGGCCTTCGGTCCCCAGAATTTTACCATGGCCTGGTTGAGCGGGCTTAGCGGTATTTCTTTTTTCCCCACCAGCAAACAGCCTGCTTCCAGTTTAAGTTCTTCATAGCCAATGTCCTGGGCTACCATGGCGGTAGCTATAGCCAGGCTGGGAAAGGGAACCTCAAAGCTATTAACATCTACCAGAGTGGAGCGTCTTACCTTCTGGTCAATATCAGTAGGAGTGTTGACAAAGCCCAGGCCGGCAGCGCCCGACATGAGCTCTTGCATAGGAGGCTCAAAACCCTGAACCAGATCCCCGTTTTCATCTTCTTCAAAGGTGAACTTGGCTGCCAGTATTACCTTGCCATGTTTTTGAATGGCTTCGGCAAAAGCCTGGTCCTCCCGGGCTTCCTGAGCAGAGTTGAAAGTAAGGTCAAAACTTACCGCCCGAGCCTCTTCCAGCGTTTCCAGCAAACGGGCATGGGTGGAGCGGGGCCAGGCCGGCGGCCCCAGGCGGGAGATGGAGGAGTCGTCTATGGCTACAATCACAATATTATCGCCGGGAGAGGAAGCTCCCTTGAGTCGAAAGAAGGCATCATAGAGTCCCAGGTCGCTGCGGGTGAAGAAACCCAGCATAACCAGACCCTGTATCAGCAGGAAAAGCAGGATGGGGATAAAAAACTTGTTGTGGCTTATGCCAGAGAAGATTCCTTTTCTGGGCTTATTTTCCTTTTCTGGGCCAAATTCATAAGATAAATTCATAAATGCCTCCTTAGCCGCGCAAGCCACTACGCGAAGAATAAGCTTTGATGCAGATATTTTCGCCGTCCCAGAAGGCTATTTCGGGATGGGGACTCTTATCGGCATCCTCAGGTGAGCGGGAAAGCCGGTCTCCAATTCTAATCTGTCCGGGAGAAAGGCTGAGCGCGAAAATAAGGCGGCTCATATCGCCATAACAACCAGCATGAGCAATTCCGTCTAATTTACCCAGAACAATTATGTCTCCGGCTGCTAATATTTCGGCGCTTTCATGAACATCACCCCAAATGATTACCGAACCTTCAGAGCGGAGTTTTTGCCCGCTTCTCAAATTGCGGTAGATTACCATATCCTTGGAAGCACCCTTGTTAACAGTAACTTCACTGTTATTCATAATCATGCCGAACCGCAGGCAGAGTTCTTGTAGAGAAGCTATTTGGAAATGAGAAAGCTTTTTTAGTCCTTCTCCTTTGAATACTGCCCGGGAGGCGCTAAACAATTGTTTGTTAGCGGACAGTTTCTCCTCCAAAAAACTTAAGTAGTCTTCAAATCCTCCCTGGCCAAAGATAAAGACCAGGTTTCCATTCATGCCCTTTATTTTAATCATATCCAGTTATTACCTACCCTTTAAAGGAATGTTTATGTCCAATGCTGAGTGTCGGCCATCCCGGATAATCTTGACTTCGGGACGGCCTTCTATTTCTACATGCCGGGAAATAACCTCTAAAATCTCTTCTTTAAGGGTTTCCATCAAGCGGGAGGAAGTGCCGGCCCGGTCATGAGTAAGTACCACCCGCAGGCGGTCATTGGCTTGCTTGCGGCTGGAGCTGTCTGCAAAGATGCGCTTTAAGAAATCCAACACTGGTTTATCCCTCCCTTATTGTTTAGCGAAAAGGTTGCGTCCCAGGTTGCGGATCTTTCCCCAGAATGAATCTTCTTCAAAGTTAGGGAAATCAACCTGCTGCCCCAGGAGACGACTGGCAATATTATTAAAGGCTTGTCCAGCTTCCGAACGCTCATTTAAAACTATTGGTTCACCTTTGTTAGTGGAAATAAGCACTTTTTTGTCTTCCGGGACTATGCCCAGTAAGGCAATGCAAAGGTGTTCCATCAAGTCATCTATGCTCAACATATCACCACTTCTAACCATGCTGGCCTGCAAACGATTAATTACCAGTTGGATGTCCTGGAACTGGGCTGATTCCAACATGCCGATAATACGGTCAGCATCCCTGACGGCGGAAACCTCAGGGTTGGTTACTACTATGGCTTTGTCAGCAGCCGCAATAGCATTCCTGAAACCCTGTTCTATGCCGGCAGGACAGTCTATAAATACAAAATCGAATTCGGGCCGGAGTTGTCGGCAGAGTTCTTGCACCTGTTCGGGCTTTATGTCATCCTTGTTACGGGTCTGGGCCGCCGGCAGCATATAGAGCTCAGGAAAACGCTTATCTTTCACCAGGGCTTGCTTCAAACTGCATTCCCCTTCTATTACCTGAACAATATCATAGATAACACGATTTTCCAGGCCTAGAATAAGATCGAGCTTTTTAAGTCCTATATCCAGATCCATAACTGCAATTTTATGGCCCTTTCGAGCCAGAGCACTGGCAACATTGGCAACGGTGGTAGTTTTTCCAACTCCGCCCTTGCCTGAGGTTACTACTATTACGGTACTTT
>NZ_JAQVZX010000007.1 GCF_028707975.1 Syntrophomonas sp.
GTCGCTTTTAATGTTGCACCCTGCGGGCACTTCTGATGCTCCCTTTGGTCGCTTTTAATGTTGCACCCTGCGGGCACTTCTGATGCTCCCTTTGGTCGCTTTTAATGTTGCTGAGCGGTATATTTTATGCAAACGAATGCATATTAATAAGTTTTTGCACTAAAGGAATAATTAACTTCAAGTCGAATTAAAACTATAACAATGACCTTATTAATATCCAGCGCAATTATAGTCCAGAACATTACCGGTAATATCTGTTAATCAGGTTAATATTACTATAGTTGCCAAAAAACACTGAGCTCGCCAAACAATCAAAGCTCTTACCAGTCTCAAACGATTGGGAGAGATTTTTGTTCCGGGGGAGGGACTTTACAATGAATGAATTGTTAAAAACCCTCTACAAAGATATATTGCAGCAGGTAATGGTACTGGAATCCTGCAAAAAGGAGCTTAGCATCCAAATCCTTTTAACCAGAGACTTAACAGGCCGACTGGACTTAATATTGCGATTTTTAGGCTACGACCTGGATAAACATGAACTTTTGGAACATGCAGCCGTACTTGCCATCTCCAACCAGGAAGAATCCATAGTTGAGGATCTGGAAAAACTCTATGCTTATATTGAAGGTAATGATTTAATCCAGAAAATTAGGGATGAAATCAAATTTATGCAAAGATTTATAAAAACTATCAATAAGGCTATAAAGCATCCTAATTTGAGAACTTTTTATGAAAGACGGATGGTTCAGGAAATCAGTAAATATGTTCTAGAGCAAGCCAGGCTATATAGTGCCATTTAATTTACATTTGATTCCCCTGCAAAAAACCCTTTTTGTTGCATAAGGGTTGCATGAATATAAAAAACGCTGGTGAAGGTGAAAGCGGGCGTTCGAAGACCGCCCTTACAATGCCTTGCAGTCGCTATTAAGGTTGTTGCGCCTGATTCGGAACGACACGGGGGTCGTTCCCTAAATACCCTGCGATCGCTATAATGGTTGCACCCTGCGGGCACTTCTGGTGCTCCCTTCGGTCGCTATTAAGGTTGCTTAGCGGTATAAATATGCACACTAATGCATATTTATTACTTTTTGCAGTGACATTAAATTTAAAACTAGAGAGCAATTGCTGGGGTACTCCGGTCGAGCTCAGCTTGACTATTGTGATAAATTATAACGAGGTGAAATATGTCCCCCGCTTCTTTAAGCGGTCGGGTTCCTATTAACAAAGCAGGCGGCGGGTTTTAATCCCCCACCTCGTTGCAGCGGTGTGTTGAAATTGCTCCGCAGTTTCTTCAGATGCTTAAATATAGGATTTTTGGATAGCATGCGGGAGGTTTTATTATGAAGCAAAAGGCCAGGGTAATAGTAGCGGGGGCTCTGGGGAAAATGGGCAAGGAAACACTTAAAGCTATTGCCGGGGACGAGGAACTTGAGCTGATAGCTGCGGTGGATCTTAAGGCCAAAGGAGAAAATATTGCCGACTTAATGGGCATGGTTGGATTGGATATAAACCTGGAAAACGACCTCGACCTGGTTTTGGAAAGGTTCAGGCCAGATGTAATGGTGGACTTTACCAATCCCCAGGCGGTCTTTAATAACGCTAGAAGCGCTTTGAAAAAAGGAGTGCGCTGTGTAATTGGAACAACGGGCTTAAACGAAATAGAAATCAAAGAACTGGAGAGGCTGGCAGGAGAAAAGCAGGTGGGGGCAGCCATTATCCCTAACTTTGCTATTGGGGCCGTATTGATGATGAAGTTTGCCAGTGAAGCGGCCAAGTACTTTCCTGAGGTGGAAATTATAGAGCTGCACCATGATCAAAAAATGGATGCCCCTTCTGGTACTGCCATAAAAACCGCCGAAATGATAAATCAGAATCGACCCTTGAGGCCGCCCAGAAATGTTCGGGAATTTGAGAAAATAGCTGGTTGCCGTGGGGGAGATCTGGGCCAGGTAAGGATTCATAGTGTACGCTTACCAGGTTTAATCGCTCACCAGGAAGTGATTTTCGGAGGCGCCGGCCAGGGCCTCAAAATCAGGCACGATTCATTTGATAGAGCTGGTTTTATGCCCGGTGTAGTGATGGTAGTCAAGAAAATACTCCACTGCAAGGAACTGGTCTATGGTATGGAGAATTTTCTCTAAGTTCAGTTCTTATATCTCAAATTGTATATTAAAGTGAGTTGCGAAAAGGCTATAGTCTGCTTAGCTCAGCTGTAGCCTTCTTTCGTTTTCTGACTCTACTGCAAAAAAACTAGTGGTTGTGTCCCCCGGGCATGGGAGGTTGTTAATTCAAATCCCCTTAAACAGCCCTGGCTTATTAAGACAAGCACCACTGTTATGGCAAATACATATAATGCTATTGATTGTGGCTACAGAATTATCCCAAAGGAGGACTTAAGGGTGAGTTCGCTGCTTTCGGGAAAAAGAATTGCTGTTCTGGGTGGAGATGACCGGGAGCTAATTCTGATATCTGAACTGGTAAAAAGGGGAGCCATTTTAAAAGTTGCTGGCTTTCCCAGTTCCAAATTATGCGATGGAGCTTCTGCTGTTAATAGCGTAGAAGACGCTTGCCGGGATGCAAAAGTCGTGATATTACCTCTGCCAGGAACCAGCTTGGAAGGAATTATTCGTGCTGTCTATGCCGGGGGCGAGCTTAAGCTTAGCGAAAAGGCGGTGGCCGTTTTAGCAGATAATGCTCTGCTTATTATTGGTTCAGCCCGTCCTTTTCTCAAGGAGTGGGTAAGAAAGTATAGTCTGCGGCTCATAGAAATTACCGAGATGGATGATATCGCCATAATGAATTCCATTCCAACTGCCGAGGGAGCCATTCAGATAGCCATGGAAGAAAGCAAGATTACGATCCACGGGAGCAGGAGTTTAATTATTGGTTTTGGTCGCATTGCGATTACTCTTGCACGCACCCTCCGGGCTCTGGGTTCAGATGTTACGGTGGTGGCAAGAAATGAAGGGCAAATGGCCAGGGCCTATGAAATGGGCTGTAAAAGAGCCCATTACTCAGAATTAACCACAGCTATAAGTAATAGTAATTTTGTTTTTAACACTGTTCCCAGCATGGTGCTAAGCAAAAGTGTCTTAAGACAGGCCAATTGCGATGCCTTAATCATTGACCTGGCTACCCAGCCCGGAGGGACTGACTTCGAAGCAGCGAATGAATATGGTTTTAAAGCAATTCTAGCCCCCGGGCTTCCGGGTAAGGTGGCACCGATTTCGGCGGGTAAGATTCTGGCCGAACTGGTTCCGCGTTTAATAATAAAAGAGCTAGGTAAAATGGGGCAGAACCTGGTTTTGGAGTAAAGAGGAGGTGGCAAAAGTGCAAAAGACCCGTTTAAGGGGAGTCAGAATAGGAGTGGTTCTGACCGGTTCCCATTGTACCACTGCCGAGGTGCTCCCTCAGATCAAGAATCTTAAAGAGGAAGGAGCCGATATTTATCCGGTGTTTTCCTACACAGTAAACGAGGTGGATAATCGTTTCTATAAAGTAAATGATTTAAAAAATGAAATAAAGGAAATAACTGATCGACCTTTAATTAATAGCATTGTTGGGGCTGAACCAATCGGACCGCAAAGGTTGTTGGATATTGTGGTAGTTATGCCGGCAACGGGTAACACCATCGCCAAGCTTGCCAATGGAATTGTTGACACCCCGGCTTTAATGGCAGTGAAAGGCCAGTTAAGGAACCAGAGACCGGTGGTAATTGCTCTATCAACTAATGATGCTTTAGGTATAAATGCAAAGAATATAGGGATGCTGATCAACATGAAAAACATATTCTTTGTTCCATTCCGGCAGGATAGCCCACTGGAAAAGGTTAATTCGCTGGTTGCTTGTATGGATAAGGTGGTTGATACGATTGTCTATGCTTTACAGGGTAAACAAATACAGCCAGTTCTCCTTGGCCCGATTTGATCTTTTATAAAAACCCGATTTGCTGGTTGGCTTTATTACAATCACCCCATTGTCCTTGAGAATAGAAGAGGTATTGTGCTAAAATACAGAATAACATTTAACGGGAGGCAGGATTTGTGGCAAAGGGAGTTAGACTTGCAATTGTAGGAGCAACAGGCGCCGTAGGACAGGAAATGATGAAGATTCTGGAAGAACGAGAGTTTAAAGTGGAGGAACTAATTTGCCTGGCTGACCCTCGTGAAGAAGGAAACAAAGTGAGATTCAGAGATGAAGTTCTTACGGTAAGAGCAGTTAATGCTGAAGCATTTAAGCAGGCAGATCTGGCGTTATTTGCTGTTAATACTGATATAAGTAAGGCTCTGGCTCCACTAGCCCGGGAGAATAATTGCCTGGTAATTGATAATAGTTATGCCTTTAGGTTGGAGGAAAATGTGCCTCTGGTGGTTCCTGAGGTAAACTCGGAAGATATTGCCAAGCATCAAGGGATTATTGCTAACCCTAATTGCTCTACCACAATAATGGTTGTGGCAATTAACCCTATTCATCAGGCAGCTCGGCTGAAAAGGGTTTTGGTTTCGACCTACCAGGCAGTTTCCGGAGCGGGAAAAGCTGGAATTGACGAGCTTGATCAGCATGTTCGGGACTATTTGGCTGGAGAAGACATGGTTCCAGAGGTTTTCCAGCATCCAATAGCCTTTAACCTTATACCTCATATTGATGATTTTATGCCGGATAATTATACCCGCGAAGAAATGAAACTAGTCTGGGAGACCCGCAAGATAATGCATGCTCCAGATCTGAAGATTGCTGCTACAGCAGTTAGAGTTCCGGTATTTAGAAGCCATTCCGAATCCATTAGTGTGGAGACGGAAACTCCACTTAAGGTGGAGGATGTTAAAATGATTTTCTCCCAGGCCCCCGGAATAGTTTTGCAGGATCAACCGGAAAATAAACTTTATCCTATGCCCCTTTATACTTCTAACAAGGATGAAGTTTATGTAGGTAGGATTAGGCAGGACTTGTCTTTAGATAATGGTATTCTTTTTTGGGTGGTGGCCGACCAGATTCGAAAAGGTGCAGCTACTAATGCCATACAAATAGCGGAAATAGTGGTTAGAGATAGTCTTTATTAAATTGGATGGTGGTGAAGAAATGTCAGCTCCCCGCTTAATGACAGCCATGATTACTCCCTATGGGGATAATTTGGAGGTAAACCTTTCTCGGGCGGTTAAACTGGCTGAATACCTTTATGAAAATGGTAGTGAAGGTATTGTTGTTTGCGGTACAACCGGAGAATCCCCGGTTCTCAGTGCTGATGAAAAACTGCAGCTATTTACCGCAGTAAAAGAAAAAATGGGGGATAAGATTCCAATATGGGCAGGTACCGGGTCAAATTATACTGATTATTCGATTGATCTTAGTCGTAAGGCGGAAAAGACTGGAGTAGACGGAATCATGCTGGTTACTCCTTATTATAATAAACCCAGCCAGGAAGGCCTTTACCAGCACTTCAAAGCCATTGCCGGCAGTGTTTCCTTGCCAGTGATGCTTTACAATGTCCCGGGACGCACGAGTTGCAACCTGCTTCCAGAGACGGTTAAGAGGCTGGCGGCTATTGATAATATTGTAGCTATCAAAGAAGCCAGCGGTAATATGGATCAGGTTTCTTTATTGAAGAATCTGCTTGGAGAAGATATCTTAATATACTCCGGAGATGACTCACTTACTCTTCCGATGCTGGCTTTGGGCGCTCATGGGGTGGTTAGCATTGCTTCCCATCTGGTGGGTAAGAGAATGAAGGAAATGATTGATGCTTTTATCTGTGGCGACAACAAAGCGGCAGCGTCGATTCATGGGCAGCTCTTTCCCTTATTCAAAGCTTTATTTGTTACTACCAATCCTATACCTCTCAAGGAAGCCTTGAACATGTTGGGAATGAGGGTTGGTGGCTTTAGATTGCCTCTGACAGCTGCCGGAGAAGATGAAAAGAAGTTAATAAAAGATGTATTGCTCCAGTACCATTTATTATAAGGCTGGAATAAATTATAATTGCAGGGGCATTTTGCACTATGGATGATTACATAAATTAGCCGGTTTAGGCCATCCAGCTTGGAGCAAGTGTTTTTATTTCATCAAAATAGATTTTCAGTTGCAAACAAGGGTAGATTAATATATCTACCCTTGTTTGCAACTTCTTTTCGTTAAAGAAATTGCTGGACAAGAATCAGGCGGTACTCCTTAATTTAAGTATTTATTGATGTCACTGCAAAAAGTAATAAATATGCCTTAGTGTGCATAAATATACTGCTCAGCAACCTTAAAAGCGACCGCAAAGCATTGTAAGGGCGGTCTTCGACCGCCCGCCTTTACCTTCGCCAACGCTCGTTTTGTATATTCACGCAACCCTTATGCAACAAAAAGGGTTTTTTGCAGTGGAGTCTTTATTGAGTTGTATCAGGCACTGTAAAAGGTTATAATTAAATTGAACGATTTGGACGGTATTTTAGGTAATCTGAGCATTAGTAAGAAAAGTGAGGAGTGAGGGGTTAAGTTTTTTTACTACATCTTACTATTCAATAGCCTAAAACTCACTTTTCATCAGTAGTTGTGGCCCCCGGCCATGGGGGGGGTTAATACGAATTATCTATGGTAAATGGCATTAGGTTCGGTGCTGTTAATGCTTTTGTTAATTACATAAGGATATTTGAAGGGGTTTTAGTTAAGCCTAATTAGCTTGACGGGTTTAGATAAGATCACAAAACATTTTTAGGAAATTAAGCGATTCTAATCCTTACTGTAATTGTGCGGCTGTTGCGGAACGATTTAAAAAGTTGAATATGAAGAGGGTGTTTTGATGTCTGAAGAGTCTCGTGTTAAAATTATTCCCCTGGGCGGATTGGGGGAAATTGGGAAGAACATGACTGCCATCAGATATCAGGATAGTATTTTAGTTATTGATGCCGGGCTTATGTTCCCTGAAGAAGAATTGCTGGGTATTGATATCGTAATTCCTGATATTACTTATCTGATGGAAAACAAAGATAAGGTTGAGGCCATATTGCTTACCCACGGACATGAGGATCATGTGGGAGGGCTTCCTTATGTATTGAAAGAAATAAATGTGCCCGTATATGGAAGCAGGCTAACCCTGGGAATTGTAGAGGAAAAGCTTAAAGAACACAACCTGGGAAGTGTCCAATTGCAGACTGTTCGTCCCCGTGATCTAATATCTATTGGTCCTTATGAAGTGGAATTCATAAGAGTTAGTCATAGTATTCCCGATGCTCTGGCCATAGCCCTGCACACCCCGCTCGGAATAATACTGCATACCGGAGATATCAAGCTGGACCAGACGCCAGTCGATGGAGAAGTGGTGGATTTTCGGAAATTAGCCGAACTGGGCGAAAAAGGCGTACTGGTTATGCTGGGTGATAGCACTAATGCTGACAAAGTGGGATTTACCATGTCGGAGAAGGTAGTGGGGAATACCTTTGATGAATTGTTTGGCAAATGTGAAGGTCGCATAATTGTTACTACCTTTGCCTCCAATGTTCATCGAATTCAGCAAGTAATCTCTACAGCCCAAAAATATGGGCGTAAAGTAGCAGTGGTAGGACGCAGTATGGTTAATAATGTGCGTATATCCAGTCAACTGGGCTATATGAATATTCCCGATGGAATATTGATTGAGATGGAGGATATTGGTAAGTATCCAACGGGTGAGATCGTTATCGTAACTACTGGTTCTCAGGGTGAGCCTATGTCTGCTCTTACCCGAATAGCCACGGCGGATCATCGCTGGGTGGCTATTGAACCAGGGGATACTGTCATTATATCAGCTACTCCTATCCCCGGAAATGAAAAATTGGTGGCAAAAACGGTTGACTTGCTATTTAGGCAGGGTGCAGAAGTGATATATGAAAAGGGGGCAGGAGTACATGTCTCTGGTCATGCCTCGCAGGAAGAATTGAAAATCCTGCTGAATCTTATCCGACCCAGGTATTTTATACCCGTGCATGGTGAATACCGGCATTTGATGAAGCATGCTAAACTCGCGGAAAGCCTGGGTATACCGAGATCACGCATTTTTGTTGCCGAAAATGGCCAGATAATCGAGGTGGGAAAAAAGAAAGCCGTTACCAGTGGGAAAGTAACAGCAGGAAAAGTACTGGTAGATGGACTGGGCGTAGGAGATGTGGGTAATATTGTACTTCGCGACCGCAAACAGCTTTCCCAGGATGGTATCATGATTGTAGTGGTTACAATAAACAAAGAATCCGGTGAAGTAGTAGCGGGGCCCGACATTGTTAGCCGTGGTTTTGTTTATGTCCGCGAATCCGAGAAGTTGATTGAGAATGCTAAAGAAAAGGTCAATGAGGCCCTGGAGGTATGCTCCAAAAGGAATATAAGCGAATGGGCCGTTATAAAAGCTCAGGTTCGCGAGAAGCTGGGTAAGCATCTGTATGAAAAAACAGGTCGTCGACCCATGATATTGCCAATCATAGTAGAGGTATAAATCTGAATTAAAAAGGGGCAGGCTGGACTCTGCTTCATTAGGTCCAGCCTGCCCCTTTTGTTATTTTCATGTATTATTTTCTCCCTTGGGGTGATGCTAAGAAAAAGGAAATATACTGAAGAAGGGAGCAAGGTGTTTTGCGGCAACCCCACCATACGTCAAGCAGTGAAACTGAGCAAAAAGTAGAAAACATCAAAGAACTGGGTCAGATTGAAGTACCCAGTTTCAAGAGCGATATCCATTGTATAACCATTTCTGGTCAGGTTGAAGGCCATATGGTACTTCCCCCGCAGAATAAGACCACTAAATACGAACACATTATACCCCAACTGGTAGCAGTGGAAGAAAATCCGCAGATTAAGGGCTTGTTGGTGGCGCTTAATACTGTGGGTGGAGATGTGGAAGCTGGCCTGGCACTGGCCGAAATGATAGCCAGTCTCTCTAAACCTACCGTTTCCATAGTATTAGGGGGCGGGCATTCTATAGGCTCTACCATTGCAGTCTGTACAAATTATTCGTTTATTGCCCCTTCAGCTACTATGACGATTCACCCAATACGTTTGACTGGTTTAGTAATCGGAGTACCCCAAACCTATGAATACCTGGATAAAATGCAGGATCGGGTGGTTCGTTTTGTAGTGGAGCATTCTAATATAAGTGAAGAAAAGTTCCGGGAATTAATGTTCAGAATGGGAGATCTGGCCCGTGATATTGGTACTGTACTGGTAGGTAAGGATGCGGTTGATTGCGGTTTAATTGACCAGTTGGGCGGCATCAAGGATGCCCTGGCCAAAATACATGAATTAAAAAATGCTCCCGGGGGAATGGTACAATGATATTTTATACACCTGATCCCATGGAATACCTTGCTTACGGTCAGGAGTTAGGAGAGCCTATAATTCTGAAGCTTCCGTCAGGGGGAGTGATTAATGCGGTGAAAGATGAATCCAGGCAATTAAGAATATTAAATATTGTGAGCACTGACCCCCTGGATTATTTAAATAGCCAATACCAACCGGGAACAATTATTGCTATGCAGCCGGATTGGGAAAAATTAAAAGCTTGATGGCAGCAGGCTCAAGCATTTTGCAGACATTTATCACAGGCAATGTGATATAATCTAAAAAGTGTTTTTCAAGGGGAGAGAGGATTTTGACTTTATTTCAGGCGATAGTTTTGGGTGCGGTACAAGGATTAACCGAATTCCTTCCCGTAAGCAGTTCTGGTCATTTGGTTATTTTCCAACATATTTTTGCTATTGAAGAAGCCCCCTTAACTTTTGATGTATTGGTTCATCTTGGCACTCTAATTGCGGTATTTATAGCCTTTTGGGACGATATTTTGGGTATATTGAAGAAGCCTTTTTGCCGTTTGACATATTTGCTTATTGTGGGATGTATTCCTGCTGGATTAGCTGGTTTTCTCCTGGCTCCGTATTTCGAAAAGGCCTTTGACTCTCTTTTAGTAGTAGGAATTGCCTTGATATTTACGGGAATACTCTTAAGCTTGTCTGAAAATTTAGCTCAAAGGCATTTTGGCCTGAAACAAGAGGAAGAGACCGCCTTTTCAGATGCATTATTTATTGGCATTCTTCAGGCCCTGGCCATTGTACCGGGTTTATCTCGCTCAGGTTCTACCATAGCTGCCGGTTTGATGGCCGGTCTGGATCGGGAATTTGCAGCTCGATTCTCTTTCTTGCTTTCCATTCCGGTAATAATCGGAGCCGGTATTTTTGAATTAAGTGATGTATTTGTTACCGGAATACCTGCCAGCAACATCTTACCTTACACTTTGGGGCCGTTGACAGCAGCTCTATTCGGCTTATTTGCCATTAAAGTAGTGTTGGGTCTGGTGCGAAAAGGGAAATTGGCATATTTTTCTTACTATTGTTGGATTTTAGCGGTCATTACCCTATGTTGGTATAATATAGGTAAATAGAATACAGAGTAAACGGGGGGTAAGCCCCTGTTTTTTCATTTATGAGGAAGGATTATACCAATAATTGGCGAACACATCTATAGTATTTACTCCACTAAAAAACCCCTTTTGTTGAATAAGAGTTGTATAAATATAACAAACGGTATTGGCGAAGCATGGATGCAACACCCCGGCTAAGGTGTGCAGGCGAAAGGGCGCGCGTGACAGGATGTCGCAAGCAAATGGCTTCTTTGTATCTGGGAACAAGAGGTGAAATAATCATTCAAGATAAGGGAAAAAAGCCTAAAGCCAAATCCGAAAAAACAAAAGACAAAAGTAAAATAAGCCGGGAGCGGATAAAAAGGGAAATAATAGCACTGGTTGTCTTCATGCTGGCTATTTTTGTCTATATTAGTGTGAGCCGATTTAGCGGCAGGGTTGAAAGCACACAATTTATTGGAGTTCTGGGCACCTATATTTTAAAGGGTTTAGAGCTTTTGCTGGGTAGTGGAGCATTGTTTTTCTCTTTTTATTTGTTGTTCTGGTCTATGGTTATTGGTATTGATAGGAAAATATGGTCTATTCGCATGTGGGGAGCCAGCCTTATATTTTTATCATGTTTACTCTGGCTCAGCCTTTATGATATACCAAGCGGATTAAGTGCCTGGGAAGCAGGAACTAAAGGTATGGGCGGCGGGATTTTGGGCGGTGTTCTGGTTACCGGGGTTATTACCTTGCTTGGGAAAGTAGGAGCAACAATAATTTTAATTTTAAATATGGCAGTTGCTATTTTGCTGATAGTGGGTAAACCCATTAAGGTTATTATTGACTTTATTATTAATTCCAGCCGTGTTTTAAAGAGCAGCCTGGACAAGATAATGTATTATGAGGCTGATGATGATTTGCCGCTACCGGGAGAAAGTCGAGATCAGGTAATAATTAACCATCCAGAATCGTCACCAGGGGAGATCGGGAATGAGTGGTCGCGGGTGGAAAATGCCCCCTTGTTGCCTGAATCGGCCATTAGTCTTGATAAATCAATTTCTTATACAGATAAGAACAAAATCCGGTCGATAAGTAGTCAGCTTGATTATCAGAAGCCCCCTTTGGATTTGCTGGGTGAAGTTAGCCGGGAAAGAATTATTGATAAAAAAAATATCAAGGAAAGTATTGGAGTTCTAGAAGATACCTTTGCAAATTTTGGCATCAAGGTGAAAGTCAACCAGGTTAGCTGTGGACCAGCTGTAACCCGTTATGAACTTACGCCGGCTCCGGGGGTTAAAGTTAGCAGGATTCTAAGTCTTACTGATGATTTGCAGTTGAACCTGGCTGCACCGGGAATAAGAATAGAGGCTCCTATTCCAGGGAAATCAGCAGTGGGCATAGAAGTTCCCAACAGTAAACTCTTAAGTGTAGGTTTACGCAACCTCCTTTCTTCGCCGGCTTTCAAGAATTTAAACACTCCTCTGGCCTTTGCTTTAGGGGAGGATATCAGTGGCAATACCGTGGTGGGAAAGTTGAACGATATGCCTCATCTTTTGATTGCCGGATCCACCGGATCGGGGAAAAGTGTCTGTATCAACAGTATGATAATGATCTTCCTGTTCAATTCGACACCGGATGAATTAAAATTTGTCTTTATAGATCCTAAAATGGTTGAGCTCGCTGCTTATAATGGTATTCCTCATTTAATGACTCCAGTAGTTACCGATCCCAAGAAGGCCTCGGTGGTACTGCGCTGGATGGTTTCAGAAATGGAAAAACGCTATAAAATGTTTGCTGATCGAGGGGTAAGAGATATTCAGAGATTTAATCAGCTTAGCGAAGAAAGCTTGCCTTATATCGTAATAATCATTGATGAACTGGCTGATTTGATGATGGTTTCGCCTGTTGAGGTGGAAGATTCCATTTGCCGACTGGCGCAAATGTCCCGGGCTGCTGGGATGCATCTGATTGTCGCCACCCAAAGACCTTCAGTAGATGTGGTTACTGGTATAATTAAGGCCAATATTCCCTCGCGTATAGCTTTTGCAGTTTCTTCCCAGGCTGATTCGCGGACCATCCTGGATTCTTCTGGAGCGGAAAAACTCTTGGGGAAAGGGGACATGCTTTTTTTGCCGGTAGGAGCAGCAAAACCTTACCGGGTACAAGGGGCTTATGTTAGCGATGGAGATATCGAGAAGGTGGTCAATTATGTCAAAGAACAGCTGCCCCAGTCCGAAGAAGCCGAGGTAGCCAGCGAGATAGATATGGCTCTGGATAGATTGGAAGAGGACTATGGCGATGAACTCTTTTGGGATGCGGTAAGCGTTTTTGTAGAGAATCGTAAGGCCTCAGTATCCTTGCTGCAGAGACGCTTACGCATAGGTTATGCCCGGGCGGCACGCCTGGTTGATTTGATGGAAGATAGGGGAATAGTATCGGAATTGGATAGCAGCAAAAAGCGCGAAGTTTTAATCGATAGAGAGCAATTGGATAAACTATGCAGCAACTCTAAACTGTGTTAATATGCAGGCAGTGTAAAGTCCAGGTTGCCATTTTACTATAGCCAGGATGGGGGCGAGGTTGTAACATTTTACCAGCTTTTGCCCTGAGCCATTTTAAAAGGGAGATTGAATATGAGGTTAACCTCTAGAGAAAAGGAAATTTTTGAAGTATTGAAGAAAGAACCTCTGATTTCTCAGGAGGAACTGGCACAACGCTTAGCTATAACTCGTTCGTCAATAGCGGTCCATATATCCAACCTGATGAAAAAAGGTGTAATTCTGGGAAAGGGATATGTTTTTAACGAACAGGTCTCAGTAGTTGTTATTGGAGAAAGCTACTATTACATCAAAACCAGTGGGGCAGAAGATGATTGTTCGATTAATATTGGCTTGGGAGGATTTGCTGTCGATACAGGAAGAATTTTTGCAAACTTTGGCTTAAATGTTAAACTAATAACTATAATAGGAAATGACAATGAAGGAACAAATATTTTAAATGAACTGCAAGGTAAAGGTATCGATACAGTAAATATATTTAGACATACCAAAAAAAGAAGCTGTCGTAAAATATTCTTAAACGATAATCGGATACTGGAAGAAAATTTTAGTATGCAGGAATATGAGAAGGCAATTGATGCTAGAGAATGGGTAGTTTTCAACTGTGAATGGTTGGCAGTTGAAAGCAAGTTTCAGGAGCTTTTGCATCTTAAATCAATTGGAAAGGATGAGGAGAAACTCCCCTTCTTCTGCACCTACCGTTACTTGGATTTAATAGAAGAAATGCCACCTTATTTGTCACGCTATGCTCTGTTGGTTTTAGGGGTACAAGATGATAGTATACTGGACTATTATTCAAGCCAGGCTCAGATGTTGAGTTCTGATGGAGTGCAAAGCATTGTTCTAAGTGACGGAAACACGAGGCTGCTTTATTTTCAGCAAGGAATCGCTTATGAGTTTCCCTTACTCCCCAACCAGAGTTTTGATAGTAGAGAGGGATTACCTGCTTTATTAGCAGGGATTGTTTATGGCCTATCCAGTGGTTATTCTTTGCGACAGGCAGTTAGAATAGCTATGGGTACAGCCTCGTCTAATGATTGAGGCTTTTGCATAATTCTTCCGCGAAAATGGTTTAAATATGCAGTGTGTGTAAAAGATAACAACACTATATATTGTAGTTTTTAAAAATATCCTCACTGATATTTTGATTCTCCTGCAAAAACCCCTTTTTGTTGCATAAGGGTTGCATAAATATACAAAGAGGCTTATAAATCGATAAAATTTAGGGTCAGGATCTAATTAGGAGTGAAGTAAATTGGCATGGGGAAAGACTCTCCGTGAGAGGCGAGAACAACTTGGTTATACTCTGGAATTTGTGGAAGAGGAAACCAAGATACGAAAATACTATTTGGAAGCCCTGGAAAATGACCATTTTTCTTTGCTTCCGCCGAAAATCTATGCCAGCGGTTTTGTAAAGCAATACGCTCGAATGTTGGAGTTGGATGAAAAGCAGATAGTGGGTGAGTTTAGACGATTGGCTTATGGGGATGGTGAGGATAATGATGACATCAACCTTAAACAAACGCTATCATCTGAACCGAAAAGCTGGTTTCGTTTCAAAAACCTCTTTTTTGCCCTGGCTTTTTTGGTACTGGCAGTATGGTTGGGCAATTATTTAGTAGACTATTTGGCGCAGGAGGGAACCCGGAATATGGGTTCGGGGATTTCGCGGCAAGAACAGCCAAATGAACAAGGGCACAACGATAAGCCAAAAAAGGAAGCTCCCGTGGCTAAAACTGCCCGGCTAGAAATCGAAGCCAAACAAAAGTGCTGGACGCTGGTAAAGGTGGATGATGAAATTATATATTCAGGTACTTTAAAAGCAGGTGAAAATAGAGTTTTCGAAGGAAAGCAGTCCATTTACATCAAAGCCGGAAATGCCGGGGGTATAGAGATAACTTTTAATGGTCATAAAGAGGGCACAATGGGTATGCCTGGGGAAGTGAAAGAAAGGGAATTCCTGGCCCCGGGGAAGCAAGTTAAACAGGAGTAATAACGGGTGAATATTGGTTTTATTAGTCTAGGCTGCTCCAAAAACCAGGTGGATACTGAGGTAATGATGGCGACCCTGAAGAAGGCGGGACATAAAATAGTGAATTCGCTGGAAAGAGCGGATTTGGTAATTGTGAATACCTGCGGTTTTATTACACCGGCAAAAGAAGAATCAATAGAGGCAATTATTGAAACTGGTGAATTAAAGAAAACGGGAAGCCTACAATATCTTATAGCTGCTGGTTGCCTATCCCAGCGATATGGTCGAGATTTATTAACAGAAATACCGGAACTCGATGGGGTTTTTGGCATATCCTCTCTATCCTCTATTGCCGGGGTTGTTGAACGGGTTGTTCAGGGAGAGAGAGTCTCCTTTATGGAAGCACCGCCGCTTATATATTCGGAAAAAGGGCCGCGAATGCTCAGCACACCCCCAGGGTCTGCCTATCTGAAAATTAGTGAAGGCTGTAATAATTCTTGTGCTTACTGTGTCATTCCCTCCATCCGCGGCAGATTGCGTTCCAGACCACTTGAGGAATTGCTGGATGAAACGGCCCAGTTGCTTAAGATGGGTGTTAAAGAATTGGTTCTCGTAGCCCAGGATACTTCCGCCTATGGCCATGATATTTCCCCCCGGACTACACTGCCGATGCTCTTGAGAGAGTTATCCAGCATTGACGGACTAGAATGGATTCGTTTAATGTACTTGCATCCTCTTTACTTGAGCGATGATATAATTGATACTATTGCGAAAGAAAGCAAGGTGCTTCCTTATCTCGACATTCCCATTCAACATGCTTCTTCTCGAATTCTAAAACAAATGCATCGCCAGCATGATAATAAACATTTGCGTATGATGATAAGCAAGTTGCGAGCAAGAATCCCCAATCTAGCCTTGCGCACCACAGTAATGCTTGGATTTCCCGGTGAAGAGCAAAAAGATTTTGCAGAGCTCTATGAATTTGTGGCTGAAAGTCAATTTGATTGGTTGGGAGCTTTTTGTTTTGTCCCAGAGGAAGGCAGTGAAGCTGCATTGATGCCCGAGCAAATTGAGGATAAAATCAAGGTAGAACGAAGGGATAAAATACTTAGACTCCAGCAAAAAATTACCCGACAAAAGAACCTGGCGCGAATTAATTCCCGGGAAAAGGTTTTAATTTCTTCGCAACTCAGCAAAAATTTATATGCCGGAAGAACATATTTTCAAGCTCCTGAGGTTGATGGCTTGACTCTGGTAAAAACAGAATCCAAGTTGGCCAAAGGTAGCTTTGTTGATGTACAATTAGTAGGTGTAAGGAACTATGATATGATTGGGGAATACCAATGAATGTGCCAAACAGCTTGACATTGATGCGGATTTTTTTAATCCCTGTTTTTGTACTGATTTTGTTAATCAAAATTCCTTATGGGGACTATTTTGCAGCTGCTGTTTTTATTACTGCTGCTTTGACGGATAGCCTGGATGGGTATTTGGCAAGAAAATGGAAACAGGTTACCAAACTGGGGATTATTCTCGACCCCATAGCTGATAAACTCTTAATTACGGCAGCATTGATCAGTCTGGTTGAATTGGGGAGAATTCAGGGTTGGATTGCCATAATAATTCTGGGACGGGAATTTGCCGTATCGGGATTGCGGGTGGTCAAGGCCGAAGAAGGAATTATTATTCCAGCCAGTAAACTGGGCAAAATTAAGACCATAAGTCAAATAGTGGCCGTTATTTTAATTATTCTGGAAAAAGCCTACCAACCCTATATTGATCTACCATTGGGACGATGGGTAATGTATTTTGCGGTAGTCATAACATTAATATCCGGCTTTGAGTACTTTTATCGCTTCAAGTTGCATTCCGATGGCTAGAACTTACCCTACCTCGCTACTCTTCTTTTTCTGCGTAATTACCAAATATTAATCAACTCTTTGCCAGCAGGGTCTATGTTATAATAAGCAGGTGAGGGGGGCAAAATTCGATGAAAAACAACGAATTTCGCGTATTTATTTCTATTGCCGCCTTGATTTTAAGTCTGGGTGTTTTCTTAGGTGCTTACAACCTATATGTTAAATGGGGAATAGAGAAACCCCTTAAAGCTGAGTTGTTGGTACAAGAAGGGGTAAAGAAAGTCGAAGTTAATAAAGGTGAAAAGGGATATGAAATTAAGGTGGAGCTAAAAAAGGTGGACAACATTCAGCAGAGCTATGTGGATATCAGCCGAGTTTTGAATAGCAGATTGAACGATGGAGACTATGAATTGAAGATTGGTGACCAGCGCAACCAGGATTTACAAGCGTTTTTTAATACCCTTCAACCTGCGATTTATGAAGCTCTTGCCGATAAGTGTTTTATTTGGCTGAATGAACTGTTAGCTGAGAAAGTTGCTGCCCAGGGAATGAAGCACGCTATGTATATCGATAAAGAGCGCCTCTATCTTCAGATTTGGGACGAGCAGAAATATCTTTATGAAGTAATTGAAAGAACTAGCAGTAGCAGCCCGGCAGAAACAGGGAGGAAGTAGTTGTGAGGGAGATTTTGGTAGGCTCAGCCGTAGGCCTGGTAGTATTTCTTGCTATCATCGGTGTTAATATCATCCCCTTTGTTTTAATTGCCCTGATAATGGGAGGGTTTTTCTTTTTTATGCAGACCCAGGGCTCAATTAAGTTCAATGAAGTGGGAGGGGCGCTAAAAAATTCTCGCCATGCCCGCTTCGAAGATATAGGGGGGCAGGATGCGGCCATTAAAGAATTGCAGGAAGCCCTGCAATTTATTTTAAGACCGGATGAAATAGGTAAGATGGGAATCAGGCCCATTAAAGGCATTCTACTGGTAGGGCCGCCAGGTACCGGCAAAACTTTACTGGCCAGGGCTGCTGCCAGCTTTACCAGTTCTATTTTCATTGCTGCTTCAGGTAGTGAGTTTATCGAAATGTATGCGGGAATTGGGGCCAAGAGGATTCGCCAGCTTTTCAAAGATGCCCGCGTCAAAGCTAGTAAGGCAAAAAAGAAGAGCGCAATCATTTTTATCGATGAGCTGGAAATACTGGGGGTTAAGAGAGGAAGTAACAGCAGCCACATGGAATACGACCAGACGCTAAACCAGTTGCTGGTGGAGATGGATGGTATCAGCCAAAACGAAGAAACCCGCTTATTAATAATAGCCGCAACCAATAGGGCGGACATGCTGGACCCGGCACTTTTGCGACCAGGCCGTTTTGACCGTCAGGTTCAGGTAGGCTTACCGGACAAACACGGTCGGACTAAAATTCTGAATATCCATACCCGTAACAAGCCTTTAGATGACGAATTGATACTGGAGGAGATTGCCCGAGCCACATTTGGATTTTCTGGCGCCCATTTAGAAAGCCTGGCGAATGAAGCGGCGATTCTGGCTATGCGGGAAAAATTGCCTAGAATCGAAGCCCGGCACTTTGAGGAAGCTATCGATAAAGTAATAATGGGAGAAAAAATGGATAGAAAACCATCCTCCAAGGAGATGGAACGGGTAAGTATACATGAAAGCGGTCATGCCCTGGTTAGTGAACTCCTGCAACCAGGATCGGTTTCAGCCCTGACTATTGTTCCGCGGGGTGGTGCTCTGGGTTTTATGCGTAAAGCTGCCCAGGAAGACCAGTATCTCTATACCCGCGATGAACTGGAAAAACAGATTATGGTTGCGCTGGCTGGAGCCCTGGCTGAGGAAATTATCTTTGGCAACCGCAGTACTGGCGCCCGCAATGATTTTGCCCAGGCCTGGGATCTGGTACGGGGAATTATAGATGCCGGTCTCTCATCACTGGGAATAGTAAAAGCTGAGGAAATACCTACTCCCACCTTTTATCGGGAATGTAAGGCCATAATAAAGGAGTTGGAAGAGCAAACCAGGGAACTATTGCAGGAAAATATCCTGGCCCTGGAAAAGATAGCTGCCGGCGTATTGGATGAAGAATCCCTTGATCGCAACCGGCTGTTAGCTTTGCTGCAGTTATCGGAAATAGCTTCATGAGAAAGAGACGATGCTTTTGTTTTAAAGATTGTTCTTGGGGACTAACGATTCCAGGCCAGGTTCTAGACCTGGCTGTTTTGTTTTTATCAATTTTATTAGCCCAGCGGATATTTTTTGCACCGCTATGGAATTTGTAATAGAATAAAAAGGGAAAATTGAAATTGAGCTTGCTTAAGTGAGTATATTTAAGTAACCAAAATAGGACTCTGCTGCAAAAACCCTTTTCTAGGCAAGCTTATAACTTTTTGCAATGACATCAAGATCATATAAGGAGATGCTGGGAATGAAAACAGCCTGTCTTATTTCCACTGGCACTGAATTGCTGCTCGGTACTACCAATGACAGCAATTCGACATATATTGCCGAAAGGCTATTTAATCGAGGAATCAGGGTGGTTGGAAAGGTAGTAGTGGGGGACAATCATAATACGATAAAAAAGGCCTTTGAGAATGCCCTGGACCTGGCAGATATTGTTGTTTCCAGTGGCGGTCTAGGACCCACCAGAGATGACTTGACAAAAGAAGTAGCTTGCGAAGTAATGGGATGTGATATGCTGATAAACATGGTGGAAGTACAAAGGCTGAAAGATTATTTTGCCCGCCGCCAGAGGTCCATGCCTGAATCCAACCTGAAGCAAGCACTGTTTCCACCAGAAGCAGAGATAATATATAACTCGCTGGGAACTGCTCCTGGTATGTACCTCAAAAAGGATAATAAAGTTCTAGTACTGCTTCCGGGCCCGCCACGGGAGATGGAACCGATGTTTAAACAGGAAATTGAACCCAGGCTGGAAAGAGACTTCCCCCAGGCGGTAAACCGGGTGATACGAAGGACCATAAAAATCCTGGGTCCCGGGGAGTCACAGCTGGAAAAGATGTTGGATAGTGTAATGGACGCTTATCCTGAGCTTGCTATGGCCCTGCTGGCAGTAGATGGTGAAATACACATAAAGCTTACGGTTGAGGGTCAAGATATTAATCACAGTCAAGAGCTTATGGAGAAAGTAAGCCAAAGCATCAAAGAATCTGTGGGTCGTCATATAGTGGGCTATGATGATGATAGCCTGGTTTCGGTTGTGGCCCGCTGCCTGGTAGAAACGGAGAAAAAACTAGCCGTTGCTGAATCCTGTACTGGGGGATTATTAGCCAAGATGATAACTGACTTGCCCGGAAGTTCTGAGTACTTCTGGGGCTCAGTCACTTCTTATAGCAATGAAGCCAAGATGCTTTACCTGGATGTTAAGCGGGAGACTTTAGAAAAACATGGTGCAGTTAGCCCGGAAGTAGCCCGGGAGATGGCTCAGGGTATGCAAAAAAAATCTGGCGCAGAACTGGCCCTTTCCATTACTGGAATTGCGGGACCCAATAGTGATGCGAAAGAGAAGCCGGTGGGTTTGGTCTACATTTGCCTGGCTGCCGGAGATCTTTTGCAAGTTAAAGAAATGCACTTTGTGGGAAACCGAGAGTCCATTCGTATACTGGCCGCTAAAACAGCGCTTGATCTTCTGCGCAGGCATTTAATAAATGGAGGGCGATAATTCTGCGAGCCTTTTTAGCTATTACAGTACCTGACTATTTGAAAGACTATGCCTTTAGCATAAAAAAACAGCTGGTTTCGACAGCGGCAGATGTAAAATGGGTGGAAAGAGAGAATTACCACTTGACCCTGAAGTTTCTGGGCGAAATCAAGCCGGAACTCACGGAAAAAATCAAGCAAGATATGGAGTCCGTAGCTGACTCTTGTCCCATCCTCCAGCTGCGAGTAAATAAACTGGGAGTATTCCCCAACCAAAAGCGACCGCGGGTAATCTGGCTGGGGATTGAAGGGGAAATGGAAAAGCTCAATTTCCTGGGTGAAAGGGTTGATGCTCATTTATACATATTGGGTTTCGAACCCGAGAAAAGACGCAGTTTCCATCTTACTTTGGGCAGGATACGTTCGGAGAGCAATAAAGAGCTTTTGCTGCAACAGCTGGCTCTCATCAATCGGGAAGTTGAAAATATCTCTTTTCCCGTCCACGAATTTCAATTGATGGAAAGCCAGCTGTCGTCCCGGGGACCCACTTATCTTCTTCATAAGAGATTTATGCTCAGGGGCTAGTAAACGGCGTGAGCAATGTAGGGGCAGGCCCATCCCCTTGACAACCCAGAAATAATTTGACATTTTTAGATAATTCATATATTCTTAATTAGAAACGAACAAATGTTTGAGGAGGGTTTTGGGTGGAGATTAACGAGTTAAATAAAGGTAAATTGGAGGCCCTTAATAGCACTATTAAGAATATTGAAAAACAGTATGGCAAGGGATCAATAATGAAACTGGGTGATGCTGTCAGTATGAATGTTGAGGTTATTTCTACGGGATGCATTTCCCTGGACCTGGCACTGGGTGTGGGAGGGATACCACGGGGTCGGGTAATTGAAATATTTGGACCGGAGTCATCGGGAAAAACCACGGTAGCTTTACATGCTATCGCTCAAGCTCAAAAAGAAGGCGGTATGGCAGCTTTTATTGATGCTGAACACGCGCTGGATCCACTTTATGCAAAGAAACTGGGAGTTGACATCAACAACCTACTGGTGTCTCAACCTGATTCTGGCGAACAGGCTCTGGAAATTGCTGAGGCTTTGGTCAGGAGCGGTGCGATTGACATTATAGTTATCGACTCGGTAGCGGCTCTGGTTCCCCGTGCTGAGCTGGATGGAGAAATGGGAGACATTCATGTGGGTTTGCAGGCACGCTTGATGTCACAGGCATTAAGAAAGCTCACAGCTCACATAGGTAAGTCCAACGCCTGTGTTTTGTTTATCAACCAAATACGGGAGAAGGTAGGAGTAGTCTACGGCAATCCAGAGACAACCACCGGTGGCCGGGCCCTGAAGTTTTATTCTTCCGTAAGAATAGAGGTAAGAAAGGGTGAGACGATAAAGCAGGGTGCAGATCCGATAGGTAATAAAACCAAAGCCAAGGTAGTAAAGAATAAGGTGGCTCCCCCCTTCAAAACTGCGGAATTTGATATTATGTATGGGATAGGTATTTCGCGGGAAGGCGATTTCCTGGATATCGCTGTTGCCATGGATATAATTCAGAAAAGTGGTTCCTGGTATGCCTATCAGGGCGAACGATTGGGACAAGGACGGGAAAATGCCAAGGAATATCTTAAAAATCACTCTGAATTCATGGTTTTATTGGAAAGCCGGATAAAAGAAATGAAGCAGGAAAAGAATATAGCAAGCAACCCGGCAGAGGAAGCTTGACAGCCATAGGGAAACTAACTAATATTTATATAAAGCTCTGGTTGGAAGTCTTACCTGAAAAGCTTGACCATATAGACTGCTTATTTATATAGATGTTGTCCATTGGCTATGAAGGAAACCTATATCTTTCCGATATACGGCATACTGCCAGGAAGTGTTAGCTTGTCTGTTAAGGTTAAAGTGAGTTGTTGTAATGCTCACCATTATATTATGGGATAAGTATGGGGTGTTCCATTCTTGCCTTAGTATCTTGTGGTGCAAATAACAATATTAGGTACTTAAAGGCTTCTCTATGAACCGAGTTTCAACTCGGTTTTTTGCTTTCCAGGCTAGATTTTCCTTAAACCGGATTGGCCGGCAGTGATCAAAGCCAGCAGATTAAAGGCATGAATACTATTTATTGAAAAATAAAAAAAAGGAGGTGATAGAGATAGACCTAACTAGTTTTGTTATAATTACCCTTTCTTTGGCCGTGGGATTAATCGGGGGTTATTATGGGAGACGCTTTCTGGCGGAAAGCAGAATAGGTACTGCTGAAGAAGAAGTAGCCAAAATGCTGGATGAGGCTACCAAGGAAGTTGAAGCAAAAAAGAAGGAAATTTTGCTGGAAGCCAGGGATGAGATCCATCGCAACCGACAGGATGCCGAAAAGGACATCCGTGAGCGGCGGCGTGAGCTGGATCGAGTCGAAAGACGCATAATACAAAAGGAAGAAATGATTGACAAGAAGACGGAAAACATGGAAAAGAAAGAACAAGTTCTTCTGGACAAAGAGAAAGAAACCGAGAAAACCCAGCAAGACTTGCAGATGATTCTTAGTCAACAACTAAAGGAATTGGAGCGTCTTTCCGGATTAAGTTCTGAAGAAGCCAAAGAATTACTCTTATATAATACTGCACAACAAATTAGACAGGAAACGGCCTTATTGATAAGGAGCATTGAGAGCGAGGCCAAGGAAGAAGCTAATAAGAAGGCTAAAAATATTGTATCACTGGCCATTCAAAGGTGTGCCGCCGATGTTGTTTCAGAAAGCACCGTATCGGTGGTTCCTTTGCCCAATGATGAAATGAAAGGTCGAATCATAGGTAGGGAAGGGCGAAATATTCGTACTTTTGAGGCTTTATCGGGAGTTGATTTGATAATCGATGATACCCCGGAAGCGGTTATTTTGTCATCCTTTGACCCGATTAGAAGAGAGGTTGCCCGGGTTGCCCTGGGTAATTTGGTATCTGATGGGCGAATCCATCCGGCTCGTATTGAAGAAATGGTGGAGAAAGCCCGGAAAGAGATAGACCAGGAAATTCGTGAAGTAGGTGAACAAGCCGCCTTTGAGGTGGGAGTTCATGGTTTGCATCCAGAGCTGATCAACTTGTTGGGGAGGCTAAAATACCGTACCAGCTACGGACAAAATGTTCTTCGGCATTCAGTGGAAGTGGCCCATCTGGCTGGGATTATGGCAGCCGAATTGGATGTTGACATAATGCTGGCTAAACGTTCCGGCCTATTGCATGATATAGGGAAGGCTGTTGATCATGAGGTTGCTGGTCCTCATGTCGAAATAGGGGTTGATCTGGCTAAGAAATATCGGGAAAACAAGGATGTTGTTCACGGTATAGCAGCTCATCATGGAGATGTAGACCCAGAAACGGTAGAGGCCGTTTTAGTACAGGCCGCCGATGCCATATCAGCATCTCGTCCGGGAGCCAGAAGAGAAACGCTGGAAACCTATATAAAACGATTGGAAAAACTGGAAAATGTGGCCGAATCTTTTTCTGGAGTCGACCGTACTTTTGCCATTCAGGCGGGTAGGGAGATTAGGATAATTGTCAAACCAGAAGAAATTGATGACCTGCATTCGCTTAATCTGGCTCGGGATATAGCCGCCAAGATTGAACAGGATCTTGATTATCCCGGTCAAATTAAAGTTGTTGTTATTAGGGAGACCAGATCAGTAGAATATGCCAAGTAATTCAAGGAATAGAAGCTACATAAAAGAAGTAATTTCTTCTTCCTGGGTTCTGGCAATCATAAAAAAGGGCTTATTTCGAGCCCTTTTTTTATGCTCTTGCGTAATGGAAAGCCTGCTATTTTTTACAAGTCCTAAATTAAAGGACTTTACTATTTCCCTGAAGAAATGGTTTATAATTAGTTTTTTAAGGAGAAGATGGGTAATGGACAGAGATTTGGGACTGGATGTTTTTTTAACAGTTTCGCTTAATCATCCGGAAATAAATGCAGTGAAATACCTGGCCGATAAAGAGCAGCTGATATTGGAAGTGGCTCTTAACGGTACAATCGGAATCGCCAGGCGGGAGTCCTTCTTGAAAAAAACCAGGGATTGCCTGAATTTGTTTCACCAGCTTTTAGGACAAAAGCCAGGGTTAATGGAAGTTGAATTGATTGATAAATCAGAACTTTCCTTTTTGCGATTTTACCGAGATGTGGGAACCTTGTCTCAGGATGAGATAGGTATGTTAATCTTGCTATTGCGAGAGGAATTTGATAATTTACTAGTAAAGGATAATAATGATATAGTGGCTAAAGATGCATTTAAGAGAAAGCTCAAACGAAGTCTCATGCAAAAAATAAACCGGGATAGCTCCAATTCCACCGATTTCCTGGCCTATCGCAAGGAAGGTCGGGTATTTGTATTTAACCGGTAGACGGAGGTTGTTTTTTGAATATTCTTGTTATTGGTGATATTGTTGGCAGACCTGGTAGAAGAGCTATTCGAACCTTATTACCCCAAATCCAAAAAGACCATAATATTATGTTTACCATAGCCAATGCTGAAAATGCGGCTGGAGGAAGGGGTTTGAGCCGTGAGGTAATGAAGGAACTGCTTTCCCTTAATATTGATGTTTTAACCATGGGTAATCATGTTTGGGATAACAAAGAAATATTTGGCTTCGTTGATGATGAACACCGTCTGATAAGACCAGCCAATTATCCTCCTTATTGCCCCGGACAGGGGTATCATGTATATTCCGCCGCTTTTAACCAGAAGATCGCGGTGGTCAATGCTTCAGGGAGAGTTTTTCTGCCGTCTCTGGATTGTCCTTTTCGAGTTGTAGATGATATTGTTGCCGAGCTGCAAGAAAAATCCGATTTAATTATTGTAGACTTTCATGCTGAAGCCACCAGTGAAAAGCTGGCCTTTGCCCATTATTTTGATGGGAGAGTTGCTGCCGTTCTAGGTACTCATACCCATGTTCAAACTGCCGATGAAAAGATATTACCCAGGGGGACAGCCTATATCACCGACCTGGGGATGACCGGACCGGTTGATTCCATTCTGGGTATGCAAAAAGAGCAGGTTATTCAAAAGATAATTACCCAGAGACCGGTGCGGCTTGAGGTGGCGAAGGGAGCCTGCCAGATTCAGGCTGTAGCATTAACCTTCGACGAGGCTAGCCATAACTGCATCAGCATTGCGCGAATTTCACAGAAATTACCGGCCTAAGTCATAAATTCTCTCTTTACTTCAATGTAACAAGGGGAAGGTTCTCTTGTTACATCCCGCACTCCTTATTTTCGTATAACCCCCGATGGCCGGGGCCGCAACCACCGATGAAAATAGGGGCAACAAGAATAAGAATATTTTTTGATACAACCTTAACAGTCACACCCGCAGGGTCTGCGCCCTTCTGCATCAAAACTCTATTTTCTAATCAAATCCTTATGATCCTATATCAGAAGAACCGGCCCCATGATAAATTACGGGTTCATGAAAATTTAACCAAAACAATTATGGAAAAAAGAAGGAATTACCAGATAAGTTTAGAATATAGATAAATATAGAGCAACTTATCTGTTTTTATAATTTTTGAAGGGGGTTATATTAGTGGAGGTATTAAAAGTCTCAGCTAAATCCAGTCCTAATTCGGTTGCAGGGGCTCTGGCAGGAGTTTTACGAGAAAAAGGAGCTGCTGAAATACAAGCTATAGGTGCAGGAGCCATCAACCAGGCTGTGAAAGCAATAGCTATTGCACGTGGATTTGTTGCTCCCAGTGGCATGGATCTGATATGTATCCCTGCTTTTACCGATATAAAAATTGATGGAGAGGAAAGAACCGCCATTAAGCTAATTATTGAGCCCAGATAATATGATATTAAAATTTGCCGTTATAGAATATTAACCTGCCATGAAGGCAGGTTTTTTCTGTAGAAGGGAGGATAATTATGCAGATTGTAGATTTGCATTGTGATACTATTTCAGAAATTACTGTACGGAATGAAGCGTTGCTAAATAATAGGCGGCATTTTGATCTGGAAAGGGCAAAAAAAGCTGGTATTTGTTTGCAAATATTTGCTTTATTCAGCTCCAGTCGGGAAGCTGATAGCTCTCTGCGAGAAATCCTTATACAGATAGACAAGTTCTATCATGAACTAGAGCAAAATTATTTGCGTGTTTTTCAGATTCTGGGTTCCAATGAACTGCAAAAAGTGGGACAAACGGATAAAATAGCCTGTCTGCTGCACCTTGAAGGTGCGGAAGCAATTGGGACCGACCTGGCTGTTTTTAGACAACTATGCCGGATGGGCTTGCGTAGTATCGGTCTGACCTGGAATTATTCCAATCAACTGGCCGGGGGCATTGCTGAGGGAGGAAATGCCGGGGGCTTGACTCGGTATGGGAAAGATATTATTAAGGAAATTGAGCGAAGCGGAATTCTGCTGGATCTCTCCCATATATCTGAGCAGGCCTTTTTTGAGGCCTTGGATTATTATAATTTGCCTGTAATGGTGACTCATGCCAATGCCCGAGCTATATGTAATCATCCGCGGAATCTGAGTGATGAACAATTAAAGGTATTGGCTGAAAATGGAGCTGTGATAGGTCTGAATCAGGTAGCTCATTTCGTAAAAGAGGGAAAAGCAACACTTGAGGACTTTTTGAATCATGCAGTTTATATTTCCGACTTAATAGGAGTTAAACACCTGGCTCTCGGTTCTGACTTCGATGGAACAGATAGTTTGGTTTTACCTGGAGTTGAGGCTTATGCTACACTGGAACAAGGGCTTCATGACAGAGGGTTCCTCCCGCAAGAAGTGGAGATGATTCTTCAGCGGAATGCCTTAAGAGTAATGAAGAGGGTTTTAAATGCTATATGACTTACACACTCATACTACTGCTTCAGATGGTCTATTAAGTCCAACTGAACTGCTGGGCAAAGCCAGTGAGATGAGATTGCCAGGATTGGCAATAACTGACCATGACACGATAGATGGTCTGGAAGAGGCCCGCCGTTTTATAGCGGAGAATAGTCTGGCTCTGGATTTCGTTCCCGGAATAGAATTGAATACTGAACTGACTGAAAAAGAAATTCATATTCTAGGCTACTTTATCGATTATCATGATCATCGACTATTGGGGCGTTTACAGGAAATTAAAGAAGCGCGTTTAGAACGAGCCCGTAAGATGATAAATCGCCTGGTTGTTATGGGCTTAAATATTGATTTAGACCAGGTGAAAAGACTAGCTCAGGGTGATTTGATTGCCCGACCACATATTGCCCAGGCGTTGATGGAGAATTCTTATGTATTTTCTGTAAAGGAAGCTTTCGATAAATATATCGGCAAAGGAAGACCAGCTTATGTTAATCGTTATAAATTCTTGCCTGAAGAGGCCATTGCTCTAATAAATGAAGCCGGAGGTATAGCTGTCCTTGCTCATCCAGGTCTCATTAGAAACGATAGTTTAGTTGAGGATATTATTGCTTTGGGCATTGAAGGAATTGAAGTTTTTTATCCAGAGCACAATCATAAACAGATTCTCAAATATAGCGCTTTCTGCCAGCAGCACCAGCTACTAATTACTGGAGGCTCTGATTTTCATGGATATGGGAAAGAGGAAGGCCGGGGAAAATTCGGTTCTTTTGGTGTTAGTAGGGAAAAAATGCAAAATATTTTTGACTATCAGCAAAATAGGAGTAAAAAACAAGCAAGAAGAACATGAGTTTGGGAGGATTTCCCCTACCCCTGTAGAAAATTATCAAGTGGGAAATTTTTTTTGGGAAAGGTAGGGGAATAATGAGAAGTATTTGGGCTGTTATATTTTTGCTTCCAATATTTTTACTTATGGGTGGGACAAGCCTCGAAGCCAGTGAATCTGTTTACATAGTAAAATCCGGTGATAGCCTGTGGAAGATATCCGCGCAACAGGGAATTAGTATTAAGGAGATAAAGGAAATAAACCATTTGAGTTCTGATTCTCTCAAGATAGGGCAAAAGCTGTTACTTGGAGGAAATAGAGAGGCCGAGGCGGGAAAAGATATAACTGCTGTAGGACAAGAGAGTTACACAGTACAAGCGGGAGATAATTTAGGGCTTATTGCCCAAAAATTTGGTATGACTGTTGCACGACTAAAGGAATTGAACAATTTGAACAGTGATATACTGAACGAAGGGCATCAACTTAGGGTCGAGAATCGTAATTTAGCCAATCCGTCCCGATCGGGTGTTCCTCTTGATGGTAGGTTCATTATTGAAAAAGCAGCACAATATTTAGGAACAGCATACCGCTATGGGGGAGAAGGCCCAGCTGGATTTGATTGTTCCGGCTTTGTAAGATATATCTTTTCAAACTTTGGTTATGACTTGCCTCATAATGCCGCCGCTCAGTTTAAAACCGGCGCCGAGCTTGATGGAAGTGAAATGAAGATCGGCGATCTGGTGTTCTTTGCCTGCGGAGGCCGGGGAATTGATCATGTGGGAATTTATTCCGGCGATATGAAATTCATTCATTCCAGTTCTCCACGAAGCGGTGGGGTTATTTATTCTTCATTGAGCGAAGGTTATTATGCGGGTAAATATGTTGGTGCCCGCCGGATATTTCATTAAATAATTGGCAAATTAGAATCAAGGAATTTTTAGGAGGTAAATCGATGGAGGAAAACGAGAACATCTTGGAAAAATTTGGCCTTCCCCCTACGATCTTTGGCACCAAGGAATGGCAGGATATAGAAAGAAAAGAAAATACTCTAGGGGCAGACTTATTGTTGACAGAGATAATAGATAAGAAAATATGGTCCAATGAAGAAATTCTTTGGGTTATGAAAAGATTGATCTTCTTCTATGGTAAAAAGGACGCTTTGCTAAAAAAAGCCCCGGTTGAGCGTTTGTTTACGAACATGGTTGATATACTAAGAGCATTTTATGTTATTCTAGACATAAGTAATCCCGAAATCGATGATAATATGCGAAGTTACATCTCTACAAAACTGGCGGATGCTACCTGGGGGGTAAACCTGCGTACCCGGGAATACCTGGAAAAACTAAAGGATTAAAGAAATGTTGCTGAGCGGTATATGGTTCCACTGCAAAAAATCCTTTTGATGCAGAAGGGTTGCATAAATATAATTATTATAATATATATCAGAAGGACCAACCCCAGGATATACTTTTAGAGGTTTTTCAAGTATTACCGACTTTGGTGTTTAGCGATAGGATTTGGCACTTCAAAGCACTATTCATAATTCCTCTATGCTATTTTTATTCCAGATATATTAAGCAGTTATTAATAGATTTAGAACAATGGCCTTTTCATTGCGCCCAATATTATTTCGGGGAGGACGAAATGCCATCAAGCAGGGAAGAAATTATCCGGCAAATCATTGTGCTTGAGGACAGGATTTTACGATGCTGTCGCTGTAATTCTTTGATTAAATGTACTGGAAAACCCGCTCTGGGCAAGGGCGAATTGCAGCCCGAGCTTATGATGGTTTTTGAGTCCAATAACAAGCTGACCCATGACTCTAAAAAGCTAATTGAGCTAAGAAGTTTTATCCAACTTGAATTTAAGCTTAAAGATATTTACCATACTTTTCTGGTAAGATGCTCTCCCAAAGCCTGTACTATGCGAAACGCTATTGACCCATATACTCAATACCAGTCCTCTTCAGAACGCTATTTGGATAATTACAATATATGCTTGTTGAAACAAGAGCCGTGTAACGGTATATTAGTAAGGCCACGAAATGAAGAGATAGTGTATTGCCTGCCTTTTTTAAT
This sequence comes from Syntrophomonas sp., assembly GCF_028707975.1. Taxonomy (GTDB): domain Bacteria; phylum Bacillota; class Syntrophomonadia; order Syntrophomonadales; family Syntrophomonadaceae; genus Syntrophomonas. The sequence continues at coordinate 30,163 of NZ_JAQVZX010000007.1, forward strand.
AGAAGAAATTACTATATTGCAACCCCGATTTATTATTCTTTTTGGACAAAGAACCGCAGAATTCGTTTTAAAATCCTTTGGGTTTCATGGTGAATTTGTAAGCTACAGACAATATAAGAAAGACGGCATGGTCTTTTTATTTGTTAATTACCCCCAGGAAGATTTGGCCTTGCCAGACCTTAAAGTTTTAAAGAGCGTATTTCTGAAAACTTCATCTAGTTAATAAATTCTTGATGTCACTGCAAAAAGTAATAAATACATAATAGCGACCGCAGGGTGTGTAGGGAACGACCCCCGTGTCGTTCCGAATCAGGCGCAACAACTAGCGACCGCAAGGCATTGTAGGGGCGGTCATCGCCCGCCCGCTTTCGCCTTCACCAACGCTCGTTTTGTATATTCATGCAACCCTTATGCAACAAAAAGGGTTTTTGCAGTGGAGTCGTTCAGTTAATTTTATGCTTCGAGAATTATTCCCCTCTACTACAAAGGCTTGATTTGTGTTAGAATAAAATTTAGGAAATAGAGGACATCTTACCCATTTTAGCATACAAATTATGATAATCGGTCTTTCATGTGCTAGTTAAGGAGGTGGTAAGAGGTAGTCGTCATTGAAAAAGAGAGCCTATTTTTGAGAGGAGGAAGTTATAAATGGCAAATAAAGAAAACCTGAAAAAGGCATTTGTAATTAGTGAAAGTTCTGCTGAAAAACTATGGGATATGTGGTTGGTTACTCTTGGGAGCATGTCATGGACACAAGAACAGATCGAAAACATGATAAGGAAATATCTGGATCAAAGAAAAGTGGCCAGAGAAGAAACAACCAAATTGGTTGAGGAATTGATGAACCAGGCTAAAAAGAATCAACAACAGATGCAAAAGATGATGCAAGAGGCAGTAAATGCCACCATGGAGAATGTTGATTTCCCAAATTTTAATTATTTTGATGAATTGAATAAAAAGGTTGACGACCTATCCAAAAAGGTGGAAAACCTTTAATCCTATAATTGCTTAACGAAACAGCGGTTATGGCTTGATGCCATAACCGCATTGTCTCTTAGTCAAGAATCCAGGTGAAAGGAGCCAGGAGTTATATGTCCCAGGAGGGTGACAAAGCAAAAACTGATATTCAAATCCCGGATCTGGCCGAATTGTGGAAACAAATGTATTTTAGCACTGAGGGCGATTGGTCCAAGACTATGAAGGGTTTTATTAGTACTGAAACCTTTGTTGCTATGTTGGACAAGACTCTGGAACAGTACCTGGCTATGTCCAAGATAAGTCACCAGCAGATGGACAAGTTCTCGGAAAAGGGGATTGTACCCAGCAAAAAAGATGTGGCCCGGGTAGCTGAACTGGTTATTTCGCTGGAAGAAAAAGTGGACATGATGGAGTTCCAGTTTATTGATAATTTTCGTAAGATGACTGATAGTCTTATGAAAATGGCGGATTTTCAGGATCTTTTTAAACAAGAATTATCTTCATTAAAAACTGAGTTACAAGAGATAAATCGAAATATTCAGAGCCTGAAGGTCAATCAGAAAACCGAGCAGATAGAAGCGGCGGCAGAAGCGCCTAAAAGCAAAAAAGGAAGCCGGAAGAAAGCCGCAGAAAAAACCACTGTGTCAGATTAATATTAGCCTTGTAAGATAGTGAGGACTATGAGCTTTAGTAATGATCTGGGAAGGTCTAATATCTGTGATTATTAGCTTTAGCAAGCTAATAATGTCGGAGCAGAGCCTCGCCACAGTTCCGCAGTATTAGAAAGCGCTATTAATGCGGAGCGCTTTGCTCATAGGTTCCTGTAAACAGGAATCTGGGATCATCACTTTACTTAAGAACTTGTAGTTTATTAGGGAATAGAATGGTACTGGAACTTGGATGAGGGGGAGGAGTTTTGCCGGATGATTGAACATATTTACGATGAATTAAATATCGGTGATATGGACTATGTAGAAAAAACCATCACTGAAACGGATGTTTACCAGTACGCAGGTATCACTGGTGATTTCAGTTGGCTGCATGTTAATGAAGTGCGCTCGCGCCAGGGGCATTTTAAGAAGCGGGTGGTTCATGGTATGTTGCTGGTGGGATTGATATCCAATGTCATCGGTAATCGTATGCCGGGAGCTGGAACCATATATGAGACCCAGGATATCCGCTTTCTAAAACCTTGTTTTATCAATGATACTATTAGAGCTCAAACTGAAGTATTGGAAAAGCTGCCTCGGGGAAGAGTTAAGCTAAGAACCTCCTGTTTCAACCAGTTCGGCGAGTTGATTCTGGATGGAGTCGCTGTGGCCATACCGCCGCGCGACCACATCATCAAATAAGAACAGCGAATTCAGTGAAGGAGAAGAGGAAGAATGAAAAAACCTTTTTTACACAATGAATCCGCAGCAGATGTAGGAATGGAACTGCAACAAAGCTATGACCGCTTGCTGGATACCACTCGCAAATGGGTGGATATAATCAATTTTGACCCTCTTCCCGAGACCGGCATGACCCCCAAGGATATTGTCTGGAGAAAGAACAAGAGCCGTCTCTATCGTTATGTCAACCATAAAGGATATAAATATCGCACCCCTTTATTGATGATCTATGCCCTCATTAATAAGGCATATATACTTGATTTAAGACCAGGTATGAGCCTGGTTGAATACTTGGTAGACCAGGGTTTTGATGTTTACCTCCTGGATTGGGGAGAGTTTGACTGGGAAGACCGGGATTTAAGCTTTAACCAGATAATTGCAGATTATGTTTACCGGGCAGTATACAAGGTTTGCCAGTTTTCCAATGTAAATGAATTGAGCATTCTGGGCTATTGCATGGGTGGTACTATAGCCACTATGTATGCAGCTCTGTATTCCCAACCACAGATTAAAAATATGATTTATGTAGCGGCCCCCATTGATTTTGGAGATGCGGGGTTGTCCAGTATATGGTTGAAAGCATCCGTTTTTGATGTGGACAAGGTTACTGACACATTTTCTCTTATCCCCAAGGATTTTATTGATCTCGGGCTTAAGATGTTAAATCCCGTTAATAATTTTGTAGCCACTTATACTCGTCTATGGAAATCTATTGACGAAGGCGTGTCAGTCGAAGCGTGGAAAGCATTGAATAAATGGGTGGATGACAATATTCACTTTCCTGGTAAAGCCTACCGGGAGTGGGTAAAGTATCTTTACCAGGATAATGCCCTGGTTAAAGACGAATTCATTATTCAGGGCCGCCGGGTAGTTCTATCCAATATAGATGCCTCTTTGTTGGTGCTCACCGGGAAAACTGATCATATCGTATTACCGCAGCAGAGCACCCCTATTCTTGACCTTAGCTCTTCCCAGGACAAGACTAGTTTACAGTATCCGGTAGGTCATGGGGGATTGGTATTCGGAAGCAGAGCCAGGAATGAGGTATATCCTACCATTGCGGAATGGCTAGCTCAGCGCTCATAAGTTTGGGCTTTATGCAATGACATCATATTTTGAATATAGAGGATAGGCTTTAAGGCCTGTCCTTTGTTCTTTTATAAGCCTTCATTGAATAAGAATTTGTCAAAATGATTCAATGGAGGCTAAATTATGCCAAATTGTTCCTGGCACAGTGCTGGCCTGGATGAAGTATTGCTATTATTGGATACAAATCGAAAAGAGGGATTAAGTCTGGCTGAGGTAAGCCAACGACAGAAGATTTATTCCAATTCCTTGGAAGAAGACAAAAGGCTTAATCCCTTGATTCTATTTATAAATCAATTTACAGATACCATGGTACTGGTTCTTCTAGGAGCTACAGTTATATCAGGCCTTATTGGAGCCATGGCTGATGCTATTACTATTATGGCTATAGTGGTATTAAATGCTTCCCTGGGTTTTATCCAGGAATACCGGGCGGAACGCTCCCTGGAAGAAATAAAAAAGCTAGCATCACCATTTGCTCTGGTTTTGCGGGCAGGAAGGCGGATTAAGGTGTCCGCTTCTGAACTGGTGCCAGGTGATATTGTGTTTCTGGAAACGGGAGACAAAGTACCTGCCGACCTCCGGCTTTTGGAAAGTTTCAGCCTGGAAATAGATGAAGCGATTTTGACCGGGGAGTCCCTGCCGGTTAATAAAAACCACTCTAGCATTATCCCGGAGTCCACTCCTCTGGCTGAAAGAAAAAATATGGCTTTTATGGGAACCGTTATAACTCGAGGCCGGGCGCGAGCAGTTATAGTCACAACCGGTATGCACACAGTAGTGGGTCAAATAGCAAAAATGATGAAGGATACGGAACGACCGCAAACACCACTGCAGATGAGGCTGGACCAACTGGGGAAAACTCTCATTGTGATTTGCTTGCTGCTTTGTACTTTAGTTACCCTCTTGGGTATTTATCGTGGTGAAAATGTAATGGTTATGCTTATGGCTGGAATTAGTCTGGCTGTCGCTGCTATTCCTGAAGGCCTTCCGGCGATTGTGACGGTGGTATTGGCTCTTGGAGTACAGAAAATGGCCCGGAGAAACGCCATAATTAGGAAGCTGCCAGCAGTTGAGACCCTGGGTTGCACTACGGTGATCTGCTCCGACAAGACTGGAACTTTAACCCAGAATCAGATGACGGTGGGAAGACTGGCCACTATAGATAGAGTAATGGAGATAACGGGAAACGGCTATGAATCACGAGGAAGCTTCCACCACCAAGGCAATGAAGTCAACCCTCTTTCTGATATGAATAGTCGGTTAATAATGCAGGTTGCTCTAAACTGCAATAATGCAACCCTGGAAAAGATTAAGGGCAGTTATCAGATTCAAGGCGACCCGACCGAAGCTTCCTTACTGGTAATGGCAGAAAAAGCAGGTATGACTGCGGTGTATAAGCGCCTCAAAGAAATACCCTTTGATTCCAGCAGAAAAAAGATGAGTATAGTAGTCGAAGCAGATGGAGATTATTTTGTTTTTGCCAAGGGCGCCCTGGAAGTTCTTATGCCCTCTTGTAGTCGGGTAATTAAACAGGGTCAAGCTCAGCCGCTGCTGGAGAAGGATAGGCGATACTTCTCCTGTTTACAGGAACAATGGGCAGAGGAAGCCTTAAGGATTTTAGGCTTTGCCGCCAAAAAAATAAGCGTTGGAGAAATTATTTTGGCGGATGATCTTTTGGAGTCAAACTTGACTCTATTGGGGATTTGCGGAATGAGTGACCCACCCCGCAACGGGGTGGAGAAATCTGTTGCCGCCTGCTTAAATGCTGGAATTGTACCGATAATGATTACGGGGGATCATCCAGCTACCGCCCGTGCTATTGCGAGGAAGATAGGAATTAGTGAAAGTGATGAGGTTATCAGCGGAAGTGAATTAGAACATTTGACTGAGCAGGATTTATACCGAAAATCCTTGACCACCCGTGTCTTTGCGCGGGTTGCTCCCGAACAGAAAAACCGCATTGTAGAAGTTTTGAAGAAACATAGGGAAGTTGTAGCCATGACTGGTGATGGAGTAAACGATGCCCCGGCCCTGAAATCCGCTGATATTGGGATTGCCATGGGTATAAGTGGAACAGAAGTGAGCCGGGAGGCATCATCGATGATTTTAGCTGATGATGATTTTTCCACCATTATTTCGGCAGTTTATGAAGGCCGGGCTATTTATGATAACATCAGGAAGTTTATTCGCTATCTGTTAGGTTGTAATATTGGTGAGGTACTGGTCATGTTTCTAGCTTCAGTTTTGGGCATGCCTCTGCCCTTGATTCCTATTCAAATCCTCTGGGTTAATCTGGTAACCGATGGCTTGCCGGCCATGGCTTTGGGTCTTGAACCACCTGAACCGGAAATAATGAAGCGTAAACCCCGAGCAGCAGACGAAGGGATATTTGCCCGCCGTCTGGGATGGATGGTTCTTTCACGCGGCTTCTATATTAGTATCGTTACCCTCCTGGCTTTTACGATAGCTTTATTATATTCCCGTCTTAATGGAATAGATCCACTACCGCTGTCCCGCAGCATGGCTTTTACTACCCTGGTTGTAGCTCAGCTATTTTATGTATTTGAATGCCGGTCGGAAAAATACAGCGCCTTTGAACTGGGTTTTTTCAAAAACAAATTTCTGCTGTTAGCTGTATTTTGTTCCATCAGCATGCATTTGATGGTGCTTTATATACCCTGGATGCAGGGAGTCTTTAATTCCGTGGGCCTGAATTGCTGGCAATGGGCCGTGATTCTGTTGCTTACTGGATGGAAATTTATCTTAAGATTAATTCTTCATCTATGGAAAAGGGTTTTTGCTTTCAAATGGGATTATGTTAAAATTAATGCTTAGCAGAATATTTTTACAGTGGAGTAATTCGTGGCGAAAGGTTGATTTTTTACAATGATAAAAAGTATGACTGGTTTTGGACATAGTCAGGTTACTAATGAGGGCTACAAGATTAGCCTGGAGATTAAGTCAGTAAATCATCGTTTTCTTGACCCGCATATAAGAATTTCCCGGCGCTATACCCTGCTCGAAGATCGTATCCGGGAAGAGCTTAAAAATTTTGTAAACCGGGGGCGACTGGATGTCAACATAAATATCGAGAAAATAGATGATTCACTGCGTGATATCAAGCTTGACAAAGATTTGGCGATAGCTTATTATTACTACTTGAAGGATTTAGCAGAAAAACTAAATATTTCGCAAGAAATCAGAGTTATTGACGTTTTCCGCTTGCCCGAAGTTTTTTCTCTGGAAGAGAAGGAAGAGAATTGGGAAAACCTGTGGGAGGTTCTTAAAGAGGCCATAACAATAGCTATGAAAGAACTCCTGACCATGCGGATAAATGAAGGACAAAACCTGGCCCGCGACATAATGCAAAGGAACCAGTTGATTCTTTCCCGGGTAGAAAAGTTGGAATGTAAATCTCCAGAGATAGCAGAGGAGAATATGGAAAGGCTGCGAAAACGCATAAGCGAACTCGTATCTCAGCAAATGCTTGATGAAGCCAGGATTGTTCAGGAAGCAGCTATTTTTGCTGATAAATCCAGTATCACTGAGGAAATTGTCAGGCTCAAAAGCCATAGCGATTATCTTTCGAATTTTTTGAACAGTGATGATCCCATCGGTCGAAAAGCTGATTTTTTGGTTCAGGAAATGTTCCGGGAAATTAATACCATTGCGTCCAAAGCAAATGACCTGGAAATGAGCCAAATAGTGGTCGAGGTCAAAGCCGAACTGGAAAAAATCAGAGAACAGTTGCAGAATATTGAATAACAGGAGGTGGATCCGGTTAATCCGGGATAGTTATGGACATAAAATTAGTAAATATTGGCTTTGGAAATATTGTGGCTGCTAATAGGATAGTAGCTATAGTAAGCCCTGAATCAGCCCCAATAAAAAGGATTATCCAGGAAGCAAGGGAAAAAGGAATTTTGATTGATGCCACTTATGGCCGCAGAACCAGAGCAGTTATTATAGCAGACAGTGCACATGTTATTTTATCTGCGGTTCAACCGGAAACTGTTGCTAATCGTCTTTCATCCAAGGACGTGAATGAAGAGTCTTAATTTTCACTGGAAGTGTAATAAAAATGAATAAAAAAGGTATTTTATTTGTAATATCAGGTCCTTCAGGTGTGGGAAAGGGAACTCTTAAAAAGGCTTTACTGGACCAAACCAAGGACCTGAATCTATCAATATCGGCAACTACTCGCCCGGCGAGAACTGGAGAAGTTAACGGCCAACATTATTTTTTTATTGATCAGGCCAGATTTCGGGAGATGATTGAGCAGGATGCCTTTCTAGAATGGGCTCAGGTATATTCCAATATGTATGGAACTCCGCGGGATTTTGTATTAAATCATCTACACCAAGGCCGAGATGTTCTCTTAGAGATTGACATTCAAGGAGCTCTACAGGTTAAGGAGAAGATGCCATCAGGAGTTTTTATATTTATCTACCCGCCCAACCTGGAAGAACTAGCTTATCGCCTGCTTTCACGGGGACAAGATTCCCAGGATAGCATAGAAGCACGCCTGGCTGCCTGCGAGAATGAATTAAAGCATATCGATTATTATGATTATCTTGTGGTTAATGATAAAATTGACCGCGCTCTCCAAAAAGTTACTGCGATTATTATTGCTGAAAGGTGTAAAATAAATAATTTGAATATGGGGTGATAATGGGTGATTCCATCTTCCACCAGAGAATTACTCAACATAGCTAATAGTAAATATGCAGTGGTAGTTGCGGTTGCCAAAAGAGCCAGATCTCTTTCCGCGAAGTGTAAAAATGATGAAAACTACCGCCTTTCTACGATGGTAACCCGGGCTTTGGATGATGTCGTGAATGGTAGAGTAATAATTGTGCCATCAAAAAACGACGGTTCCAAGGAGGTATAGTTATGGTAAAGACAGTTGGACTGGGGATAACTGGCGGTATAGCGGTATACAAGCTGGCAGAATTGGTAAGCCTGCTCAAGAAAGAAAATATCGATGTTATCGTAATGATGACCGAATCAGCAAGTAAATTTGTAACACCCCTAACTTTTAAGACCCTGTCTGGGCGAGAAGTAATTACCAGCCTATGGCAGGATAGCCAGGAGTGGAAAGTCCAGCATATTGGAATAGCAGAAGAATTGGACTTGCTGGTAATTGCTCCGGCAACAGCCAACTTTATAGCCAAAATGGCCCATGGCCTGGCTGATGATTTGCTTTCAACTGTAGTTCTGGCCAACACTGCTCCGGTATTAGTTGTTCCTGCCATGAACAGCAATATGTTTATCAACCCGGTAGTACAGGATAATCTGAAAAAATTGCATGACTATGGCTTCAGCGTGATGCAACCGGGTACTGGGCAACTAGCTTGTGGTAGCAGTGGTCCGGGAAGGCTTCCAGCAGCCCCGGAAATTCTGGCTGAAATCAAGCGAATGTTGTTTCCCAAAAAAGATTTATTGGGAAAGCGTTTGATGGTTAATGCCGGAACAACCTGTGAGGATATTGATCCAGTCAGGTTTATTGCTAATAGGGGTACTGGGAAAATGGGCTATTGTATAGCGCGGGAAGCAGTATCAAGGGGCGCTGAAGTTGTTTTGGTAAGTGGAAAATCTCATCTGGAGCCCCCGGCTGGAGTTGAGATGGTTTCAGTCTGGGGAGCGGAAGAGATGTGTGCAGCGATGCTGAAATATCAGGCGGCATGTGACATAATAATTGGTGCGGCAGCAGTAGGCGACTTTAAAATTGCCCAGGTAGCCGACCAAAAGCTTAAGAAAACAGAACAACACACCGAAAAACTGGTATTAGAGCTGATAGGGACTCCCGATATTTTGAAGGAACTAGGCAAGAACAAGCTGGATCATCAGATTATGGTAGGATTTGCAGCAGAAACAGAGAATGTACTGGAGAATGCCCGTAAGAAATTGGAGAGCAAGAAGCTGGACATCATTGTGGCCAATGATGTCACCATGGAGGGAGCCGGTTTTGCTACGGACACCAATATCGTTACTATCATAAGTAATGATGGACGGGTTTCTTCCCTGCCCAAAATGAGTAAAGAGGAAGTAGCTGGGGCCATACTGGATGAAGTAGTAAAATTAATTTAGAATACATGACTTAAGGAGATGATTAATTTGACAAGAACGCTATTTACTTCTGAGTCGGTTACCGAAGGGCATCCGGATAAAGTGGCAGACCAGATTTCCGATGCAGTATTAGATGCTATTATGGCTCTTGATCCCTATGGGCGTGTTGCGGCTGAGACCATGGTTACCACCGGCCTGGTTCTGGTGGCCGGTGAGATTACCACCAACTGCTATGTGGATATTCCGCGCCTGGTTCGCAGCACTATCGAGGATATCGGGTATACCCGGGCTAAATATGGTTTCGATGCGGAGACCTGTGCAGTTCTAACCTCCCTTGATGAGCAGTCCAGCGATATTGCTATGGGTGTAGATCGGGCCTTTGAGGCTAAAAAAGGTGAAATGAGCGATGAAGAACTGGATGCTATTGGGGCTGGAGACCAGGGTATGATGTTCGGCTATGCCAGTAATGAAACTGCTGTTCTTATGCCCATGCCTATCTATCTGGCCAGCAAGATGGCTGAACGACTGGCCAAAGTTCGCAAGGAAGGGATTCTTCCCTATTTGAGACCAGATGGAAAGACTCAGGTTACGGTAGAGTACGAAGACGACAAACCGCTAAGGGTCAATACAGTAGTGGTTTCGGCGCAACACCATCCCGAAGTATCCAGTGCTACCATCGAAAAAGACATAATTGAAAATGTTATTAAAGTGGTTGTTCCGCCCGAAATGATTGATGCCAATACGCTTTTTTATGTCAATCCCACCGGGCGTTTTGTAATCGGAGGTCCCCAGGGTGACAGTGGCTTAACCGGAAGAAAGATAATAGTGGATACATATGGCGGCATGGCCCGGCATGGTGGTGGTGCTTTTTCCGGCAAGGACCCGACCAAAGTTGACCGTTCCGCTTCATACATGTTAAGATATGTGGCTAAGAATATTGTTGCTGCCGGGTTGGCAGAGCGTTGCGAAATTCAAGTTGCCTATGCCATTGGGGTGGCCAACCCTCTGTCCATAAATGTGAATTGCTTTGGAACTGGCAAAATAAGCGATGATAAGATAATAGAGCTAATAAAGAAGAATTTTGATTTGCGACCAGCTGCTATAATCAGGGACTTGAATCTAAGGAGACCAATTTATCGGAAAACTGCGGCTTACGGTCATTTTGGCCGGGAAGATGCAGACTTCACCTGGGAGAGAATAGACAAGGCAGAAACCCTCCGGGAGCAGTCCGGTTTGTAAGAGCTTTAAGCCGGTTCTATTACCCAATGAGAATCATGAACAGCTGGAAGATTAAGGCGGGCTATCCCGCCTTAATTTGATTAGTACCAGCTTTAAAGGAGAGCTTTAATTATGCTCCGAGTAAGGGTCTTGATAAACCTCCCGGCAATTAGCCTGGATCACTCTTATACCTATATGGTACCCCAACCATTGAGAGAAGATATAGAGGTGGGGAAAAGAGTACTGGTGGAGCTGGGAAATAGAAAAGTGGAAGCTTTCGTCAGCGAAATCCTGGGTGAGGAAGAAAGCTCCGTCAATGATGTTACTACAATAAAACCAGTGCTAAAAGTACTTGACCGGGAAGCGATTTTTGACCATAATCTTTTTTTGCTGGCGGAGTGGATGGCAGAAAGCTATCTTTGCCCGATAAGCCTGGTATTGAAGTTGATGACCCCCCGCCTATTACGCAAGAAAAAGGGAGTCATAGTCACCCCGGCGTTAAAGCGCGAAGAAATAGAGCTATGGAGTTCCCGACTGATGGCCCAAAGGGAAAGTGATTTCCTGGATTTATTGCTTAAGCGGGGAAATTTGTCTCTCTATGAAGCTAAAAAATATTTAAGTAATGAAGAGATTAAAGCCTTGGTGGATGAGAATGTAATTAAACTCTCCGGTCATTATTCGGCACAGAGAGTAGAGAAAATTGGCTATGTTTATGTCCTAAAAGATTTTGATTTGGAGCAGGATTTGCCTTTACTGGAGAAAGCAGCACCCAGGCAGGCCGAAGCTGTCCGGATAATTGCTAAAGAGCAAGAAGTTGATTGTATTTTACTGGAGCAATTAATCCCTGCTCGCAGCATAAAATCCTTGCTGGAGAAGAGTTTTATTGAAAGGCAAAAAAAGAAATCCATTCTAAGCGATAGAATCCTGCAGCTAAACCGGGAACAAGAGACAGCCTATAGAAGTATAAAAAAAGCCTTAATTAATGATAGTGGAGAAGAATTTCTACTTTTTGGGGTAACCGGAAGTGGTAAGACGGAAATATATATACGCAGTGTGGAAAAGGCGATTCAGCAGGGGAGAACAGCCATAGTACTGGTTCCGGAGATAGCCCTGACCCGGCATTTGCTGGCTGATTTTTCTTCACGCATCAAGAATATGGCCGTGATGCATAGTGCCATGGCCGATGGAGAAAGGCATGCTGAATGGAAAAGAATTCGCCAGGGAGAGGTTGATTTGGTTTTAGGAACCAGGTCGGCGATTTTTGCTCCTCTGCACCGGCTGGGTCTGATTATTATCGATGAAGAGCAAGAGAGCAGCTATAAGCAGGAGGATACTCCCAAATACCGTGTTCATGAGGTGGCGCGGAAGCGGGCGGAATTGGATAGAGCCGTTCTGCTGATGGGCAGCGCTACGCCTTCCCTGGACACACTATACCGAGCGGTAAAAGGGGAAATGAAACTGCTCAGTTTGAAGCAGAGAGTTGCTGAGGCTAGAATGCCCATCATTCGGGTAGAAAATATGAAGGCAGCAGCTTTATCCCGGCAAAGCCGGGTGATATCACCTTTCTTGTCGGAAAAGCTTGCCACGACCCTGCAGCGAGGAGAGCAGAGCATCCTTTTTATTAATCGCCGGGGCTATTCACCCTTAAGCCTGTGCCGGAGTTGTGGTAATATCTTATTATGCCCCTCCTGTTCGGTAGGTTTGACCTACCACCAGGATACAGCTAAAAACCTGTGTCATTATTGCAATTATCAGGCCAGTCCGCCAGTGAACTGTCCATTTTGTGGAAGCCGCCACATGAGTTATCTGGGCCTGGGAACGCAAAGAGTGGAAGAAGAAAGCCAAAAACTTTTCCCCACCGCCCGTATTCAGCGTCTAGATATGGATAGCAGCAGAAGAGTGGGCTTCCAGGAAAGTATTTTAGAAAGAATGGAAAAAAGAGAAATCGATATTCTGATTGGTACCCAGATGGTGGCCAAAGGCTTGAACTTTCCCCATGTATCCCTGGTAGGGATAGTTGATGCCGATAGCATGTTGAATCTACCTGATTTTCGTGCTGCTGAAAGGTGTATTCAACTCTTGCTCCAGGTTGCAGGCCGCTCCGGTCGCGGCAGTTTACCCGGAGAAGTGATAATACAAACCTTTAATCCTGCTAATCCCTTGTTTTCGATACTACAGAATCAAGACTATCTAGCCTTTTTCTACCAGGAAATCAAACAGCGTCGTTTATTGAATTATCCCCCCTTTACTCAGCTTTTAAGGATAGTGTGTTCGGCCGAAAGCCCGGAAATGGCTCAGATGGTGGCAGATGTTTTAAGTAGAGAAATTAATGATATAATTGATGCCAAAGAGGAAGACATTGAAATATTGGGACCAGCACCTTGCCCATTGCTGAAAATACGCAACCGCTATCGCTGGCAATTAACCCTGAAATGCGAAAATATGTTATTATTGAAAAGCATTGCTCGCTATATAATAGATTATAAGGATTTCAAAAACACCCAGGTTGAATGGGACTTGAATCCAGTCATGACCATGTGAGGAGGATGGCAATGTCGGTTTACCAGGTTCTAACCGTACCCAATGAGATCTTGCGCGGCAAAGCCTTGCCGGTAAAGGAGATAAATGCCGGGGTCTTAAGGGTACTGGATAACATGCGCGATACTATGTATGCCGCTGACGGAGTAGGTCTTGCTGCACCACAGATAGGGATATCCAAGCGTATCATTGTAGTGGATATAGGAGACAATTTACTTGAGCTAATTAATCCGGAAATATTAATGCAAGAGGACAGTCAACTGGGCTCAGAAGGATGTTTGAGCGTTCCCGGGATTGTCGGAAGAGTAAACCGGGCTAAAAAGGTTCAAGTCAAAGGACTGGATAGGAATGGACAGGAGCTTAATCTTGAAGCAGTAGATTTGTTAGCCAAAGTATTGCAACATGAAATAGACCACCTTGAAGGGGTCTTATTTATAGACAAGGCGACTGAGACCAGAACGGAATAACCATAATCATAGGGTTAGAAATCAGGTGATATATTAATTATGAGAATCGTTTTTATGGGCACCTCCCATTTTGCCCTACCCTCCTTGAAAGCTTTAATTGCATCCGAACATGAGATAGCCGGGGTAGTAAGCCAACCGGATAAACCACGGGGGCGGGGCCGCAAAGTTGCACCTACTCCAGTTAAGGAAATAGCAGATCTAAATGAACTGGAGTTGTACCAGACCCTTAATATAAAAACTCAGGATTCCATTGTACGAATTAAGCTGTGGAAACCCGAATTGATTGTAGTAGTTTCCTATGGCCAGATTATACCTCTGCCTATTCTGGAGTATCCCCGCTATGGCTGCATCAATGTACATGCCTCTCTCTTACCCCGTTATCGGGGAGCAGCACCAGTACAAAGGGCCTTGATGGATGGAGAGAAGAATAGCGGTGTGAGCATTATGTATATGGATGAGGGTTTGGATACCGGGGATATTATTATGCAAAAAGCAATAGCCGTAGATGATAATATCAATCACGGAGAACTGGAAAAAATCCTGGCGGAAAAAGGAGCTGATTTGCTGTTGCAGGTGGTAAATCGCCTGGCGCAAGAAGGAAAAGTACCACGGGTGGTTCAGGATGATAACCAGGCCAATTATGCTGCCCGAATTAGCAAAGAAGATGAGATAATTAACTGGTCCGAATCAGCCAGCGCCATTCATAATCGTATAAGAGCATTAAATCCAGAACCGGGGGCATATTCTTATATTAATGGAACAAAAGTTAAAATATTTGCCAGTAAGGTGAGAAGTGAAGCAGGAAGTGGGGTGATTGCAGAAGTTATTGAGGTTGATAAAAGCACTTTTAAGGTGCAAACTGGCGAAGGTATTTTAGAAGTATTGGAAATTCAAAAAGAAGGCAAAAAGAGAATGCCTACTTCCGAATTTTTAAAAGGTTTTACACTGCACCCCGGGGTCTTGTTGGGATCGAAGGAGGGGTAGGGCGATGGAAGCCAAGAAACGAATATACATAGGCTTACTGGCAGCAAGTCTTTTTTTTGCCATATTCGCTCTTTTTCTGCTATGGTATCTAGTAAGTAAACGGGAGTTTATAGTAAGCCAGTTTCTTTTGCTGCTTATTCTAGCCCTGGTAATTCTATTCTTTCTGATTCTGGCTACCGGTATAGTAGCAATAATATTCATGATATTGAGGTCAAAAAGCATTCCTTCCCTGGAAAATATAACCCAGCTGGCCAATGAAATGCTTTTCCCCCTTACTCTTATTATTGGCCGGCTCATAGGCATAGAAAAGGAAAAGATACTGCGTTCCTTTATTGCAGTAAACAATTACCTGGTTCGCTGTAAAAAGCTCATACTGAAAAAGGAACAAATCATGTTATTGGTTCCCCATTGTTTGCAGAATTCAGACTGTCCCCACAAAATAACGGTTGATGTCAATAACTGCAAAGAATGCGGGAAGTGTAAAGTAGGGGAGCTCAAGAAGCTGGCCCGTGAGCATGGAGCCCTGCTAAAGGTAGCTACCGGTGGTACCTTGGCCAGAAAGTTTATTGAAGAAAATAAACCCCGGGGAGTTATAGCGGTGGCTTGCGAAAGGGATCTTTCATCTGGAATCCACGATATGGGTTTTTTGCCAGTTATGGGAGTGCTCAACTGTCGGCCCAACGGTCCTTGCTTTAATACTGATGTGGAACTGGAAAAAGTGAAAATGGCTCTTAATACCATGTGCAAAGGAGGATAAAACATGATCTATCTGATTTTCATTCTTCCCGCTTTAATCTTGTCGTTTTATGCCCAGTTTAAAGTCAAATCAACCTTTAGCAAGTACTCGAAAGTGCGGTCGGCTCGCGCTTACACTGGGGCTGACGTAGCCACTGCCATATTGAGGAGAAATGGTATGAGCGGACAGGTTGCGGTAGAAGCAGTAGCAGGCAGCCTCTCTGACCATTATGATCCTAGCGCTAGAACCGTAAGATTATCCGAAGATGTTTATGGTAGTAATTCTATTGCCGCCATCGGAGTAGCCGCCCATGAGGTAGGCCATGCCATACAGCATAACCTGCAATATGGACCCCTGGAGCTTAGACACAAAATGGTTCCGGTTACCAATTTTGCATCCTCGGCCTCATTTCCCATCTTATTATTAGGTTTCTTTCTGCAGATAAGTGATTTGATTTTCGTAGGAATCATTCTTTTTTCATCAGTTGTTTTGTTTCATGTGGTCACCTTGCCGGTAGAGTTCAATGCTTCCAGAAGAGCCGTGGTTCAACTTGCGGAGACCGGTCTGGTAAGCGATGAAGAGGTGCCCATGGTTAAAAAGGTACTGGGAGCAGCAGCACTAACATATGTAGCAGCAGCCCTTTCGGCTATAGCCAATCTGCTCTATTATCTGTTGATTTTCATGGGCAGTGGGGACGACTAATATTTTGCCTGGAATCCCGCGATGAAATATTGATGTCACAGCAAAAAGTAATAAATACTATTTTGCTTCTATAATAATACAAGCTGTAGGTAACATAAAGAGTTTTTGCAGTGGAGAAAATACAACGCGCTTATGTAGTTTAAAGATCCATGAGGTGAGAAAAAGAATTGACAGTGAAAAAAAGCCCCCCGGCGAATAAAGCCCGAATAATGGCCGTGGAAATAGTTTATGAGGTAATGGAAAAGGGTGCCTTTGCCAACCTGACCCTGGCTAAAATGCTTCGTAACTCAAGTTTTTCAGCAGCAGATCGGCACCTGCTTACAGATATTGTAAACGGGACTGTTCGTATGATTAAGCACCTTGATTGGGTGCTTGAATTTTTTTTACGCGGTTCCATAGAGAAGCAGAATCCCTGGTTGTTGAGTATCCTCAGGACCGCTCTATACCAGTTAATGTTTTTGGACAGGGTACCTGATTATGCCCTGGTCAATGATGCTGTAGAAATAAGTCGCCAGAAGATGGGGGCGAAAATGGCCGGGGTAAGCAATGCAGTCTTGCGAAATATAAGCAGGAACCTGGATAAAATCAAGTATCCGGATGAACCCCTTGGCTTCTATTCCATATATTATTCCCACCCAAAATGGATGGTTAAGTTATGGCTGGATACATTTGGACCGCAGGCCAGTGAAACTCTTCTAGCCTATAACAACAGTCGTCCACAGGTGGTTTTACGCTGCAACTTTTTAAAGTGCAACCGGGAGGAGCTTATAGAAAAATTATGGGAAGAAGGCTTTAAAGCCCAGACCAGTCCATTAACTACATGGGGAATAGTGCTGGAAGACAGCCCGCAAGCAATAAGCGAAACGGCATCCTTTAAGAAAGGTTGTTTCTATATACAAAATGATGCTTCCATGCTGGCGACAGCCATTTTAAATCCACCAGCAGGGGCGCGAGTGCTTGACCTTTGCTGTGGAGTGGGAGGAAAGACTACTCACCTGGCAGAATACATGAAAAACCAGGGAGAAGTGCTGGCAGTCGAGTTATATTCCCAAAAGCTAGAACTCCTGCGGCAAAATTGCCAGCGTTTGGGTATAAGCATCGTCAAAAGCCTGGAGCAGGACATAAAAACCCTGGACAACAAAAATGTGATGACTAGCTATCTGCTTCTGGATGCCCCCTGTTCGGGATGGGGAGTTCTTAATAGAAGAGCAGATGCCCGTTGGCGCAAGAATCAGGAGGAAATAAACGAACTGACCCAGCTTCAGTCCCAGCTTCTTCGCTGTGCGTCCACAATGGTGGAAAAGCAAGGCTGTTTACTCTATGCCACTTGTACCATTAATCGGGCGGAAAACGAAGAAATCATAGAAAGATTTTTAGAGAAAAATCAGCATTTTGCCTTGGAGGGTTTCCAGCAAAAGCTTTCATTTTTTCCTCTGGACCAGCAGGATAAAACTAATGCGGCCCAAGGAATGCTGACCTTGATGTCTGGTAAATATGGAACTGATGGTATGTTCTATGCTTTGATGAGGAGGAAGAATTTTAAATAGATGAACTCAGGAGATAAAAAACAGCTTTTAGGTTTGGATCTCAATCAAATGGAAGAATTCATGCTCTGCCTGGAGGAAGCCCGTTTTCGAGGGCGACAGGTACATAAATGGATATATCAGAAAGAATGCAGCTCTTTTTATGAAATGAGTGATATCCCGCGCAATCTGAGAAAAAAACTGGACGAGAAAGCACGGATTTCCATCCCGCGGGTTCTTAAACAGAGGGTGAGTAATGATGGCAGTCGTAAATTCCTCATGGAACTAGATGATAAGAAAAAGATTGAGTGCGTTCTTCTACCCCAGAGCAAAGATAAAAAGTCCAGCTATACCTTATGCCTTTCCACCCAGATTGGATGTCCGATAGCGTGCAGCTTTTGTGCTACCGGCCAATCCGGCTTTCAAAGGAATTTGAAAGCCTTTGAAATAATAGGTCAGTATTTGGGCTCTAAAAAGGAATTGAGCAAGAGACTGAAATCTGCAAACGGTGAGTTGATAAGTAATGTTGTATATATGGGCATGGGTGAGCCCCTTCTAAATTACGATGAGGTTCTAATATCAGTTCATATGCTTAATGACCCTAAAGGAATTAACCTGGGTCAGAGGCGGATAACTGTTTCTACCTCCGGTGAGGTAGCAGGAATAAAAAAGCTGGCTCAGGAGAATATACAGCTTACCCTGGCTATTTCCTTGCATGCCTGTGACAACTCCTTACGGGATCAATTAATTCCTTTAAACCGCAAATACCCCCTCGAAGTGCTGTTCCCAGCGGTGGAGGATTATATCGCTATCACCGGGCGCCGGGTAACTTTTGAATACCTCCTGCTGGATGAAGTAAATATGAGCCGTAAAGATGCTCAGAAAATGATAAAATTACTAAAACCTTTGCTAGCAAATGTTAACTTGATTCCTTATAATGAAATCGAAGGCATTCCCTATAAAAAACCCGAAACAGCGAAAATATGGCAGTTTTGCCAGTGGCTGCAGGATGGCGGTTTGAATGTCAGTATCCGGGAAGAAAGAGGTAGCGATATAAATGCAGCCTGTGGACAATTGCGTTCAGAATACTGCAGGTGATAGTCTTATGGCGTTTGCATCGGTTCTTATTTGTCAATTCGGGCTTTATTGAGGTTAATTATGAAAGTTGTTGGATTATCGGATCGGGGTTTAAAGCGAAGTAAAAACGAAGATGCTTATTTGATTAAGGAATCCTGGGGACTTTATGTCATTTGTGATGGCATGGGTGGTCACCGGGGTGGCGATGTAGCATCTCGATTAGCAATTAAAACAATTAATAGCTGCTTTGAAGATGATTCATCGGAAAAGAATATTAGTCTTCTCAATCATGGTATTCATCAAGCAAATAAAGTGATTTGGGAGCAGGGATGCATTAATCCGGAATGGCATGAAATGGGAACCACTATAACTGCGGCCTTAATTAATGGTCTAAAGTTGGAGATTGCCCATGTTGGAGACAGCGGTTGTTACCACTTTCGCGCTGGCTTGATAAGCAAAATAACCAGAGACCACACCCTGGCCCAAAAAATGGTAGATCAGGGCATTATTAAGACCTGGGAAAAACGCCAATCTTCCTATAACCATATTCTGACCCGGGCTTTGGGAGTAGATGAGCATGTGTTGGTGGATAATTATGAACACGAACTCTTGAAGGGGGATCTCTTGCTGCTATGTAGTGACGGTCTAAGCGATATGCTGGAAGAGGCTGAGATACTGAAGATTGCCTCCAATTTCGATGGTGATTTGAATGAAACAGCTTCCAAGCTCTTACAGCAAACCCTTGATCGAGGTGGTTATGATAATATAAGCCTTATATTGATCAGAATTTAACCGGGAGGTAAATTGATTGAAGACCACGGTTTTAGGTGATCGTTATGAATTGATGGAAAAAATTGGCGAAGGGGGAATGGCCACAGTCTATCGAGCCCGCTGCCGTACCCTGGATCGCATAGTGGCAGTCAAGATTCTCAAGGAAGAGTTTTTAAACGATCAAAGTTTTGTGGAAAAATTCAATACCGAGGCCCTATCCGCAGCCCAGCTGTCCCATCCCAATATCGTCAATGTTTACGATGTAGGTCAGCAGGAACAAATCTATTATATTGTAATGGAGTATGTTGAAGGCAAGAGTCTGAATGAATTATTGGACGAAGAAGCTCCTCTGGCGGTAGAAATGGCAGTTGATATTGCTATAGGCATATGCGATGGAATTCATCATGCCCACAGCAAAGGGATTATCCACCGGGATATTAAGCCACATAATATCTTGATCACCTCTGATGGAATCGTTAAAGTGGCCGATTTTGGGATAGCTCAAGCTATATCCAGGAAAACCGTTACTTTCGGAGGAAATGTCGTAGGTTCAGTACATTACATTTCGCCCGAGCAAGCCAAGGGAGAAGCTGTGGGCCCGGCCAGCGATATTTATTCTCTGGGCTGTGTACTATATGAAATGCTTACTGCCCAGCTTCCCTTTGATGCTGATAGCCCCATTACCGTAGCTTTGAAACATATGTATGATGAAGCCGTAAGCCCTCGGAGCATTAACCCGGAGATTCCCCCTACCCTGGAAGGCATAATAATGAAAGCCATGGAAAAAATGCCGGTAGAGCGATTTGCCAGTGCTGAAGCTATGCGTAACGCCCTCCTGGATTCGGAGGGCGATTCCCTGGCTGGCTATAAAAGATCCAATAGAAATGGGAAGACCATGGTATTGCCTGCATGGAAAGATCAGGAGATGAATGAAGTAGTGAAAAAGAAAAAACTGCGTACCCCGTTTCTGGTGGGGATAATCATTGCTGTTTTGGGTCTCCTGGGCGGCTTTCTCAGTACTATGGGTGCTCAGTTATTCCCGGATGAGGTAGCGGTCCCGAATATTGTGGGAAAGGATATCAAAGAGGCGGAGAAAGAGCTCTCCAAGGTTAAATTAACCATGAATGTAATTAAGGAGTTTAATGATGAATACGACAAGGATAAAGTCTTTTTCCAGAATCCCGGCCCCGGGCAAAAGGTTAAGGAGGGACGGGAAATTAAAGTTAAGATGAGCAAGGGCGCGGAACTACAGAAAGTACCTTATCTGGAAGGACTAAAGCTCATTGACGCCGAAATAAAGCTAAGGAATGAAGGTTTGGAACTTGGAAAAACAGACAGGATATATGATGACAAATATGAAGCAGATCTAGTGATATCACAGGATCCAGAAGCTGGGAGCCGAAGCAAGAAAGGAACTAAGGTCGATCTTATGGTCAGTAAAGGCAAAACTCCAGAAAAGGTAGCTATGCCTAAACTGCTGGGTTTAAGCCTCAAGGAAGCTAACAACAAACTGCAGGAAAACAAACTCTTGCCCGGTGAGGTAAAATATCAGCCAAACAGCGAATATTATTCTGATCAGGTTTGCAGCCAGGAAGTTGAAACAGGTGTTCTGGTAGATGAGGATAGCAGTATAGCATTAACCGTCAGTCAGGGACCGGGACCAGTTGCCCGGGTCAAGGAGATTGAGTTTTCGCTTCCCCTGGAACAGGATTATTATAAAGTTCTTATTATCGTAAAAGATAGCCAGGGAAAACGGCAAGTCTATGATGAATTGCACCGGGCCGGGGATACGGTATATTCAGCCGTCAAATATTATGGAAGTGGAGAGCTGGAAATTCGCTTAAATGGTAAATTCTATAAAACTATGAAGATTTAGCAGGCTTTTGCTAAACCTCCAATGTTCTTGTAAAATACTCTGTAGCGAAAGCTGTAGTCGTAATGTTGTAGTCGTAATATGGAGGAAAAGAGATAAAGGCGAGGGAAATGCGCAACATAACACCACATAGAATCCTTACAAGAACAGAACCACCTATGTTAGACCTCGACCAAAAGACCGGGCTCTTTCGGAATATACGACCACAGCTCTCATTTATTCCCAGCCGCTCAACCCGCTCCCATGGAGGAGATTTATGACCACTAATAAAGTTGAAGGATTGGTTTTAAAAAGATACAGCGGCTTTTACTATGTGCAGGACGAGCAATACCAGATATATGAGTGCAAACTCAGAGGCAAGATAAAAGTAGCTGTTTTGACTGGAGATAGGGTTGGCTTTACTCCTCTAGAGGCGGGGAAGGGCATCTTAGAAAGCATACTTCCACGAAAAAATGAACTTTACCGGCCCAGAATAGCTAATGTTAACCTCCTGTTAATAATAATGGCCTGTAAACAACCGGCGCCCAGCCTCATTCTTCTGGACAAGCTATTGTTGATGGCCAGCTTTTATCGACTCACCCCGCAAATCCTACTTAATAAATCCGATTTGCCCCCGGACTCTAAATCCGTCTTTATTGAGGACTATTATCCCCGGATTTGCCTTCCTCCTATTAAGACTTCCGCCAAAGAAAAGACGGGTATAGACCTTTTGCGAAAAGTTATAGAGAAGAAGATTGCAGTTTTTGCCGGACCCTCTGGGGCAGGTAAATCAAGCCTGCTAAATACATTGATAGATGGTGTTTCAGTGAAAACCCAGGAGCTAAGCAAAAAAGTAGCACGGGGTAAACATACCACTCGTCATGTCGAACTATACCCGCTAAGATCTGGGGGCTGGATAGCTGATACCCCGGGTTTTAGCCTGATAGAGACGCCAGCCGCAATTAAAAGTTCTGAACTGTCCGGGCATTTTAGTGAATTGGGCTCAGTAGCTGGGGGATGTAGATTCAATGATTGTCTTCATCGTGGAGAAAAACATTGTGCGGTGAAAGAGGCCGTAAATGAGGGCTTAATTGCCCCGAGCCGTTATAAGAATTACCTTTACATACTAGAGGAAATCTTGGCAAAGGAGAGAAGCTACAAGTGATATTAGTTGCTCCGTCAATATTATCCGCTAATTTTGCTCATCTGGGGGAAGACATCAGAAAGGTAGAAGAAGCTGGAGCTGATTGGCTGCATGTAGATGTAATGGACGGCCATTTCGTACCTAACCTTACTATTGGCCCTCAGGTAGTAGCTGATATTCGCTCCCAATCAGGGCTATTCTTTGATGTTCACCTGATGGTGGAGAACCCGGAATTATTGATACCCGCTTTTGTAGACGCCGGTGCCGACCTTTTAACGGTACATTATGAAAGCTGTCCCCACTTGCACCGGGTTATACATATGATAAAAGACGCAGGAATTAAAGCAGGAGTAGCCCTTAATCCTGCTTCGCCGATAATCTTGCTGGACAATATAATCTCTGAACTGGATTTGCTTTTACTGATGAGCGTGAATCCTGGCTTTGGGGGACAAGGTTTTATTCCCGGGGTATTGGATAAAATCGAAAAAGCGAAGAAGCTGATGGAGATGACTGGCTCATCGGCCTATCTTGAAGTGGACGGAGGAATAAACCTGGAAACGGGAAGACAGGTGGTAGAGGCAGGTTGCAATGTACTGGTTTCCGGCTCCTATGTGTTCAGATCCCCGGAACCCGGGAAAGCATTAAAGGACTTAAAAGACCTCGCTGCTCTTGACCATTGGAGATGGTGATGCTACTATAAGTTAAAATTAATAAGCAAGCTTTCTTCGGGGATGGGTGCAATTCCCTATCGACGGTAAAGCCCGTGAGCCTTATGGGGCAGGAATCGGTGAAACTCCGATGCCGACAGTAAAAGTCTGGATGAGAGGAGAAGGTTGAACCGAGCATGTTTAAATGCTCCGGTTTGGCTATGCCTATTTTACCCGATGATTATCGGGTTTTTTGTTTTTTAAGTATTAATCCCCTATGCCCCTAACCTTAATAGTGACGCCCGAAGGGTGGAACACCAGGAGTACCCGGCACTCAGTCAATATTTGCTCAAGTCTGTTATCAATCATTGTAGCTGAGTGCCGGGTGGAGAACAAAACCCGAATGAAAAGTGAGGGAGTAGGCGCTTGTACCGTAAGATGTAGTAGGAAATAACTTTGACCCCTCACTCCCCACAAATTAATCGATTTGAGGTGCCTATGACCAATAATGATGACCAGAGATTTATGCAAAGAGCCCTGGAACTCGCCGCAAGAGCCCGCGGCCGAACCAGTCCTAACCCGCTGGTGGGGGCCGTGCTGGTTAAGGACGGCCAAATACAAGGGGAAGGATACCATCAGAAGGCAGGAAGCCCTCACGCTGAGATTCATGCCCTGAATGCTGCTGGTCCAGAAAGGGCTAAAGGAGCAAGCATCTATGTCAGCCTGGAGCCTTGCAGTCATTATGGCCGTACACCTCCCTGTGCTCTGGCGCTGGTAGAGGCCGGTATTGCCGAAGTGGTTATGGCTACCCTGGATCCCAATCCTCAAGTTAGCGGCAGGGGTCTGCATATTCTCCGGGAAGCAGGGATAAAGACCAGAGTAGGAGTACTGGCTGATGAAGCTAGGAAGCTAAATGAATTCTTTTTTAAATACATACAGAGCGGCCGACCTTTTGTAAGCCTGAAATTAGCTATGACCCTGGATGGAAAAATCGCCACCAGCACTGGAGACTCCAGGTGGATTACCGGAGCAGCATCGCGCGAATATGTGCATCATTTGAGGAATACCTATGATGGCATAATGCTTGGGATTGGTACTGTACTAAAGGATGATCCCCGCTTAAATACGCGATTGGAGCTGGAAGGAAAAAGAGACCCGGTGAGAATAATAATTGATGGCAGGCTGGAATTGCCCCTGAACAGTGTTATCGCTTTGACCAGCCATCAACAACGAACAATTATATTTGCAGCCGAAGATTCCGACCAAGAAAAGGCCAAAGCGTTGCGGGATTGTGGTCTGGAAATCATTAAGGTGGGGGGCAAAGCGGACTGCTTAGATTTAAAAGAAGTCCTGGACATTCTGGGGAAAATGGAGATATTAAGCCTCTTGCTGGAAGGAGGCGCTGAAATAAACAGCAATATGATAGAAAATAAACTGGTGGACAAGCTATACTGGTTTATTGCCCCCAAAATTATCGGCGGCAGGTCTGCGCCTTCTCCTCTGGGTGGGGAAGGCATAAAAACCATGAACCAGGCTCTTAAGCTGAATTCCATTGAAACCCGGTACTTTGAAGAGGACATATTAATAAGCGCCTATCTTTAAAGAACGGTAAGATTAGGGGGTGAGTTCGATTTTTACAGGTCTTATTGAAGAAGTGGGAAACATAAAGCAGATTATACGAGGAAAACAATCCATTCAACTCAAGATCGAAGCGGAAAAAGTTTTATCCGATGTTAAAATTGGCGATAGTATCGCTGTCAATGGAGTTTGTCTGACAGTTACTGACTTTATCAGTACTGATTTTACCTGTGATCTTATGCCTGAGACCATGGATAAGACCAGTTTAAAATTCCTGCAAAGTGGTAGTCCGGTAAATCTGGAAAGGGCTTTACGGCTCTGCGACCGCCTGGGTGGCCACCTGCTACAAGGACATGTAGATGCGATTGGGAGAATAAAACAGAAAGAGCATTTGGACATAGCTGTAATCTTTCGCATCGAGGCCCCGTCCAGTGTTTTGAAATACACGGTTCCCAAAGGCTCAATCGCCATCGATGGCATTAGCCTTACCATAATTGATGTATTCCCGGACAGCTTTAGCGTTTCTTTAATTCCTCACAGTGCTAAAAACACCACCCTGGCTAAAAAAAGCATCGGAGATAAGGTGAACCTGGAGAGCGATATTATTGGTCGTTATGTAGAGAAATTGCTAAATTTTGCGGAAAGCGAAGCGAAATCATCCGATCTTAATCTAAGCTTTTTGGTCGAAAATGGTTTTGTATAGAGGAGGTAATATATGTGTTCAGCAGCATAGAAGAGGTAATCCAGGATATTAAAGAAGGGAAAATGATTGTTCTGGTTGATGATGAAGACCGGGAAAACGAAGGGGATGTAATCATAGCAGCGGAAAAGGCCAGCCCTGAAGCCATTAACTTTATGGCTACCCATGCCAAGGGACTGATTTGCATGCCGGTTACCGGACAGAGATTGGACGAACTGGAAATTCAGGCTATGGTTACAGAAAATACGGATAATCATGAGACCGCCTTTACGGTTACGGTTGATTTCCGGGGAACCACCACCGGTATTTCCGCTTTTGAAAGGGCCGCAACGGTAAAAGCCTTAATTGATCCTGACAGTAAGCCCAGTGATTTCCGCAAACCCGGGCATATCTTCCCCTTGCGCTACCGAGAAGGGGGCGTCCTGAGAAGAGCCGGGCATACAGAAGGTTCCATCGACCTTACCCGTCTGGCTGGGCTTTATCCGGCAGCGGTTATCTGTGAAGTAATGAATGAAGATGGCACTATGGCCCGCCTGCCCCAATTGCTGGAATTTGCCCATCAACATAACTTTAAACTGGCCAGCATTGCTGATTTGATTGAGTACCGGCGGCGGAAGGAAAAATTAGTAGTAAGGGTAACCGATGCCCAGCTTCCCACCAGATACGGAGATTTTGTGGCTGTAGCTTATGAATCCCTCCTGGATAATAAAGGCCATATAGCCCTGGTTCAAGGGGAATGGGAAGAAGATGAACCCATATTGGTCAGGGTACATTCCGAATGCCTTACCGGTGATGTGTTTGGCTCCCGGCGCTGTGATTGTGGAGAGCAATTGGAAACAGCTATGAGTATGATTGCCGGCGAGGGTAAAGGAGTTTTGCTCTATATGCGACAGGAAGGCCGGGGAATAGGTCTGTTAAACAAAATAAAGGCTTACAAACTCCAAGATCATGGCCGGGATACGGTCGAAGCCAATTTGGAATTGGGTTTCCCTGCTGACCTGAGGGATTATGGTATTGGAGCGCAGATTCTGGTAGACCTGGGGGTACGCAAAATGCGTCTTATGACCAACAACCCCAAGAAAATAAGGGGTTTAGAGGGTTATGGTCTGGAAGTTGTGGAAAGAGTACCTATTGAAATGGCCAGGAAACCAGAAAATACCCGTTACCTGAGAACCAAAAAAGAAAAAATGGGGCACCTGCTGGCCAGTCTATAAGAGGCCGGGGGAAAACATTTGGTTTATACCAGACGCATTAACTTTATGTTTAGGGAGGTATTAGTTTTGGGCAGAGTTATTGAAGGAAAACTAATTGGTAATGGACAGAGGATGGCAATTATTGTTTCCCGCTTCAACGAGTTTATCACCAACAAACTCTTATCAGGCTGTTTAGATGCCCTGACCCGGCACGAAGTGAAACAGGATGATATTGATATTGTTTGGGTACCAGGGGCATTTGAAATGCCTTTGGCGGCACAGAAGATGGCGCAAAAGGCTTATGATGCAGTAATCTGCCTGGGGGCGGTAATACGGGGTGCTACGCCACATTTCGAGTATGTGTCGGCGGAAGTAACCAAAGGAATAGCCCAGGTGGGGCTTAACTCTGGCATTCCAGTGGTTTATGGAGTTATAACTGCTGATACAATTGAACAGGCTATCGAGCGCGCAGGTACCAAGGCCGGCAATAAAGGGGTTGATGCGGCCATCACCGCCATCGAGATGGTTAATCTTCTAAAGAATATCTAGTAAGAGAAGTGAGGGGTGAGGAGTTAATGCCACGGGCGTCACCATTAAGCTCGCGGCCATGAAGGTTTACTTGGAGCTGATGACTTTACCCCAGATTCCCTGAAAGCTTATCAATAGCCGTGACCCACGGAATGCTAGTTGCCGGATATTCAACAAGAAAGACAAGAACTGCCCAGTTCATACGACAGTTCTTGTCTTTTTTACTTATGAGAAAATATAGTATCATTACCCTCTTATTTTTCGTGTAAGTTAATTATGCAAAGTGATACCACTGTAATAGGTGTTGCGTCCATGCTTCGCCAACGCTCGCTTGTATTTTTATTCAACCCTGATGCAAGAAAAACGGGCTTTTGCAGTGGAATCAAAAGCCTAACTTACCAGGTATTATTGTTTTAAGGATAATTCCTTTTCCAGTACAATTCTTTTAACTACATTGTCCCTGATTTGAAAAACGATATTATTCTCGCCTCCATAAACAAGATCAAAATCTTCAGCTTTTTGGGGCATAATAACCCGCGCACAATCGGTTCCATATTCCTGACTTATTTTGTCGAAAGAATCACCAATCTTGATTCCCCGGGCCGTAGCAAAGTCTCCGCCTTCAATGTGCATAATAAGCAGCAGGTTTTCGTCTTCGGAGAAAGTAAAAAGACAGTCGCCTTCCTTTGATTGGTAGATGGTGCTCATTCCCAGCATTTTACCCCCAGGAAGAAGCTTTTGAATCTCCTCCCAGCTGGATTCACCTACTCTTATACTCCCTTTATCTGTGGAAACATAGAAGTCTTCTTTATCAAGGAGCATTTCCGTCTCTGGCCTGATTATTTGCAACTCCGATTGCTGGTTAATAAGCAAAAGTCCAATCACTACTGACAGAACCACAATAAGCAATACTGCAATAAATTCCTTTCTATCCTGATATAGCAATTACTCATCTCCTTTTTTTCACGGGAGTCAGACAGGTTCTTCGC
>NZ_JAQVZX010000047.1 GCF_028707975.1 Syntrophomonas sp.
ATGAGTGGTTATTTAAGATAAGAATTAAATTTGCTCCTCTTATAGCATCTTCCAGGCTAAGGCAAGGAATTAAGCCAAAAGCCTCTATCTCCTCAGCCCTGACTACCGGATCAAATCCCCGAAAATGGGCATATGGAAAGTGCTTTTGCAAGGATTTTAGAACCGGTCTGGCCATGCTGCCGCGAAGATCATCCGTTGGTGGCTGCCCCTTGAAGGCCAGACCAAGCAAGGAAATCTGCGGGCATCCAGGAAAAGAGGCTAAGCCAGAACAGACACTTTGCAGGTAAGATATCACTTCTTCTGGCTGCTCTTCATTAATTTTTCTAGCGGCCAGGGTAATTTCCGGCCGCAGCCCCAGTTCCAATATTTTCTCAGCCAGGATATGGGGGTCTTTTTCCAGGCAGGGACCGCCTACCGGTCCAGGCTGGGGCAAGCGGCTACGGGGATAAGCCAGGTTTCCCGCTTGAATCACCTCAGCCGCGCTAACCCCTATGGCGTCACATAAGCGAGCTACTTCGTTGGCATAGGCAAAAAAAACATCTCGCTGGGCATTATCAATCAGCTTGATCATCTCAGCCGTCTCCATATCACTTACCTTTATTACTGTAGGGGTGATAAAGAGGAATAAATGAGCAGCTCTGATAGCAGCTTCGGGAGTAAGGCCACCAACGATTTGGGGCAAAGAGCGAAGTTCTTGCAAAGCTTTCCCTTCCAGGCTCCGTTCCGGACAGAAAGCCAGATCAAAATTAACCCCGGTCTTCTCCAGGATAGCCCGGACAATTTTACGGGTGGTCTCCAATTTTACGGTGGAGCGCATAATAACCAGGTCATTATCTTTTAGATGTGCCGCCACTTCCCGGCAGACATTTTCCACCATGTCAAGCCGGACTTTACCCTTTCCGTCCAGGGGAGTACCTACAGTTATTATGAAAACACTTCCAGCAAAGCTGTCCGCTATGCTCGCACTGACTTGCAGCCTGCCTGTCTTTATCACATTTTTTAAGCGGGCTGACAAGCCGGGTTCATAGAAATGAGCTTCACCTTTTTGCAACCTGGCCACGATATCTTTTCTAATTTCCACCCCCAGTACCTGAAAACCGCATTCCACCATCACGGTAGCCAGGGTAAGGCCCACATAGCCCAGTCCCATTATGCAGATATTTCGGTCGGGGTATAAAAGGGGCACTTTGCTCATTTTTATACCAATCCTTTCGCCAAAGGCAGAAAACGCAATGAATTTTCTAAACTATCACCTGCTGCCTCATCTTAATGCTTTAAGGCATTTACATCATTCTATTCAAGCGCCTACTAACTCACTTTTCATCGGTGGTTGTGGCCTCACCCTGCACCCTTCACCCTGTCGGGTAGGCCTGATGCTCCCTGCGGTCGCTATTGTGGTAGCGGCCATGGGAGTTTAGATAATAAGAACCCGGCCACTTAAAAATGCGGGGGACGTATACGCCTCGTTATAATTCTTTGCTCCGGGCATAAATACTTGCTTTTTCCCCCCCTGCTCCGATCAGCAATACCCGGGCAAATTCCGCTGCTTCCCAGCTGCTAAGGGCTACCGCCTCCCCAGGATAACCCTGGGCCTTCAAAGACACCTGCTCGCCCACATCATAATAGGTGGAACAATGGCATTTACCGTATCCCACTTGTATCCTGGCCCTAAGCTTGCAGGAATCAGAACAATTGGCGATTAAAAAGGTGGCCAGTGCCCTTGGCCCCAGAGCTATAGGAGCAGATGTTGCCACCGGTACCTCGGGATAAGAGGGAATAATAATTTCTTCTTTTTCAAAGGCATTCAAGACTCCATCAACAAAGCTAATATGCAGTTTGGGCCAATCGTCTCCATTAATATGTTTACTGTTATAAAAGGCTACCAGGTTATTCCCCGCTTCATTCCCTTTTAGCAACAAGCCGTTGTTGCTAATGGAACCATCATGCCAGCCTTTAACCAGACTGCTTAACTCTATCCTCAGTGTTCCCATCGGGGTGTCGGCGCCAACCCGGATTCTGCTCGCAATCTCGGGCGAATATAAGGGCTGTGCATCCCAGTTGACGGATTTTTCATGCCAACGACTGAGTAAACGCTGTACGGTAATATCGATACCATCCTTAACCTCATTCCGATACATAGTTAGTTCCAATTCCGCCTTTTCAATGGTACAGCCGTTAGGAATAGCCTCCAATCTAAACTTTAGCAAAGACCGGTAAACATCGCCTGCTTGCCGGAACTGGCTGAGGTTTAAACAGGTCTCGCCGGCAAAGTTGTCCTGGGCATACCACTCCGATATATAAGCATCATGAAAAGGTAATAAAGTAATCGTTGCCACCGGGACATTCCTCCTCTATTGGTCTCTATTACAAAATATGTCTTTTTTGTTGAAGTGTTACTAAGTCTAAGCTTTACAAGCTCTTTACTATATGTTTGTAATACAGGGATTAAATATTTGTAATTCCATTTTGTAACACCTCTGAACCCGGCTGAATAATATAAGGCAGATACAAAGCATAGTGTTTTGCATTATTCAGTCATTAAATATTTTTACAGGAGGTAATGTTTATGAGCAATTATAAGTTGGAAAACCCGGGATGTTGCCCCCCTTGTCCCCCTTATCCCCCCAGACTCAACCAGACCATTTTGAGCTGTGGAACCGGAAGCGGGGTTATACTCCCTTCCCACAGGGAATCCCGTTCCCAATTGATCAACCCTTATGTTGTTGCCAGTCTATCTATTGATACCAGCAGTCTCAGCAATCCCAGTGTGAAATTGGATTTCTCCAGTATAGTAACTTATAAAGAGCTAAATGATTACTGGCTTTGTGACTTGCGCTTGACCTTTCAATTATCCAGGGTTTGCGGGGGAGCCAAAGCCGTGCTGGGAAGCTGGAACTTTGAAAGAAATGTGGAGTTTGGCTGGTTTGGAAATAGCCGTCCGGCGGTGGAAAGCAACGAAGCGGAGCTCAGAGCCAACGGCTTTGGCCTCACCGTTGAGACCGTAGATGCCTTCGCTTTTACCTTCTGCGATTGTCATGCTTGCCCCGGCTGCTGCACTTATATGGTTGAAGTGATTAACGCTGAAACCAGTGGTGTTGATTTTGCCAATGTTTCCAATCCCATGTTTAACGCCCTGGC
This sequence comes from Syntrophomonas sp., assembly GCF_028707975.1. Lineage (GTDB taxonomy): Bacteria > Bacillota > Syntrophomonadia > Syntrophomonadales > Syntrophomonadaceae > Syntrophomonas. The sequence goes on from NZ_JAQVZX010000047.1 coordinate 3,139, forward strand.
GGTAGGGCCTCTGGCCTGGGGTGACTAGTTAAAGACCGGGCAGTCCTGTTGCTGTTGCAATAGCAATTGCCGGAGCTTTGCTCCGGCAATTTTGCAATAAGCCATTTATAGCTGTTTGCACCGAATTAATCGTTTCAAATTAACTCATTTTTACCAATAACCCTAATTGAGTCAAAGAACCGTCCCCTGACTCTTTTATTGTAGGAGGCTACGGAGTTTGAGGATGGCGCTCTTTTCTATGCGGGAGATTTGCACCTGGGACACTCCCAGGTCTTCAGCAATAACGGTTTGGGTTTCATCTTGAAAAAAGCGGCGGATAATAACCACCCTTTCCCGTTCATCCAGTTTGGCCAGGGCTTCCCGCAAAGCCAGTTTCTCCAAGATAGCCACATTACCCTCCTCATGAACTAATTTATCCAGCAGGGAAAGCTGCTCCTTTTCCTCACTGGGCACCACATCATGGATATAGGCTGGAGCCTGACAGGCCTCCATCGCCACCACAATATCCTCTTTTTCCAGTTCCAACAGGCTGGCTATCTCATTTACTCCCGGTTCCCGTCCCAAGTCCCCACGCAGCTTGTCCTGAGCCCAACGAACCCGAGCATAAAGCTCTTTGATTCCCCTTTGTACTTTTACCATCCCATCATCGCGTAAAAATTTTTTTATCTCTCCGATTATCATAGGTACTGCATAGGTAGAAAAGCGCACATCAAAGCTGAAATCAAAGCGCTCAATAGCTTTCAATAAGCCCATGGCTCCTACCTGGAAAAGATCCTCGTGATCGTAAGAGGTATTTTTAAAGCGTTCCAAGACCATATATATTAAGCCGACATTGGCTTCATAAAGCTGAGCTTTGGCATCCTGGTCACCCTCTTGTGCCAGGCGGAGAAGGGCTTCATTATTCTGGTAAGATCCACTTGAGGACATAGCCAAGCCCCCCTTTACGCATAGGCTTTCTGTTCATTTTCCTTAAATCGGCGTTTTAGCCGGACAGTAGTGCCTTCGCCGGGCTGGCTGAAGACTTCCATTTCGTCCATAAAAGATTTCATAAAGGTAAAGCCCAGTCCCGTCCGGGAGCTGTCGCTGGAAAATGCCGGTTCTAATGCCTTTTCAATATCTTCGATACCTTTACCATGATCCTCAACCACTATTTCCAGGCTGCGATCATCCATAATACTAACCATAACCATTATCTTCTCATTGCACCTGTTTTCATAAGCATGAATAATGCTGTTGGATACCGCTTCCGAGACTACCACCTTGATTTCTTCAATGTCTTCCAGGGTACAATCTAATTGTGATGCAAAAGCTGCTACGCAGGAACGGGCAAATGATACATTCTCCGCCAAGCTTTTAAATTCGAAGCGCACATAATTCTTTACATTCATAATGATTCCAGCCCAGGGCTGGTTCTCACCCCCTTAAATATTGATTATATCCTGTTCACTCCGATACAAGGGAACTAGTTTGTTAATTCCGGAAAAAAACAGGATTTTTTCTACCGCCGGGCTGGCTCCAACAATGTACATATGCCCGTTTTTTGCATTCATCCGCTTATATCTACCTATAATTACACCCAGACCGGAACTATCTATAAAGCTTACTTTCTCCAGGTTCAAAACCAAATTTTTAATCTGCTGGCTTTGAATTTTGCTATCAATCTCGCGCCGGAGTTTTTCTGCCACTAACAGGTCTAACTCACCCTGGATTTTCACCACCAGGGTGTTTCTTATCAGTTTTAAATCTATTTCCACGCCAAAAACCCCTCCCTGCAGGACTACTAAAATAAGCTTCTACAAGGAGGGGATGAATACCTTCCACAAAATTCCATTTATAATAGATAGATTTCGGCAAATATTTTCCCGATTTCCTTAAGCAATCCTCCGCGACCGACATCACTTGCTGCCACCAGGTTTATCTCTTTAAGCAAATCTCCGTTTTTGTAGAGTGATATTTCGCCCAACTTCTGCCCCTTACTTACCGGAGCATCAACATAGGAAAGCAATGAGGTTTTACGGCTTATCTTCTTTTCTTCTCCTTTGATTACCGTGCAGCCCACTTCTTCTTCCGCTATTACTTCCACTTGCTCCTCAATACCTTTGCCTATTTTTACAGTTCCACAGCTTTTGCCCTGGCCAATCAGACTCTTAAAGGAATAACGGGCAAAACCGTAATTTAAAAGCTGCATTGAATCCCGGAAATTTCCATGTTTTTCCGGGGAGGCCATGACCACGGAAATTAATCGCAAGCCATCTCTTTTGGCGGTTCCTACCAGGCAATATTTGGCCTCATCGGTCCATCCGGTTTTAAAGCCATCCGCTCCCTGGTACCACCAGAGCAGTTTGTTGGTGTTAAATAGCTTGAATTCTCCCTGCCTGAGGTCATACTCTTTGATAGAACTGTATTCTAAAATCCTGGGGTGGGCCAGAGCCTGACGGCCAATAACCGCCATATCATAAGCACTGGTATAGTGTTTGGGAGCAGTAAGACCATAAGAATTGATAAAGTGGGTATTCTTCAAACCCAACATTTTAGCTTTATTGTTCATTTTGTCCACAAAGTTCTGGTGCGTGCCTTCCAGGTGTTCAGCCACGGCTACACAGGCATCATTGGCTGAACCAACGGCTATAGCTATGAGCATATCCTCGTAGCTCATCGGTTCTCCCGGCTCCAAATAAATCTGGGAGCCCCCCATCTTCCAGGCATTCTCACTGGTCACGACTTTGTCCTTCAGGGTTGCTTTCCCTTCCTCCAAGGATTCCACCGCCAAAATCAAAGTCATCAGCTTGGTCATACTAGCAGGAGCTAATTGTTTATGCTCATTCTTGGCCAGCAGTACTTTGCCGGAATCAGCATCCATTAGAATATAGGATTCTGCTCTCGCTTCCACCACCTCGGCCTCCAGCCTGCTCGGAGCAGCTATGATGAAAACCAGGACCCATAAGACAAGCCAGGCGATGCTCCTTCTAAAACACATGATTCTAACGCACCTCCCCTGTAATAATCATTAGTAGATTATATTTAGGGATACAGGCTATTATTCCAGCAAATTGTATGGATACAGGAGCTTCCCTCATTTTACTTTTTTCTACAAGCTGGATATGTTATTATGGTGGCAAACAAGACTTATTTATCCGCCATTCCGATTCCCAATAAAAGGAGGGGTCCGTTATGTATATAGGTATTACTGGTCTTATGCCCGGTACCATGTCAACTGCTGCCGGACTGGTAATGCTCATCAAGTCGCAGGAACAAGCCAGTCAGTCAGTGGCTTTCATTAGTAAGATGCAGGATCACTTGCTAAAAGTCCATGGTGAGGAGATAAGCAAACTGTTCAATACCAAAGATGTGGCAGCATTAAGTAAAACCATTAACTCCAAGGTGGGCCAGGTGGTTAATCTAGTGGCATAATGCTATAAATTATACTCCGGAGGTTTAAATGATAGAAAATTGGCAATCAATCGCAGAGCAAATCTATAAGAATGAGCTTACCTTTCCCCATTTGCAGGGGCGCTTGCAGCGCGGCGGAGAGCTTAGAGCCTGGTACAAGTATTACCGGGGCGGCAATCAATGGGCGGGTAAGCATTTTATGGAGGAAAATGTTTTCCTGATGGAGAAGGTTCTTGTCTGGATGCAAATTGCTGAAGATGGGAAAATGGATATCTATAGCTTCAAGCTGGATGATATATCTAAAATCGACCGCAGTTATACCTTTGCCGACAAATCTCAAGAAAAGCTGGTTCTATCTCAAGCCACCATAACCTTCAAAACCATGAAAGACAACCGCAAACGCGACACTCTGGTATTCAAACGGCCGCTTCCGGCGGAGCAAGGGGATGTAGAGGGTTTTGAACAGCTTATCGCCCTGCTGGATTAATGAGTCAGGGGACGGTTCTCTGACTCATTGGTGCTTTGATTTCTTCTTGATTTCGCTCTTCATGCAGTTGCTGTGTCTGACAAATCGGGTATAGGTCAAGCCGCAGTTACTTATTTGTCTGCTAGCCGTCCGGCAGGCCCTGGCGGCTGGCCTGAGCCAGGAGCCGCATGCTTATCCAGTAATTGCGATCGGCGCGGGAACGGGCGGTTTGGATTCGCTGCAGGCATTCCTGCTGGGAGAGCCACCATTCACAACCCAGCTTTCCCCGTTCCAGGTTTCTTTCCAACTCGCCGATGATTTCCGCATCCCAGGCTTTCCGCCGAGCATAGGCCAGGACCCGCTCGGCCAACGGCTGGTAGCTGGGATGAAGGAAGCTCTGGCTCTCATGGTCATATTCCAAGTCCAATACCGGGATCAGACCCACCAATTCCTGGGATATATCCACCATTAATTCCTGCTCCTCATTGGAAGAGCCTATGTAGAGATAATAGAGGCAGGCGTGGCTGTTTTCGCCCGACCGGCGCAATATTCGCCCCAGCCTTTGTATACGCTGCCGGGAACTGCTGGTGGAACAAGCAATTATACCTACATTAGTGGCCGGTACATTCAGGCCTTCATCCAACGCCCGGCAGGTCACCAGGATGCGTATTTCGGAGTAGCTGTACCGGCGCAGAACATGCTTTTTGCTCCGCTCATCCATTTCCGAATGATAGCGTCCCACCTGCCCAGGATACAAGCGCTGCAGGCGGGCATAGATGGCTTCCGCCATTTCTATCCTCTCATTGAATATAATAACCTTTGCTGATGCGGGAATCCTCTGCAGCAGGTTTTGCACACAGCTGATCCGCGCTCTGGCTTTGTAAACTACATCCTTCCTCTGGTGAGCCAGGGTGAGAACCGCGCGTGACAAGCCGGAAAGCGCAGAACCATCCGCTTCCCGGGCCATTTCCTCCAGACAGGCAAAGAAGCGCTGGCTGGACAAGCCGTTAAGGTAAGGGCAGCGACGCATCAGTGCATCCAGCACCCGGGAAAGCTGTTCGCTCATTTCCAGGTATTCCTGTTCTTCGTCCGGGGTGAATCTCAATTTCAAGTTGAAAATGGAGAAGGAACTGATAATGTTGGCATTCAACGCCTCGGCAAAACCATATTTGTATATCTGCACGCCCAGGGCGGGAACCAGTTTTTCATCAAAGCCCGGGGTTTGCGGGGTAGCGGACAAGCCCAAAGCATAATAGCGGGAGGATGACCCCGGGGAGATATGGCTAATAAAATCAAAAATTCGCGAATTCTCGGGGCTACTGTAATGATGACATTCATCGGCAATGAGCATTACGGCCGCCCCCCGCTGGTAATCTTCCAGCAGGTGCCGGGCCAGGCCGTCTGGGCCTGTCTCCGAGCAAAGTGACCAAATACAATGCCCGCCATATGCTGCGTTCACTGGTGGAAATCTGTCGCCTGGCGGGTTACAAAGGGCTGATAATCTCTATCGATGAGCTGGATATTCTGGTGAGAAAGGATGATATGCTGGAACTTCGCTACACTCGCATGAAGCGCGAGGACGCCTATGAGAGTATTAGAGAGTTGATCGATGAAATCGACACCTTGAAATGCGTCATGTTTGTTTTTTCATTCGACCGGCGCTTGATGGATGATGATAGATGGGGCCTGAAATCCTATCCTGCCCTGTGGATGCGGATTCAAAATGAGATTGAAGGCGAGCGTTTTAACCGTTTTGCTGATATCGTAGACCTGGATCGCCTGGTCGACGAAATCTATACACCCGACAAAATCGTGGAGATGTCTACCCGCCTGGCCAAGTTGATAAACCGCTATGATGAAGGGGCCAGGCCGCTAAGCCTGAGCACTGCCGAAGAATTATACGCTCGGGCCCGCTTTGGCAAGGTATCTCTTCCCCGGCGGGTAATCCTGTCTACTTTACAGGGAGGAGTGGAGCAGCAATGAATTTTGAAGCCCAGAGGGTAATTGAAGCCTTGCGTTCGGGGGTATCTTCCCGGGCGGTAGGTCATTATTTTTCCTCGGCCCGGCCGGAATTGATGCGGCAGCTTTCCAGCAAATTGGATCGGGTCGTGGAGAGCGGGGATTCCAGCGGTATGGTCATAACCGGGCGTTACGGCGAAGGCAAAACCCATCTCCTGAACACCGTTTTCAACCTGGCCCACAACAACAACATGGTAGTTAGCCTGCTTTCATTGAGCAAAGAGACTCCTTTTGATAAGCTCTACCTGGTCTACCAAAAATTAGTCTCCAATACCTACCTGCCCGGCAGACTGCAGCCCGGGTTTGAACAGCTGCTGCAGGATCTGACCCCCAACAGCCAGGCAGCCCAGGATATACTATCTTTTACCAGCAAACACCTGGAGACAGACAAGTTGTTCTTCATATTCCGTTCCTATCTCCATGTGGATGACCCGGACGACAAATACTTGCTGCTGGCCGACCTGGAGGGTGACTTCATCAGCACTTCACGCCTCCGCCAGGTTTACAAGCGCATCTTCGGCCAGGCAGCTCGCTTTGCGGTTCCTTTTACCAAGACCAGGCACAGCATGGATTACTTCGCTATGTTAAGCCACCTCTTCAAGCTGCTGGGCTTCAACGGCTGGGTGATTCTTTTTGATGAAGGCGAGCTGGTGGGACGCCTAGGTAAAAAAGCCCGGCTCAAAGCCTATAGAAATATGGCTTCTTTCCTCTTCCCGGAACAGCATTCGCACCTGGAATCGACTTTCAGCATCTTTGCCCTGACCGCTTCTTTTATAGAAGATGTAATCGAAGGCCGGCATGAGTATGAAAACCTGAACAGCGTCTATGTCGAGCGCAGTGAACGTGAACCGGTGGAGAAGGCTCTCAACTCTATCAAGACCGCACCGGTTGATGTCTATTTGACTGGAACGGCTCAAAGGATAACGGGCAATTCAATCTTTCCATTACTGCATTTTCAATTTTATTTATCAGATTCATTGCGCTATCGGGATTATGCAGTTTAAGAACAATATAATCTACAATTTCCTTCAGGTCTTGTTCATACCGGGGAATATATCTCAGCAAATATTTACCGTCCAGCATCAATTCTTGCCCTAACCCTGGAAAAGACTTCATCGTGGGTATATCTTATACCGGTTAAATCTGCCTCTTTATCAGCTTCATCAAGTTTAAATTCTATATCACCGGTTAACTCCGCATATTTTTCCAGACTTAACACAACCATAGACCCATAACCATTTTTAGTTAAATATACTGGTTGTCCTTCTTTAACAACAATATTTTCAATCTCTGGAAACTTGTTTCTCAAATCTGAAACGGGTCTGATTTGAATCATGATTATAACCATTCCTTTCGCTAACTCCCATTTACCATGAAAATCCTTCTTCCAGACTTATTACTTCCTTCTCAAGATATTATCATAATTATATCTTAATTATAGCATGATATACTTTAACGAGTTATCCAAAAACATAAATGCTAAATACCAGGTACAACCACAGATAAAAGCGAATCCTATTGTGCTTGAACAGTGAGATACAACTGCTATATTAACCCCTTACACCCTACCTGTAACGCCTCATTTTCCTATCAGCTAATGGTTTCAATAATCAGAGGCTTCTTTTCCGCTGCTTTATCAGAAAAGTGGTAAGCATCCAAGAGGACTCTCCGAGCGGTTTCCAAACGAACAGGGTCATTGGCATGGATTAGCGCCAGAGTATCCCCGGCTTCTACTAAATCTCCCTGTTTTTTAAATAATTCAATACCCACGGCGTGATCAATTGTATCTCCCAGTCGTTCTCTACCCGCCCCCAGCAGCATGGCGGCCTGCCCTACTTCCAGGGCATCCAGACGCTCTACATAAGCTCGCTTTCCTGCCGTAATCTTCTCCTTAATCGCAGCTTCCGGGAGCCCGTAGCTGGGCCGGGAATAGTCCAGTTTTCCTCCCTGGGCCGCTACTATTCGCTGCCACCTGCCCCAGCCCAGGCCGCTCTTCAAAGAAGCCCGGGCTAAATCCCGCGCTTCCTCAATACTGGCGGCCTTTTCCCCCAGTACTATCATCTGGGCGGCCAATTCCAGGGACAACTGCTCCAGATCGGAAGGTCCCTGGCCTTTCAGGGTGTCCATGGCTTCTTTTACCTCCAGGGCATTCCCCACCGCATTTCCCAGGGGTTGATCCATATTGCTGAGCAGAGCCACTACCTGGCGGCCTGCTCCCCGCCCAATATCAATCATAGCCTGGGCCAAGTGATGAGCTTTCTCGTAACTTTTCATAAAGGCCCCGCGGCCCACTTTAACATCCAGTACTATTCCCTCTGCCCCCGAAGCGATTTTTTTGCTCATTACGCTGGAGGCTATCAAGGGTATGCTATCTATGGTTGCCGTCACATCGCGGATAGCGTAAAGTCTTTTGTCCGCCGGCACCAGGTTGTCGCTCTGCGAAACCACCGCCGCCTTGAACTCTTTGACCTGATTAACGAAAGACTGGTAATCCTGTTCGACCTTGAATCCCGGAATGGAAGCAAATTTATCAATGGTTCCCCCGGTATGACCCAGGCCCCGTCCGGACATTTTGGCCACGGGTACGCCGGCTGCCGCCACCAGCGGGATAACTACCAGGGTGGTTTTGTCCCCCACCCCGCCGGTGCTGTGCTTGTCCACTTTGACGCCTTCCACCGGGGACAAATCCATTACTTCACCAGAATAAGCCATGGCCAGAGCTAAATCCCGGGTCTCCCGCTGCTTCATACCTTGAAAATATACTGCCATAGCCCAGGCAGAGATTTGGTAGTCGGGAATAGTACCGTCAGCAATACCCCTGACCAGAAATTCTATTTCATCCCGGCTCAACTCCTTGCCATCGCGCTTTCTTTCGATAATGTATTGCATCTTCATTTTTAAACAGCCACTCCTTATTAGACTAAACCCCTTATCAAAGGGTAGAAGCTCTTTCCGGCCAGCCCGGAAGCCTCCACCCCTAAATGCTCCGCTATGCTCCGTCCCAAATCGGCAAAACTTTCCCTGATGCCCAGGTCAACTCCGGGTCTGCAGTCTGAGCCATAAACCAGAACCGGCACCATCTCCCGGGAATGGTCGGTGCTGGGGGTAGTGGGGTCACAGCCATGGTCGGCGCTAATAAAGAGGAGATCACCCGGCTTCAGGGCAGACATAATATTGGCCAGTTCAGCGTCAAATTCCTCCAGGGCCCGCGCGTAGCCTTCAACATCGTTACGGTGCCCAAATACCTGGTCAAAATCCAGCAGATTGGCAAATATCAGGCCTGACGATTCTTCTTTTATCGCCGCGATTATAAGCTCTATTCCCTGACGGTTGCTTTGGCTGGGACGGCTTTCACTCACTCCCCGGCCGGCAAAAAGGTCGTAAATCTTGCCAATAGCCATAACCTGCTGTCCCGCTTCTATTATCGCGTCCAGTATGCTGCGTTCCGGAGCCAGAGAAAAATCATGGCGATTGGGGGTACGTTGAAAGGCTCCGGAATAACCGATAAAGGGGCGGGCAATGACCCGGCCTACCGCGTTTTCTCCAGCCAGCATCTCCCGGGCCGTTTGACAGATGGCATAAAGCTCAGCCAGCGGTATAACCTCCTCATGCGCAGCCACCTGAAAAACGCTGTCGGCTGAGGTATAAACGATAGGGCAAGCCGTCTTGAGGTGTTCCGGCCCCAGGCGCTCTATTATCTCGGTTCCAGAGGCCACTACATTGCCCAGGGTCTTCCTCTGTATTTTTCTTTCAAATCCCTCAATCAAATCAGGGGGAAAGGCATGGGGATAGGTGGGAAAGGGGTATTTTAAGACCTGCCCCATCATCTCCCAATGACCGGTGGTACTATCCTTACCCGGAGATTTTTCCTTCATTTTGCCATAGGCGCCAAGAGCTTGCTGGACAGGCTTCACCCCGGGTATTTCATCCAAGTTGCCCAAACCCAGGCTCTGCAGGCAGGGAAGTTCCAGCCCTCCCACCGCCCGGGCCGTATTGACGATGGTATTACTGCCCTGATCCCCATATAGACTGCTATCTTCCATTTCCCCAATGCCGGCACTATCTAAAACTATTAATATAGCTCTCCTGGTCAAAGCTGTTTACCTCCTGTAGTTCAGATTCCCCGTAGGTCTGGAACCTCATGCAGGCCGACTAGGCTCGGGGATGATACTGCTGGTAGACCTCACGCAGCCTGCTTTTCGTCAAGTGGGTGTATATCTGGGTGGTAGAAATATCGGCATGGCCCAGCATTTCCTGAACCGCTCTGAGATCAGCTCCATTTTCCAACAAATGAGTGGCAAAAGAATGTCTCAAAGTATGGGGAGTTACTTCCTTTTCCAGTTCAGCTTTCCCCACATAATTCCCCAATATTTTAAAAAAGCCTTGCCGGCTCAAGGGCCGGCCCCGGGCATTTAAGAAAAGCGTTCTTTCCAGAGGATTTTTTACCAGCGAATTACGAACTCGGGCCAGATAACGTTGAACCCAATCGATGGAAGTCTGGTTTACGGGTATAATCCTCTCTTTGCGGCCTTTGCCCATACAACGCAAAAAACCGGCCGTAGGGTTGAGGTCTTCCACCTGTAGAGACAGGAGCTCCGAAACCCTTATCCCGGTTCCATACATCAACTCCAGCATGGCCCTATCCCTGATTCCCAATGGCACAACCGGGTTGGGCTGTTCCATTAGCTTGTCTACTTCTTCGATAGACAAAACCTGGGGCAGCTTGCGTTTAATTTTGGGAGTCTCCAAATCGCTGCTAGGGTTTTTCTCCAGCTCCCCTTCCAGTATCAGGAACTTATAATAGCTCTTGATACTGGAAAGGCTGCGGGCAATGCTGGAAGGAGCTGCTCCCTGATCCAACTGCCAGGAAAGGAAAGCCATGATATCATGCTTGCTTATGTTCTGCGGGCTGAGCGCCCGGGAATTTTCTTGCAAAAACTGTTGGAATTTCAACAGATCCCGCTTATAGGCAATACGGGAATTGGCCGCCAGGCCCTTTTCAAAATTAAGGTAATCAATGAAATCACCTATTGAATTATCCATAAGCTTGCTCCTAGTTTTTAGTAAGAAAATAAACTCCTTAAGTCTATAGTAATTACCTATAATACCACTATTTTCCTCAGTGGTGTGGCCCCTGGCCATGGGGGTTTCTAATATCATTTGTTTTTGACATACTCGCTCAGTTTTCCTGCTTTCACTCCTTCTCCTCATAATAAAAGTTTTGCAATTTGAAAACAAAGTGATCCATTACCTCTTCAAATTTTGTACTTTGTTGGTTGTTCTCTACCCGCATGGGGTTGCCGCTGGGGTGCTCTTCCTTAAACCAGTTGCCCAAAGCCGGAACCTGTTTATGCAATATCCCGGTCATGGTCGGAACGGCCAGAGCAAAGGCGAGGATAAAAACGAGCAAAATCAAGAAGCTAAGCATCTTTTTTTTCCAATTATTTATAACAACAATCACAGATTTTCACCTCCAGAGAATATTATTAAGGTCCGCTTTTTCTTCAGACCAGGAGCTGCAGCAACCAGGGTGATAGATAAGCTTCGATAAAGGCCCCGAGTAAAAATACCAGGATGAAAAGCAGCATCAATAAACTATAAGCTATCAAAGCTGTTCCCAGGGGCAAGTAACTGTTGTTTCTGCCTTTTAGTATATATAGCGAAACATTAACTGCCACTACCGCCCATATTAAAAGAAAAGGTATATAGACGATGTTCTGGGGAAGAACCGCAATAAAACTCAGAATAATACCGGCACCGGCCTTCTCCTGGAATAAAAAATTTAAGGTGAATCCCAGGGAAATGCCCCGTAAGAATATTACCGCCAGAATCAAGGGAAAGCCGATTACCGTAAGACCAAGAAACCATATCGCCAGAATAGTCTTGCTCTGATGAAGAAAGGCGCTGAAAAAGATGCTGGCTCCATCAAGATTCCCCTCCATGCCCCCTTTCAAATAGTTATCTATCATCTGCAAGAGATGACTTCTTACTCCCCCTTCCAGGCTGGATACTTTGTAGCTTCCCACAATAATACCGCTTAAAAAAATAAGTAATATGAGCAAATACTGCCAGCGATTATCCCTGATATGTTGTTTTATCCGCTGTTTCAAATACATAGCCGTCTCCTTTTGCCGGTTTTAAGGGCCCCTATTTTTTGAGCTCATAGCTTTTGGCAGCGGATTTTTCACCGGCCTTTAGAAAAAGATATTTATTTTTACTTCACTTTATGCAGAAAAGAAAAAGACCTGGAAATTATTCCAGGTTATAACAAGATGGACAACCTTGGAGTGATATCTGACAAAAAGAAGAACGAAATCGCTTCAGAAACTACCTCTCAGATTTCGTCGCTTCTTCATCATCCAAAATATTGATTTCTTCAATTTCTTGATATAAGACAGCATTAATTTGCCTGGCAAGCTCCGGTAAACTTTTGGTAATGGTTCCCCAAAGCACTGCTAAATCAATGTTTTCATAATCATGAACAATTTTGTTTCTCATACCACGAATGCTTTTCCAGGGTATATGGTCATGCTTCTCCTGTGTATCCCTGCTAATTTCTTTCGCCAGTTCACCAATTTGGGAAACTGAAAAAGCACTGGCGGAAATAGTTTTTTTATCTGCCATAAAGTTTTCGAAAGAAAAACCGTCAATATATTGTATTACATCATCTATATAAGTACTTATCTTTTGCAATATAATCCTATCTTTGCCGGTCATATAAAACAATTCCCTCCTGTTCTATTACAGATTGCATGGCCGAATTATTTTTTAAC
>NZ_JAQVZX010000048.1 GCF_028707975.1 Syntrophomonas sp.
CGTCTGCAATCATAAGCTTCATCTTTTGTTTGATAATATCACTTACCGCTTCCATGAATTTCTGGGGGTTGTTTTTAAAATCCTCCAGCCTCCGGGCTTCAATTAGTATTCTCACGATGGTTCTTCGGGTCAGCCTGGTTTCATCCTGCAGATAACGCAGGATATCGGGCAAAGAGTGTTTGATATCTATCTGATCAAGCACTTTTACGCTGGTCAATTCTCCGGAAACGCCGGACTGTTTGATATCAATACGGGCACTTTCCTGAATCAAGCGAACTTGCGGTATGGCTGGCATTCCATTTATGGCATCCACACATTCTCGTACTAATTTTTCAATGTCCATAGCGATGGAATAAGTAGTGCGGTATTTTATACGGTTCCATAGGGATTCAAACTCCGGTCCCAGATAAACCCGTTTGTTCAACGTTGCAGTAACTTCCTGATTATAATTGCGTACCGGTATTTTATTTAGTGATTTGCGTATTACCTGCTTTATTTCCTGCTCCACATGCTTAAACTCTTCCGGTACAAGAAAGGTGTCACTGGCGATTTGTTCTTTCAATTCCTGCTTAACTTTTCCAGTCTTATAGATAAGCTCTTCTTCCAAAAGAAAGCCCCATAAATTTTCTGAAGCTTCGTAACCCAGGTTCTCTATCTTCCCGGAATCGTCAGTATAGGAGATGCCGGCAAAAGCATGTTTTTCGATAAAACCAAATTTTACTCCAGTTTCGGTTTCCATTTCGCTCTGCAGATTCTCCGCAAACTCGGCAAAAGATTCATTGGCCATAACGGTCAGGGTGTTAATCTGGGGGTCAAATATTCTTTCCCCCTCTTGATTGACGCAGAGGCGCAGGCCACGGCCAATCTTTTGCCGGCGGGTAAGGGTTTCCCGGGCTTCAATCAGGGTGCAAATCTGAAAGACGTTGGGATTATCCCAGCCTTCCTTCAGTGCTGAATGGGAAAAGATGAAACGCAAGGGGGTTTCAAAACTGAGCAGCTTTTCCTTTTCCTTCATTATCAGATTATAGGTGTCATGGTCGGCCAGAGTATCACCACGGGTATCCTTGATTCTTCCTTTTTTGTCAATGGAAAAATAACCATCATGAACTATGGATGGATCATCATTGAGCATATAATTATGGTCTTCAAAAAGGGTGCGGTATTTTGGCAGTTTAATAAGCCTGGCATATTCTTCTTCGAACATTATGGCATACTTACCCTTTTGGGGATTCCCGTCACTATCGTATATGCGGTAGTTGTCTACCCGGTCAATAAAAAAGAGGGAGAGGACTTTTATACCCTGAGGCAGCAAGCGCAGTTCCCGATCCAGGTGGTGTTTGATGGTAGCACTTATCTGGCCCCGTTTAATGTCGTCCTCACTGATGTTGCCCATTTCTTTTCCCAGGTGCAGATAACTGCCATTGGTGAATTCTGTCATCTCATTACCGGGATAACAGTCAATGTTATTGATAATATAACCGGAATAGATTTCTCTTTCCCCGGATATATCAAATAGGTCCTGCCCTACTCTAAGCGTTTTTTGTTTTCTTTGTACTACCCCGGAACGGTTCTTTATGTCAAGTTCCAGAACGGCCTGAAATCCATTGGTGTTTTTGACAGATACCAGACGAATATAAGGTCGGTTGAAGTTTCCGGCTTCCTTAATACTGTCTACCACAATTTCTTTCACCAATTTCTTCTGATAAGCATCTACCGGCCCCAGGCGGTACATCAGATTATAGGTCTCCACATGGGTGGCGGAATAGCGCAAAGTACAAAAGGGATTTAACGAGGCAATTGCTTCCTTGGCTTTATCGGTTCTGTCAACACTCTGTGGCTCATCAATTATCACAATGGGGTTAGTCTGTTGAATAAACTCTATGGGCTTGCGGCCATTCATACGGTCATGCTCACGGTGAATGATATTGGCCTTATTAGGTTTTTTGGGGTCCACCAAGCTCTTGCGGAAGGCATCGATATTTATAATCATAATCTGTATATTGGAACTGGTAGCAAAGGTTCTTAATTGGCCCAACTTGGAGGAATCATAGATAAAAAAGTCACAGTTGGCGCCTTCGTAAAGGCCCTTAAAATGTTCCTCCATAATCTCCAGGGACTTATTAACCCCTTCGCGGATAGCTACAGAAGGAACTACGATAATAAATTTGGTAAATCCATAAAGCTTATTAAGCTCATAGATAGTACGAATATAGACATAGGTTTTACCGGTACCAGTTTCCATCTCTACGGTGAAGTTGCGGCCCTGAATACCCATGCTTTTCGGTAAACCATTGCGCAGTTGAATGTGATTAATATTATCCAGAAGCTCATCATCGAGCAGGTCCAGTTTATTGGCATAGCCCAACTCGGTCTGATAAGCTAATTCACCCTGGTCGCCGCCGCTCATAGTAGCAGCAACTGAGAAATTAGCCTGTTTTACCGGTTGACCTTGAAAAATATCGGTTATTGAGGCGATGGCATCCAACTGGAATTGCTGGTCGGAATCAAATTTTAGTTTCATTACTTATCACCTCGCTATATGGTCCGGAAGTCTTTAATGCCGTATTTCTTTAACAGCTGCACCGCATTGGTTTTGACATTATCATCGGCAAAACCGGAATCGCGGAAAACTACCCGGGCTATTTCCTGACCGGATTGTTTCATATCGCCGATAGCTTCGATAAAGTCAAGGGTCAGTCCGTCTTCCAGACAAACAATCATGTAGCCCAGACCTACGGAATAGGCAGTCTTACCTGCTATCTGAATTTCTTCCAGGGGCATGGTCAGGTCTATACCGTATTTCAGCATAATCTCATATAGCATGTCCTCCTGAGTGCGGTCTTCTTTAATGGGATCGACCATCCCTTTTAGAGTTTCTTCCAGTTCTTCAACATCCGGGTCCCAGGCCTTGAGATTTGAGGTATCCAGCTTGAATACCTTAAAGCCTATATCCAGATTTTCAATGCCTTCTTTATCCTGGTTTTCTTCTTTTATCTTCTCACCGGCACGGCGGATTCGTTCTTTGCCAATCTCACAGATGTTTGAGAAGCCGGCTTTGTATGCTTCGGAGTTTTCATCACAGGCTTCAGGCAGCTGTACCATGATAAATTTGCGGGCGCCACCGTCCTGCTTATTTAGCTCAATTACAGCATGTGCAGTGGTAGCTGAGCCCGAAAAAAAATCAAGTATAATATCAGCTTTGTTTGTAGCACAGCATTTCACTAACTCAACCAAAAATGCGGTAGGTTTTGGATAGCTAAAATATGAATTGTCAACGATTTCTTTAAATTCAGTTGTTGCACTTTGATTCATGAATTCATTATCAGTGGCAAATAAACTATTAACCGGATTGTTTTTATTTTTAGCCTCATTTTTATATCTTTTAAAGATAAAACCGCGTTCACTCTCATTGTAATCAGTCTTGAATTTGATTTTGCCTTTTTCAATGTATTTTTTCAGAGAATTTTCTGAGAAAGCCCAATACCTTCCTTTGGGCGGATAATCTACCCGGTTAGTAAAAGGATTTGTAATAGGAAAATAGGTTGAATCTCCACCACTTTTTGCACTTGGATCACCGGAGCACCACTCACCTAAAGAATCATTATCCGGATTTGAATAATTCTGAAATTCTTTTTCTTTACCTGATAGATATACATTAAATTTATTTTTTGCATATATATACAAATTCTCATGTTGCAAGTTAAAACCATTTCCGTTATCACCAGTCATAGATTTTGTTTTACGGATTATTTCACCGATAAAATTACTCTCTCCGAAAATTTCATTGCAAATCTTCTTCAAGTTCTCAGCTTCATGATCATCAATACTAATAAAAATAACACCATTATCAGTTAATAAATTTCTCGCTAGTCTTAATCGCGGGTACATCATGTTTAACCAATCTGAATGATATCTTCCTGCCATAGATGGGTTTGCTTTCATTGCCTGTTCAGTTTTCTCTTTGAAATTCTTAACATTATCTTTAAAATCATCTTTATAAATAAAATCATTCCCCGTATTATAAGGCGGGTCTATGTATATCATCTTTACTTTCCGATGATAAGCCTTCTGCAATAGCCGCAATACCTCCAGGTTATCTCCTTCTATGTACAGGTTTTTAGTAGTGTCCCAGTCCTTGCTGGATTCTTTATCCGGACGTAGTGTTCCCGTAGACTGCTGCTGGGCCAATCGGATACAGTCGCTCTTACCCGGCCAGGTGAACTCATATTTCTCTTTGCCGGTATCAACTTCATCACCGAGCAGGAGCCGGAGCCGGTCAAAATCAATTTTCCCTTCGCTTACAGCCTCGGGGAAAAGCTTCTTGATTTCATCAATATTGCGCTGAACTAAATCCACAGTCTTACCGTCAAGTTTATCCATTCTTCTTTAGCACACCTCTCTTAATTGGGTTATTAAAACATCCAGTTGCTGCTGGAGCTGTATCGTTCCGATATCCGCTTACAAGCTGAAGAGTACCTGAAGGAAATCCTGGAGCAAAAGCTTAATGGTATACCGTTAATAAATATAGTATAAGCAATTCATCATTGGAGCGCACGCAAAATCCCAATAAATAGGGCTCCCTCAACACTGTACAACGGTCATAACCATCCAAAAGTTATATAAAACTTGTCCCAGAATACATATTCTAAGCAATAAAAAACCCTTGCCTAATTTTTAAAGCAAGGACTGAATTTTGCTAGATTCATCTATGGGTATCCTTTGGCTCATCATCGGCATAATGCAGCTTGTATTTGTGTGGACTGCTGCCGCCAGTGTTTGGAACATCCTCTTTTCTATCAGAGGTTACGCTCTGTGAAAAGTATCTATGCTGGCAATCCTGAAATCGTGCCCTGGTATGACGGCCGACAAAACTGGTTAATTGCCTTTGCGATTGTGAACCTGGTCCTGGGAGGCGTGGTTGGCGTCTTCCTGGTCGCATTCGATTGGTGGGTCAGGGACTTTGTCCTGAAGAATAGAGCAGTGTTTGAAGGATCTCCTGAAAAGGCCTAATAAAAATAAGCCCTGGCCATGAGTGGTTGGGCTTTGGAAGGAGGCGTTGCCTTGCCTGTTTATAAAGATGAAAAAAGAAGGACCTCATTGATTCTAAAATTCTTCCGGCTTTTAAGGATTTGCCTGTCAATGCTATAACAGCAGCGACGGTGCGTAAATGGCAGAATGAGCTCCTGGATAATGAGGCCGAGTATGCTCCTACGTACCTAAAAACGATAAATAATCAGCTGTCGGCTATTTTCAATTATGCCCGCCGGTACTATGGCCTGTTTGTTAATCCTGCAGCTGTGGCCGGATCCATAGGTAAAAAGAACGCAGAGGCTATGCAGTTCTGGACAACCGATGAATTTCAGCTCTTTGCTGAAGCTGTCTTGGATAAGCCTGCGGCCTATGCTATTGCCATTCTGCTGCCACGGGTAAAATTCAAGCCTCTGAAACCCTTTATTTCACCGGGTTCAGGGGCATTTTAGCGTCTACTCCCACTCGATGGTTCCGGGAGGCTTGGAAGTAATGTCATAGGCCACCCGGTTGACACCAACTACTTCGTTGACAATACGGCGCGCCATTATATCCAGGAGATCCCAGGGAAGTTGGGCCACTTCCGCCGTCATAGCATCTTCACTGATTACGGCCCTAATAATTATGGGATAGGCATAGGTACGAGCATCACCCATTACACCCACACTCCTTACCGGGGGCAGAACGGCAAAAGCCTGCCAGATTTCTCTTTCCAGACCGGCCTTTTTTATTTCATCGCGGACAATCGCATCGGCTTCCCGTAATATATCCAGTTTTTCAAAGGTAACTTCCTCCAGCACCCTTACCCCCAGACCAGGCCCGGGAAACGGCTGGCGCCATAGAATCTCCGCGGGGATGCCCAGCTTTTCTCCTACAAGGCGGACTTCATCTTTAAAGAGCAAGCGCAAGGGTTCAATCAGCTGGAAATCCATATCCTCTGGCAAGCCCCCTACATTATGGTGGCTTTTTATGGTCTGTGCGGTGCTGGTGCCGCTTTCCGCAATGTCCGGATAAATGGTTCCCTGAACCAGATAGTCTATTTCTCCCAGTTTGGCTTTCTCTTCCTCAAAGATACGGATAAACTCTTCCCCGATAATCTTGCGTTTCCTCTCCGGCTCGGTAATTCCAGCCAGTTTGGCCAGAAATCTTTCGCTTGCATCTACAAAAACCAGGTTCATCTTCATTTCTTTGGCAAAAGTATCGATTACCTGACTAGCTTCACCTTTTCTTAACAGGCCATTATCCACAAAAACACATAGCAGTTGCTCTCCCACGGCCTGGTGTACCAGGGTAGCTGCCACGGAAGAATCCACACCTCCGCTTAAGGCACAAAGAACTCGCTTCTTTCCTACTTTGTTTTTGACCTCCGCAATGGCTTCACGGATAAAATCACTGAGGTCCCAATCTCCTCGAAGGCCACAAATCTCAAACAAGAAATTTCTTAATATATCCATACCATAGGTACTATGTCTTACCTCAGGAAGAAACTGCACCCCGTAGAGCCGGCGCTGCGGGTCACTGATAGCTACTATAGGACAATTAGCGGTCCTTGCGGTTATTTTGAAGCCTTCGGGTACGCTAATAATAGCATCCCCATGGCTCATCCATACCTGCATTTCGTCAGGAAGGTCTTTAAATATTTCGTCCTCCCCCAGGAGCTGTAAAACAGCCTGGCCATATTTCCGCAAGGAAGAGGGTTGAACCTTCCCGCCCATTTGCTCGGCCATTAACTGCATACCATAACAAATGCCCAGAACGGGAATACCCAGAGAAAAAACCCGGGGATCGCAATGCGGAGCCGCGCTCCCGTGAACGCTGGCCGGACTTCCCGTCAATATTATCGCCTGAGGTTCTTTAGCCACTATTTCTTCGTAGCTAGTATCATAAGGAAGCATTTCGCTATAAACTGATAGCTCTCGAACCCGGCGGGCAATTAGTTGGTTATACTGTCCTCCAAAATCTAGGACCACAACCGTTTCTTTCTTCATTTATCCACCTCTAATTTTCGTAAACTGCAGGTTTTAAAACACATACAGCCGGATAATGCCGGTATTGTTCCGCATAATCCAAACCGTAACCCACCACAAATTTATCCGGAATGGTATATCCTACATAATCGGGATGAATATCCGTTTTTCGCCGGGATGGCTTGTCTAGTAGACAGGCAATCTTCAAACTGCGCGGATTCCTATTTCTCAAGATTTCACAAATATATTTTAAAGTTAAACCAGTGTCAACTATATCCTCAACAATGAGGACATCCCTATCTTTTATGGAATATTCCAGATCCTTGACAATTCGCACCTCGCCTGAAGAGGAAGTTGAGATGCCGTAGCTGGAAACATCCATAAAATCAAGCTCCACCGGAACTTCCATTTCCCTGATTAAATCAGCCATAAAAACAAAAGCGCCCTTTAATATTCCTACAACCAGCAAATCCCGGCCTTTATAATCCCGTGATATTTGTTTTCCCATTTCTGCGACTTTTTGCTTCAAGGTTTCCCGATCAAATAAAACTTCAACCTTTACCAGATCCAATGTAAATCCCTCCCTATAAAGTGGATTATAGCAACTTGAAGGGAAAGGTGCAATTAAATCGAGAATTAAGGCAAAAAGCTATCGATTAGCTAGAAAGCAGGATAATTAGTCCTGCTTTCTTTGCTCTCACAGATCCGTACGTACGTTTTCCGTATACGGCTCCTGAAACCTCTCACCCAACTACTCTCTGTAGTTCGACAACAACCCAACATCGTAGCTGCATAGATCAATGAGACTAAGATCGTGAAAGTACTGATTCGGCATCAGTAAATGGATGATCTGCACTTTGGAGTTCTTCCATCTGCGGACATCCATCTTCTCCTGAATCGGCAATCCTTTTCGTCCATCGGCTCGGCAACATGCCGCGCAAACAAAAAACAGGGGCCTTAAGCCCCTGCCGTCATAATCTTTTAATTTTTTTTGGCACTACTGGTATCCGGTGGTCTAATGTCAATTTTTTTATTCCAGTCTGAAAATTCTACCTTAAGGTTTAACCTGGTATCAGGTGCTTTCTTATTTACGGCTGTTAAGGCCGCTTTTTTGACCACCCTTTCCTTGTAATCCAACCACAAGCTATACTCAAAGCCCTTCCACAGACTTTCCAATAACTGGCTTTCGATTGAAGGCCTGCAACCCACTACCAAACACTCTACACCATCTACCTCTTCAAACCTCAACTTTTCTACCGCAGCTATCTGTTTAAATCTAAAGTTGGACAGGGGATTGAGTTCTGAAATGAGCAATTCCTCGGACTTATTGGCATCACTTTCAATTACCAGCCATTTCTGGGAAAAAGCATCGTAATTGTAGATAGTGCGGTCGATATAGTAAATATCAATAGCTGTGTTAACCATCTCCCCCTTTATATGCGTATTTGCACCACTCTTTTCTCCTTTTACCTGGCTTATCACCTCCTTCCGTTCTGCCACGGTAAAGCTTGAAGTCAGCTGATAGCGATAGCTATCGATGGTGGCCATCTTCTTTATAGTGGCTTGAAGTTCGATCTGCGGATCCAGTTGGGATTTTATATAATATTCTTCTATGCTGCGGGCTGAAGCGGCTAATCCCAATAATAGCAAAGTCATTAAGATAATAATGGTCCAGCGGCTTCGCTTCACTTTATTCACCCCCCAGAATGATCTGACAACTATTTTCTTGAAGAGTAATACATTTTATTAAGCAAAAAGAGTATATATGCCGCCATCAGGAGAAGAATTTTATTCCAAGGCAAAGACTTCTAAGGCCAGGATTATCTATTACAGAAAAGTGAGGAGCAAATGGTTGCGGTTTGCTGATGCTAGCAACTGTCTGGCGCGCTAATCACCTGGAGGGAATATGCTTTTCCTCCTATAACTAGCCAGAGATAATATTGTATACTATTTGTCAGAACTGAAGCATAACTTTTGATCCCGCATGAAATCAGGGGTGTAAGGTTTTTTCAAATAATTTTTTCGCAAAACACAGCTGGACTTACCCAAAATAGTATGTTATGGTAGCCTTAGAAAGGTAGGTTGAGCACCTATGGATGAGATTATCATGACATTCTCCGGAAAAGATTTTACCTCTGAAGACATAGAACTTATTAAGTGGACTAGGAAAAAATACCCACGACTATCAAGAACAGAATTAGCACGAACCATATGTGAGTTTTTAGATTGGAGTACGCCAGCAGGAATAGCTAAAACACCTCAAAGTGTATCTTTTCTTGAAAAATTAGAAGAAGCCGGCCTAATCGAACTTCCGCCGTTAGATACATCAAGAATAAGGCATAGGAATAGGAATGCAAAAATACCAAACTTTAATATAGACACCACTCCGATCACAGGTGACTTAAAGGACCGATTACCGATTAATCTTGAAATAGCACGAGCAGGTGTGGAATTTAAGCTTTGGAGAAGATACATTAATGATTATCACATGATCGGCGATAAACAAGTCTTTGGTTCACAATTATCCTACTTTATTAAATCAAAAGAGGCGATCTTGGGCTGTTTACAGTTTTCCGCATCCTCTTGGGCCTTGGGATCTCGGGATGAATGGATTGGCTGGAATGTTCAGGATAGAAAGCAACGCTTGCATCTTATCGTGAATAACAGCCGATTTCTAATACTACCCTGGGTAAATATTAAAAACCTAGCCAGCAAAGTATTATCAATAGCAATAAAACAGATACAAGAAGACTGGCTGCGGAAATATTGTTACGCACCCGTGCTTTTAGAAACCTTTGTAGATACGTCTCACTTTGCAGGCACATGCTATAAAGCTTCAAACTGGATCTATCTTGGTGAAACGCAGGGTCGGGGTAGAATGGACCGAAAAAAAGAGTATAGCCTATCTAGGAAGGCGATTTACATGTATCCCCTCCAAAAAGACTTTAAGGATTGCCTTAAGGGGATTAAGCCCTGCAAAACGGTGAATCCCGATGACTAGAGCAGAAAAACGGTAAGAGAAACGGGCCCAAGAAGAAGAACTCAAGCAGAAAAAGCTTGAAGCTCAAGGATTTGCGTTTTCAACCCAGAAATATGGAGAGAAACAGTCCATAGCTAATAGGAAGTACTTCATAAAGTGATGTGTTGCGTTGGTATAAATTTGATTATTTGCAAATTATTATTTATGAAATTTTTGAATTCGGCATAATATTGAAGACCTGTTAGCCGATGAAAAATATTATGCTTCAGCTCTGACTATTTGTCCCCTATATTTACTATGTTCGGCTAATCTGCTATAATTCTCACGGTATTTGTTGTATAAAGCAAAGGAGGCTTTATAAGTGTTTGAGCGTTTTGACGAAGCACTGGATTTTTGCAATGAACAAGCTATCAGAATGATTGATTTCAAGATAATAGACCTGCTGGGAAGGTGGCACCACCTGAGCATCCCCGTGGGCCGTTTCAAACCGGAAATTTTGGAATACGGCATCGGTTTTGATGGTTCCAATTATGGTTTTGCCCCGGTAGAAAACAGCGATATGGTATTAATCCCTGACATCAGCACCGCCGTTTATGACCCCTTCACCGATGTCCCCACCCTCAGCATGATAGGCGATATCTTCGTTATAGCTCAACCGGAAAACTACCGTTTTGACCAGGATCCGCGCAGCATAGCGGTTAAAGCAGAAGAATATATGAAGTCCACCGGCATCGCTGATGAGTTGAGAATCGGGCCGGAATTCGAGTTTCATGTTTTTGACCATGTCAGTTATGAATGTTCCCCGCAGAAGAGTGGTTTTACTATAGATGCTGAACAGGCCATATGGAACAGCGGAGACAACGAGAACCAGAATCTGGGCTATAAAATCCCGCTGAAAGGCGGCTATCACATAGCTCCCCCGCAGGATATACTCTATGATCTGAGGGCCCGCATGTGCCTGTTGATGGAAGAAAGCAATATCCCGGTCAAATACCACCATCACGAAGTAGGTGGTCCGGGACAGATAGAAATCGAGGTGGAGTTTGGTCCCCTGCGGGAAATGGCGGATAGAACCATGCTGGCCAAGTATCTCATTAAAAACCTGGCTTTTCAGGAAGGTAAAACCGTAACCTTCATGCCCAAGCCCATCTTTGCCGAAGCCGGCAACGGTATGCATGTACACATGCACCTTTTCAAAAATGGAGAACCGCTGTTCTACGATGCCCATGGCTATTCCAACCTGAGCCAGTTGGCTTTAAATTTTATTGGTGGTATCCTGCAGCATGCCCCGGCCTTGCTGGCCTTTACCAATCCCAGCACCAATTCTTACAAGCGCCTGATCCCGGGCTATGAAGCTCCGGTAAGCGTTTGTTTCGCCACCGCCAATCGCAGTGCGGTAATCCGGGTGCCGGCTTACGCCAAAACCCCTTATCATAAACGCTTTGAATTTCGCTCTTCCGATGCCACCTGCAATCCCTACCTGGCTTACTCCGCCATTTTGATGGCCGGGCTAGACGGTGTGCAAAAGAAGATAGACCCTGTAGCCGCAGGCTTTGGCCCCTACGATATGAACCTCTATAAGCTGCCGCCGGAAGAACAGGCCCGGATAAAATCCCTGCCCCGTTCACTGGATGAGGCCCTGAATGCCCTGGAAAAGGATTATGAATTCCTGCTTCATGGGGGGGTATTCCCCCGGCGCCTGATAGAGATATGGATTGAAAATAAGCGCAGGGAAGCTCGAAAGGTTAATGAAATCCCCCATCCCATGGAGTTTGAGCTGTATTACGACCTGTAGCTTGAAAAACAGCATTTAAGTATGTTTGTTCCCAGAATAAACTCCCCTACCGCTGATTCCTCCAGATAGTTTAGACCGACGGCACAGCATAACAGGTCGGCAGGTCCACCGCCGAGAGCTGTCGGCGCCAGGCCCATAGCGGTGGCTACCAGGGCCACCAGGCACAGGGTTTGGTAGAGTGCCCCCCCATCCTTCAGGATAAGGCTGTAAGCCATTGATTAGTATTTCCACGCCACCCGCTGGAAACGACCATATAATTGTTGCAGCCTTAAATTAAACAGTAAACGCGAACATGTTAAACTCACCCCCCTCTCTTCCGAAAGCCCATCCCCGCCTTTCCTGGCAAAATTTGCTCACCATAGCAGGATTAGTTGAATTCCATATAGAAATGCTTTTTTGTAGTCAATAATCAGATTTTTTCCTGTTCCCAGCTCCAAATGACAGGCCTGAACATATTGGGGAAGGTGTTACAAGATAAGCGAGATCATAGATCTGTTAATTAATTTAACTAAAAATATGGCCGTCGTTATCGTGCTAGCTTATGTATTAACCCGAACAAAAGTGTTTGCAACCATGATGAAGAAACAGGCCATGAATTGGCGGCAACAGGCTGGCTTGATTCTGGTTTTTGGAATATTTTCTATCTTTGGCACTCTGAGCGGAATCAATATAAACGGCGCTATTGCCAATATCCGCGATCTGGGTCCTGCAATTGCCGGACTAGTAGGGGGTCCTCTGGTAGGTTTTGGTGCCGGATTGATCGGTGGAATGCATCGTTACAGTTTGGGTGGGCTTACGGCCCTGCCCTGTTCCGCAGCTACCGTTCTGGCCGGGCTGGCCGGGGGCTTGATTAATCAATTCCATAAAAGAGAATTCATCACTATCCAGGGAGCGGTCATATTCATGGCCTTTTTTGAAGCTTTTCATATGGGCTTGAATCTACTAATGGTAAAACCCTTCGATCAAATCTATGTAATCATTAAAAACGTGAGCCTGCCGATGATCTGTACCAACGCCCTGGGGATGGGAATTTTTGTTTTTATAATTCATAACCTGGTCCGGGAAAAAGAAACACAAGAACAAAAAGAATTAATTGAAAGCGAGCTGACCGTGGCCCGCGAGATTCAGATGAGTATTATTCCCAAAATCTTCCCGCCTTTTCCCGAACGGCTGGAATTTGACCTCTTTGCTGTTCTGGAACCGGCCAAGGAAGTAGGAGGAGATCTCTATGACTATTTCCTCCTGGATAATGATCATCTCTGTTTCACCATTGGCGATGTGTCAGGTAAAGGAGTTCCAGCATCCCTGTTTATGGCGGTTACCAAGACGCTGATCAAGGCCAAGGCGGATATCCGGCTGGAACCGGATGAGATCCTCTATGCGGTAAACAACGAGCTCTGTGCAGATAATGATTCGGGGATGTTTGTGACTGAATTCCTGGGGATATTAACCATTTCCAGCGGCGAAATCGTTTATAGCAATGGAGGGCATAACCTGCCTTATATACTTCGTAAAGAGGGAACAATAAAAATGCTGCCCCGCATGGCAGGAATGGCCCTGGGGGTTATGGAAGAAATACCTTATAACCAGGCCAGAGTGAAATTGAATCCCGGAGACAGTCTGGTGATGTATACGGATGGCGTAACCGAAGCCATGAATGAAAGCGGAAAACTCTTCGGGGAAGAAAGACTAGAAAAAATCCTGGTGGGACTCACCAACCATACTGCCCGCGAAGAGGTGGAAGCCATTATGCGCACTACCCGTGAGTTTGTGCAGGAAGCCAAGCAGTCCGATGATATTACCATACTGGTTCTGCAATTTACAGGGGGAAAGTAAATGGAATATCGTTTGAAAAATGAGCTGGAAGAGATTCGATTACTGGCAGAGGCAATAGAGCTCTGGGGAAAGGAAAACGGGATTCCGGGAAAAGCCCTCTTTCAACTCAACCTGGCCCTGGATGAATTACTGACCAACACTATCACTTACGCTTATCCTGAAGGTGGGGAACATGAGATCCTGCTGCGGCTGGTACCGGAGGGGGAGAAGGAGTTGCAGATCGAGATTCGTGACGATGGCCTGGCTTTTAACCCGCTGGAGGTTAAGGCCCCGGATATCAAGCAGGATATCGACGAACGACCCATCGGCGGCCTGGGGATTCACCTGGTCCGGCAGATGATTGATGAGATTGAGTACCGGCGGGAAAACGGGCAGAATATTCTGCTTATGAGGAAAAGTTTAAACTAACATAACTGTTAAATGGAGGAGGATATACAGTGGATATCAAAGAAGCGAAAAAAAACAACGCCACGCTCATAATGCTTGAAGGAAGATTGGATTCCAGCACTTCCGGAATGCTGGAGAAAAAGCTCTTATCCTTGATGGAGACCGGGGAGAAAAACTTCCTGCTGGATTTTTCCGGAATGGATTACATAAGCAGCGCCGGGCTGCGGGTTTTATTAATGGCCGCCAAGAAGAGCAAAACAGCCGGGGGCAAAGTGCTGCTGTCAGCACTGACTGACAATGTCAAAGAAGTGTTTGATATCGCAGGATTTACCGGCATTTTTACCATCTTTGCCACCGCGGAGGAAGCCCTCAAGGACTTCTAGAAAGTGCTATTATAACCAGTTTAAATGGGGAGGGACATAGTGACAGCAAACCCGCATGACAGATTTTTTTGCCATGCGGGTATTGTTATTGGTAAATTTTGAGATTGCAATGTGGATTAAAAAAATATTTCCTAACAATATTTCTGTATAATGACTATTCCTTGGAGATAGAGGGGACAGCTCCCTTGTCCCGACAAACAGCCAGTATATCCTTTTAATTTGAACGAATTTTTCTTAGCTCAATGAAAATTTGGTAATATCCATGATTATCGAAGGCCTGCTAGCCTAACCGCAACACATCCTATTCTGCCAGCACATTAATGCTACCTACTTTGCCGTATGTTTTAGTTATGGATTTAACTGACATGTTCACCTTGCCGTCCTGCTCCATTATTTCATAGAAGTCAGGGAACTGCTTGCGCGGCAGGATTGCGGTCAGCACCAATCGTTCCTTGCCCCCCATACCATAGCCCAGGGTAGTGGTTATTGAATATCCCTGCTCTCGCAGGTTGTCCGCCAAAATCTTGCCTTCTTCGGGATGTTTATAAACATCTATTTCAAGCAGGCCAAACGCCAGCTTCTTTTCAATTTTATTGGCCAAAAATACTCCGGACAACCTGCCTAAAGCAAAGGCCAGTATATATCCGTAACCGGAAGAAGTCGCAATCAACTTGAAAGCATAAACAAATACCAGGGCATCGATAAAAGTAATTACATAAACAGGCTTGATCGTCTTTTGCGCCAGGAAGGATGTTTTTAAGTTTCCCATACAAGTGCTAAACAGGTTTAAGCCAAAGATTATTAATGAATCTAATATAAAAGTTGACATGTTTTTTCCCTCCTTTCTGCCAAAATAAAATGCCCCTGTCCGAGCAACAGGAGCACTGCTTTAGTTTTCCTTGTGGTGTAAAGACTGTTATTATTGTTACATTATTTTCACTTTTTGTCAAGTAGAAGCACTAAACCGACGGGTTTCTTCAGAGTAGCCAAGCCTGGGAAGCAGGGTTCTTGCTTCATCATATTCAAAATTAGAAGACCTTTGCAGTAGCCTTTCAATCAATTTTTCTCGTTTGGTCATATCCATAAATCTTTCCGTATTTTATCTAACCAGATTATACAAAAAAATGAACCCTCATTGCAAATAACGTACAGTTGCAATGAGGGGACCCTGGGTTTTTTGCTTTCGCTTGACATAAAAATGCTTTGTGTGTATTATGCAATATAGTACACATGGTACACGCGAATTTTTTATTTTGCAGTAGGAGGTGATTATTATTATAAGTATAGATTTGAAAGATCCCAGACCAATTTTCAAGCAGGTTCGAGATGGACTGAAAAAATTGATCATCTGCGGCATATTAAAACCAGATGAGAAAATTCCTTCTGTA